>CAYYTE010000006.1:0-40854 GCA_964474685.1 uncultured Staphylococcaceae bacterium | reverse complement strand
TTTTCTTATAATTAGAAAGATAATCGGTAAAAAAAGTGTTTACTAAAGTCCCCTTTAATAAACACTTCCTTGTTTACTTTGAAAATTCTACCTTAGAATTACGAATAATAAAACTAGTGTTGTAGAATTTGGAAAAAGCTGAAATTGCATACTCGATATCCTTACTACCAGCAGTCTCTAGAGAAGAATGCATAGCAAGTTGAGCAAGACCCACATCACAGGATAAGATACTAAGATGACGCTGATTGATTGCTCCAAGCGTGCTTCCTCCTAAAATATTAGACCTATTTGTAAATAATTGATATGGGATTTTTTCCGAATCTAACAGGAATCTTAATATCCCTTCACTCCTAGCATTTGTTGTGTAGCGAAGTCCCGCTTGTCTTTTAATAACAAGGCCTTTATTCATATAAACAGCATTCACATCATCGGTGTATTCAGGGTGAGCAGGATGAACTGCATGAGCATTGTCAGCTGATAGAATCATGGAGTTATTTAAAAGCCTTATATAATCTAAAGAATAAGAATCACTAATCCTATGAATAACGTCTCCAAGTAAAGTCGAGTCAGCACCAGCCATTGATAAACTACCCACTTCTTCATTATTAAATATTGCTAAAATATTTGTATTATTTGATTTTGAAACATTCTCTATAAAACCACATAAAGACGTATAAACACACTCTAAATCATCAATTCTACTTGATGTAATATATTCATCCTCTAATCCAGCAAACCCCGCTTCCTCCTTATTATATAGGAATAAATCATAAGAAACGATTTTTTGATGATCTACTTCATTCTCTAACTCCTCATTAAACTTATTTTCATTACTTCCTAAAAGTGGTAATAAGTCTACTTGTGGATTAATGGCAAATGATGTATTAATTGTTCGATTAAAGTGAATTGCAACATTCGGTATTACAACAGACTTACTAAGTTTAACAAGTTTTGTTTCAATTGTATTATTGGATGTTTCTACAATAACTCTCCCCGCAATTCCTAATGGTTTATCCAACCAAGTAGACATAATCATTCCCCCATAGGTTTCTACATTTAGTCTCACATAACCTGGACGAGAAAGAATAGGCTTAGGTTTAATCATTAAGCAAGGAGAGTCACAATGACTCGCAATGATATGACAGGAAGGGTTTATTGGATTATTCCCATAAAACGCAATAATGCTCGTATCATCTCTTTTTACATAATACTTTTTGTTCGCGTCTAGTTTCCAAACTTCATTTTCAAATAGTTCAATAAATCCATTTTGAAGAAGTATTTCTTCAACATTCTTAACCGCATGATAGGGTGTTATAGATTCATTCATAAAATCAAAAAAACTTTTTACATTTATCATATATTCCTCTTTCTTCATGCTTTTTTATTTGCACGATATTCATTAATAGCATCATTTATTCCATCTAAATATATATATCTTTTTAATGTTTCGTCTAGTTTTTCTTGTTTCTCTTTTTTTTCTTCATTTAGTTTCATTAGTTTTTGATAGTCCGTTGTAACTAGTGAAATCTCTTTGTCTAGTGATGCAATGTCATCTTCTTCTTTTTGAATTAAATCGAGCATATTGTCATATTCTTTTTTTTCACGAGAGGTAAAACGAGGTATGTTTACTAATGTTTTTGTTATAACCGGCTTAACAATTACTTCTTCAGTATAATTAGCAAGTAATTTTTCCACACTCATTTGATAATCTTTAATTGTTTCATTTTGAAACAATAAGTAGTGATCACATACTTTATCAAGAAAATATCGATCGTGACTCACAACCATAACAGCGCCCTTAAAAGATTCCAAATAATTTTCAAGGATTTCAATTGTCTCAATATCCAAGTCATTTGTAGGTTCATCCAGTAATAATACATTCGGCGATTGAATGAGTAAAGCTACGAGTTGTAATCTTCTTTTTTCACCACCTGATAAGGTCTTTATTAATTGATGTTGAAGAGATGCGGGAAATAAGTAATTTTCAAGAAGTTGCGATGCACTTATCCTCCCATCGATAGTATCTACATACTCCCCGAAGTCTTTAATATAATCGATTATTAATTCGTTATTGTCCATCTCTAAGGCATTCTGAGAAAAATAGCCAATTTTTACGGTATCACCAATAACAATAGTACCAGTATCTGGAGTAATGTCTTTAATAATTAGACGAAATAATGTAGATTTCCCACATCCATTTTTTCCAACTATGCCAACTCGGTCATATCTTTTCATAAAATAATTAAAATCTTTAAATAATACTTTATTTTCAATTGTCATAGAAAGATTATCTATTTCTAAAACCTTTTTCCCTAAATAGGAAGTTGAGGAAGAAAATTGGATCTTACTATCCCTTTCATGAATCATTTTATTCAAAGTTGAAGTATCTTGTTCCAATTGATTAAAACGAGCAGTTCTTTCAACTGACTTTGTACTTCGTGCTTGGGGGTTCAATGCAGCCCAGATGGCTTCCTTTTTAAGTAAGGATTGCATCTTTCTATAGTTTGCAATTTTATCATTCATCCTAAGAATCTTTTCTTGTAGATAAGATTTAAAGTTCCCATTATAAACTTGTAAAACGTGGTAATCAAATTCCCATATGGTGTCAGTTACCCTTTCTAGAAAGTACCTATCATGGGTAACTAGAATTAGGGTTTTTGTATATTTTTTCAAAAAGTTTTCTAAATAAGCTATCATCCAGATATCTAAATGATTGGTCGGTTCATCCAAAACTAAAACATCACTTTTAATTAAAAGAGATATTACCAAAGCTAATCTTTTTAACTCTCCACCAGAAGCACCACTAACTTGCTTATCATAGTTTGTTAATCCAAACCGATTGAGCATTGCTTCAATTTCATAATCCGGTGATTTATTACATTTTTCTTTAACAGCTTCTTTGAAACTAAGAGTATCTTTAAATACAGGATTTTGTGGTAAATAGGAAATTGTAAGATTCGGCTCTCTATAAATTATGCCCTTGTCTAAGTGAGTTAATCCAACAATAGCTTTTAAGAAGGTCGTCTTGCCACTACCATTCACTCCTAGAATGCCAATCTTATCATTTTGTTCTACAACAAAAGAAAGCCCATCAAAAAGAATCTTTGTGCCATAGGTTTGACATATTTCTTTTCCGGATATTATCACTTAACTTCCTCCTTTAATTTAAAAAAAAGCCTCCAATCCGGAGGCTAATTTTACTTTTCTGTCTTAGGTTGTGCTTTAGCAACCCTTTTATTGAAACGATCGACTCTTCCCGCCGCTTGAATAAACTTCTGCTCACCTGTATAGAATGGATGGCATTTTGAACAAGTATCAACACGAATATCTTTCTTAGTTGAACCAGTTTCAAAAGTAGCACCACAAGATACACATACAACAGTAGTTTTGTAATACTCTGGATGAATTCCTTTTTTCATTTTTTTCTCCTTCCGCCATGGTTTTGTATCATTCGTAACCATAGTAAGATTTTTATACTATCATAGTATATCAAAATGAAGTCGAAATGTCAAATAGAACGTACTGAAAATAAAAAATAGTCCTTCAGTAGACGAATCTACCAAAGGACTATTGACTAATAATTAATACCCATATTGAGTTTTAATTGCGGCAGTAACATAGGCCATTAAATAGTGATTTGAATCATAAAGATCATGAGCATCATTTACTCGATATGCAGTATTTTCACTCATTAATGTTTCCTGTTGAGTAATACTGTTAATTTCTGTTGTCCAATCTCTAGAAGAAACTGCATCAACCATCTCATCAGTGATAACAACGAAGGAATAAAGTGTTTTTCCTGTATCTGCAAATAGTTCAACAACTAGATATGCATTAATGGCGGTATCTCTCATATCTTTCATAATCTTAGAATTTGACATCAATCCGAAAGTTGCGGCGGTTTGAAGACCTAATGGGTTAAATGATCCAATCGCATTAAGTTCTAAATCCCAATCTGTAACCGTATCAAGTAAAGTGTCTGTCAAATAAGTATCAGGTAATAATGAAGAATAATCAGAGTTTGCTACAGCTGCTCTAAGCATGCTGTTAACTGTACCACTTAATAATTGAGAAGTATCCATTTTATTAAGCACAGTCGCAAGATTGCCACGTTTTGTAGTGTCTGTAAATACAGAGGCATCAAATGCAACATTCTTAACATCTTTAATAAGACCACCAGTACCAAATAATAATTCAATTTCAGTATCCCAGTTGGTTACATCTGCTTCATGTAAAGTAACACCTGCAACACCCATAGTAGTTAAATGATCACTTATCAAAGTAACTAGTGGAGTTATTTTGAAAATCTTTGATGCTGCAACAGATTTTAATACGATATTCAATGAAGTAATAGTCGAATCTGTCATAGTAGCTATATCAAGGGAATTTAATGCTAAGTCACTTCCAATGTCAATAATAGTAGCAAGATTAATCATCTCAGCAGCCCAGTTTTCTTTTGATTCAATTGTTCCACCGATTTGATTTGTTAACCAAGGATCAACCCAAGCATCCATATTCGCAGAAATAATTGCGTCATTTACCATGGAAGGTAAAATTGATCTAAATAACCTAGAATTGTTGTAAGAACTTAGAACTTCGCTGATTTGAGGACTTGTTAATGAATTTAAAGTTTCAACAGTAGTTCCATCAAGTAAGTTATAATGTCTTAAATCATCTAATACTTCAATGATTGCTGAAATTTCAGATAACCATTCAGTATCACTAGCACCAGCAATAGAACTAATTGTATAACCGGTAGACGTTTGAATATAAGTACCTAATTCGGTTTCTAATTGTTCAATTTTTAATGATGAAGTTAAAACAATTAATGATAATACTTGTTTTAAACCAATATTCGTTGTAGTAAAGTTGTCTTCTAAATCACCAGTATAAGATAACCCTAAATTAATAGTCTTATAATCAATAGCCGCATTGTTAAGTCCTAAAGCATTTGTTGCAGCAATTAAGTTAGCAAGATAAAGAATTTCACCATGCCACTCAGAATAAGTACCAACATGTGGACCATTTACATCTGATAATTGATTCTCCAACCAATCACTTGCCCAATTTTCCATACCACCACTAACTAAAGCACCATATGTAATATCTGCAAGCATTTGTCTTAATAGAATAGATTCGTTAATTGAATATAAAATATCTTGAATATTACTAGAAGGTAAACCACATAAAGTATCCGCAGGATCTAATGTAGAATCAAATAAATTAGCTGTTCTTAAAATATCAATTGCATTAATTAAATAATCAATCTCATCGTTCCAGCTAGCTTCATTTGCTAAACCCATAGTACCAATCTTATAATTCATATTCGTTGAAACATAATCAGAAAGCACAACCTCTAATTGAGAAATCTTTAATGATTTAGATTTATTAATTAACAAGAATACTTGTTTCAAACCAATATTGTCTGTTGTAAAGTTGTCCTCAAGATCTCCCGCATAAGTTTGTCCTAAGGCAATAGTTTCAAAATTAATTGTTCCAGAAGTTAGACCTACAAAAGTCGCAGTGGTGATTAGTTTCGATAGAACTGGAATTTCAGCAGTCCATTCAGCTTTATCGCCAACATGAGTACCATTAGAATCACTTAATTGGTTCTTCAACCAATCACTTGCCCAATCTTCCATGCCAACACTAACTAAAGCATCATAAGTAATATCTGCAAGCATTTGTCTTAATAGAACAGAATTATTAATTGAATTTAAAATGTTTTCAATACTAGCTACTGATAATGAACTTAAAATATCTGCAGGATTTGTTGCGCCAAATAAACCATTGGATCTTAATACATCAATTGCTAATGTTAAATATACAATTTCTTCGTTCCATTGAACTTCAGTAGCAGTACCCATTGTACCAGTTTGATAGCCCATATTTGTTAATACATAGTTCTTAAGAACTGTTTCAAGTTGAACAATATCAAATAATTTACAAATATTAATCAATTGAAGAGCTTGCATCAAACCAACATTATCTGTAGTAAATCCACTGTCTAAATCACCAACATAACTTAATCCTAATTCACAAGTCTTGAAATCAAGGCCATTCATTAAGTCTAATTTAAATGCTGTTGACATTAAGCGAGCAAGAGATGATAATACCGGAGTCCATTCAGAAACAGACTTCATTGTAGTAACACTTGTAACACCAGCAGTAACTGTATATTGCTCTTTGAACCAATCAGATTCAAATTTAGCAAGTGACATATCACTACCTAAAGATGAGTTTGCATTAATAGCATTAACAATAAATATTACAAGACTAGAACGTATTGAACGAGCCTCGTTCATATTATTTAATGTAGCATTAATAGCATTGAATTCAAGAGATTCGTAAATAGAATTCAAATCAACATTCGCAAGAGGTGTAGTTAATGGTTCAAATGCACCTAAAGACTTAAACATAGCAAGAATTGTATCGATTTCCTTTGTCCAAGACCATGCTCCATCCGCTGAAACCTTACTAGAATCAATAATGATACTATCTGGTAAAGTAAACATAGAAGATGATGTAATTAAATCAAAGAATTCTTTATACTTTGCTTCTGTTTGAATTGAATAGAATCCACTAATATGAATATCAGATTCATTCGTATAACCAAAGATTAACTTTAATGCATCAATTACACTTTGTACAGTGATAGGAGTTGTTATAACGATTGTACCAACTGATAACAAACGATCAAACTCAGCTGCCCACTTGTCCGATGTAAATGTCGGATCAGTGAAATCAATAACAGTAGAAATACCATCTAATTGCGCGTCCACTAGAGGAGCAACTTTATCGTTATAAAGAGTAGGTATAATTTGAGCAAGTATTTCTGAACTAGATGCTTTATCAATAGCATCAATTAAATCAGGTTTAACTGTTGCTTTTGTAACCATTTCAATAGTTAAATTATTGAAATCAAAATCTGCATTCTTTAATAATTTGCCTAAAGAACCAACGGTATTAATAAGAGAAGATACCTCATTTGACCAATTTGTTACGAGCGTGAAATCAATTGTTTGATCTTTGATGAATGGAATTAATCCCTTAACAGATGTCATAAAATAAGCTTCATGATTTAGAACTAAGCGTAAATTGAATACTCTACCGATAAGACTTTGTACTGCATCAAACTTGAACTCTTTGAAATTATCCATACCATATGTGAAGAATCCAGCATTACTAATGTCATTTAATAATCCTTCAATTGAACCGTAATCCTCCATGATAGCATCAGAATCATACAAAGAATCAGCGAAACGATCTTGAATAAACGCACGTAATTCAGCTTGAGCATCAGGAATCTTAGCTACAAGCTTTTGAAGAACAGGTTTGATGATTGCCTTAAGTAATTTAGATGAATTTAAATTAGGGAAAGCATCTGAAATCTTTGATAAGAAAGCATCATTTTTAAGAGTTGCAAGATTTTTGAAATCTATTCCTTCAAGTGTTAACGCATCTTGTGCAGCAGTTAAGAAATTATTGATATATATTTCTTCATCAGTAAATACAACGGAAGATAAGTCAATTACAGAATCATCTATTTGTAATCCAGCTTCAAGTCCGAAGTAAACTAAATCGTCACAATAATCTTTTGTTAATGAAGAATTAACAACAAGAGAAACAATCTTTTTCATTGTATCAACATCAGCAAAGTTTATATTATTTGTGAATACTCCAAGAGTTGAAGCATATTCAACAAACTTATAAACATCTGGCAAAATGTTCGATACGAGTGTTTCGTTTGTAACATTTTCAAATAAATCAATTGTATAGTATTTATGAGTTATGAACTTACTTGCACCACTTAATACAGGAAGTACTAATTGACCAACAATTGTAGAATCAACTGCTTTAGAAACAACATCTGTTAAAGCTTGTTGAACATCCGCATTTGCAATTTGACCATAATCACCAGCAAATAGAGCACTACAAGTAGTTGCTGCTGAAGATACTGATTTGATTAAAGAATTAATTGCAGTGATCTCTGTCTTAGAATCAATTCCTTCATAAGTGAATGGAACAATTCCAATATAGTTCACACGATTTACAATATAATATACAAAGTTCTTAAATTTAGAAGCAGTTTGAATTGAGTTAAAGAATACATTAACAATATTCTTTGCTTCCATTGTCTTTGTAAAATCAATACCAGAATTACTAAACACACCCATATTGATCATACTATGTAAAGCAGTAGAAATGTCTTCTGCAAGTCCCATTACATCTTCATTTGTTGAAATTAATGAATGTCCTTTTACAAGGGATGCAACTTTGTTTACGAATTTCTTAGCAAATGTATTGTAGGCCCAAGGGAATACGGATTGAATAATTGAAGTAGGTAAAATACCATCATAAACTGCAACAGCATTATCTGCAAGAGCAGTATTGCCTAGCATAGGAAGTTTAAACTTCAAATTATCCGTAATACGAACAACATTTACATATTGTTGTACCAGATCAGCAATCTTTTCACCATCCGCTTGAAGGTCAACAGTGCTTAAATCAAGCGTAGAGAAATCAATAGATGGAACAAGTTTTCCAAGGAAGCTTGGTAAATCAACCAACTTTAATTCAAGTACATTTAAGGAAGCAACGTCACGAATAACATCTTGAATAAACGGAACACAATTATCGTTAATTTCTGCCGATTCAAGAATTGAATGATGAATTCCAGAATTGTACAAGTTACGAGCAATTGTAGCAACCTTATTCATATCTTGTGTAATCATTTCAAGTGTATAATCTGTTAAATCAAAGAATGCACCTAATTTGTTTACAAGTTTAGGTTGGATACGGTTATAAACTGCAAGGCTTAATTGATCTGCTAAATTGCTACTAGCAACTCCATCAATTGCTTGAAGGATGTATTCACCATTTACAGTCTTTAATGTTTGAGCAACTTTCTTAATAAGTGCATTTGCATTTAATCCAGTAAAGGATTTAATGAAAGTCTTTAATTGAGGTATTGTAAATACATCTGCTTCATTAAGTAATACTAATGCAGGAACAATTATGTTCTTAACACTATCTACTTCAAGAGACCAATCAAGAGTCTTATAATCAATATTCGTTGTTGGAATATTATAAGCTGATAAGAATACATTAATTAATTCGCCCGCATACAATGATAAGAAATTCGAATCTTTCATATCGTTGAAGAACACATTCATAGCATCAGTTGCAACTGTTGCGTTAAATTCAGAATTAATGTTTGTTACAAATGGCATTACACCAATTGAAGCAGCATCTTTAATAAGAGTTCCAATAACCTTTAAATCTTGTGTAATTGATTCATCTGTATAACGATTCAACTTTAAGATATTATTAATACCAGATAGTTTTCCACTAAATTGAGGCATTGCTGCAAAGTGCTTTAACACTTTTACACCGGTATTCTCAAGGATTGATGAACCAGCAAGAGTAATAACAATACTTCCAAGTTTATCTAAGTTAGAATCAGTATAGTAACGTTTTTGTTTAAATTTGTTTTGAGTGAAGAATTGAACTAATCCCCTAATTGAAACAATTTCATTTTCAGCAAGTAAATTAACAAATTCTTCATTAATTTGTTTTAACATTGTGAATTCAGTTGTTAAATCAACACCTTCAACATCATAAGATTGAACTAATTTACAACCAGCTAAATTCAAGGCACCAGCAAGTAAATCTGCTTTATTTAAAGAAACAAAGGCAAGTTTTTCAACAGCACTTAAAATTGCTGAGTTAGCTACTGCGTCAAGTAATCCACCTGATGTTTTCTTTAGAATACCAACGAATTCAATTTTACTTAATTGATATAGAATGTCAGAAATAGCACCTAAATCTTGAATATAATCTGCATCAGTATAATTTACTGAAGTAATTGAACCAGCAAGAAGTGCATTCTTAGGTTGGATTGTCTTGCTTGTGAAAGCATATCCTTCTTGAATAAGAACCTTAGAAATAGTAGTTCCTTCAAGTTTCTTTAAGGCTAAAGAGAATCCAGCTAATGCAGCATCATTAGATAAAATTGCTGCAGCAGAATTAAATTGTAATGCATAATCAAGTGTTGAAGGAATTAACACTTCAACAGCTAATGCTTTGTAGAAGTTAATAATTGATGGAACATCTGCTTGTAAATCAATAATTTCACTTAAATCTTCAGGAGTAGAAGTTAAATATTGTTTTGCTAAGCCTAATGCATAAATTAATAATGGTTTTTCGTTGTCTTTAACAAAGTTCAATGTTAGAACCTTATCAAGAATAAATGATATTTCTTCCTTACTGAAATCTATAGCGTAATTTTGTTCACCCTTATAGAAGTCTTGGAAGAATCCTAATCCTTCAATACCAACAGCAGCTCTTAAAGATTGAGCAATTGCTAAGGAATCTTCAGAAATAGTAGTAGTTGTATAACTATCGAAATTAACAAATGTTGGGAGTTTTGTTAACGATGGTTTTACGTATTTATAAATTAGAGGTAAAATAGATTGAGAATATAAAGTTGTAGAAACTATTTGACTCATTGCATCAATTAATGTTGAAACACCTTCTTTATGATTTGCAAGCGATGCAATATAACTCTTAACCGCTTCTGCATCTTTAAACTTAAATGTTTCTTTAGCATCTTTTAATGTTTCTACTTCAATGTTTAATAAACCTTCAGATAAATAAGTAATTGCTTGATAAATCTTAGGTAAATCTTCTTCCCAGTTAATTTGTGTCAAATCTACATCGGCTACATTGACATCAATATCTAACATTGTGAAGACATTTTGTAGTAAATCAGTTAATTTTCCATTAATAACAGGAGTATGAACAACTTCATTAATTAGTTTATTAACAATTTCAGAACGAAGTGCATAATCACCATTGCTTGTGTAAACACCATCCACATGAAGAGTCTCAAGTGCTAAACCAACAAGAACAAAATCTTTAGAATCAATTGCTTCAACTAATCCCAAATCAACAGCTCTACGTAATTCTTTTGCAAGAACAATAATAGTTGCCTTGAAATCAGCATCGCTTGTATCATTAATAGCTAAAGTAGCAAACAAATCAGAAAGTTTTGGATTTGTTGTTGTTAAAGAATTAATAACTTTAACAGCTAATGGTTTACCAACAACAGTAGCAATACTTGTTAATACAAGTTCTTCTGCCGCATATACAGCATTATACTTATATTTTGTAACAAGTTCTTTTACCAAATTCCAACTGAACTTATTGTCTTTAAATGAATTAATTGTCTTATATGGATTTAATGGATCATTAAGTGCTGGAACTAGACTCTTGTAAGCTTCAATAATGAATTGAACATCTTCTACTAATGATAAATTATCAACAATAACTGTATCAAATCCATACTTAGCAAGAATAGCTTGAAGATTATAATGAATATAATTTAAATCAACTACATCATTTAATAAAGCACGTAAATCATCTACTTGTTCATAAATAATAGTATTATTTTGAAGAATATCTAGAATGCTTAAAGCATCAAGGTCAAATCCAATTTCAACTAATTTATATAAATCTTGCGTGAATGATTCAACATCCGGGTAATTACTAACGTTAATAAATGCTTCATCTACTTTTCCTTGTAACATTGGGTATAAGAACGCGTTGTATAAAGCAAGAGAATTTTGTGAAACAAGTTTCATTGAAACAAGTGTATTAACAATATTTAATAATTGTTGTAAGTTATCTCCAGTAGCAAGCGTATCTACGATACTTGTATAATTTGCCACCTTATCTTTTAATGCAAGAACATCATCTTCTGTTGTGACATTTAGATTCTTTAATACTTGATAACACTTTTCAACAATAGATTGAATAGAAGTTACCTCATCACTAAAGATAATATCATTAAATGCAAAATCGCCTTCAGAGAATTCATGATTTAAAATTGTCTTACCAGCTACAAACTTATTGTAAACTGCATTTAATAAATTTGCGTAACGATCACCAGATAATAAATTCAAGCCTTTTACATTTGTAAGAACATCTAAAATTGCTTTCTTTACTTCTTCTGTAACATAGTTTTTACTAGAGATTACAGATGGAATATCCAATGCAACAATAACGTCAAATGCATTTTGTAGAGACTTTAAGTCATCTGCCATTTGTTCAGCCGTTAAATTTTCAACATCAAGAGCTTCATAGATTTCAGGTAAAGTTCCTTTAAGAACAGGAATCACACAAAGTAAAATTGCTCCGCCTGTTTCTTTGTAAGTTGTAGTTTCCATCAAACTTTGAATAGCATCTAATAACTTGTTGAAGATATTCGCACTGAATAACCAACTAAAGGAAATTGTAATTTGATTTAAGTCTTCACTGCTCTTAATAGGGAATCCACTATCTTGTGCAATATAAGTTAAATCAAGGATCATTTCACATAATTTAGCAGCATCAATCTTTAAATTAATATTCTTAGTATTTAAATCACCTAAGTTTGTTCCTTCTACTGTAATCATGCTTAATAAAGTATGAATACGGTTTTCATTGTTAAAGTAGAATAAACCAAGAATGTTATTTACGATATCGCATAAATCCTTTGCTTTATCAAATGGATACAATGCTTTCTCATTTAGCCAAGAGTTAACATCTAAGTTAATAACTGCTTGAATTGCATTTGCAAGAGAATGTAAATCGTAAGTTATTTCATCAGAACTTGTATAAATCTCATGTAAACCAGCTAATCGAACGATTGAAGGATCACTAAAGAATTTCTTTGAAACAGCAAATTCTACCGCACTTACTAATGCATCATCAGCAAGAATATCTAAGATATTAGCAATGGAAGTTAAATCTAAGTTTGTAGTAGCATCTACTTTTACAAGTGACTTGTAATCAAATGATTTAATTTCTTGTAAAGTATTTAAATTATGACGTTGTAAGAAAGTCTTTGCTTCAGAAAGTAGAGATTGAATACTTGCAATTTCATTTTCAGTCTTACGACCTCCACGAATTTGCTTCCAGTTAACCTCAGACATATCAACACCTGTTGTGTCAATATTTCCAAACTTCTCCATAGCATATACAATTAACTTGTTTTGTGCATCATCATGAGCAAGAATCTTTAATGAAAGTACTCTGTCAACTAAATCATTTAACTTAGCCCATTCATCATAATTCAAACTGCCATCTTGGAATACGAATTCAACAACTTCAAATGTTGCTGCGTCACGTAATACCTCAACTAAACTTAATAAATCTTGAGATAATGCAACAGAGATTTGTTCATCTGTTAAGCCATCAAGAACGAAGGATACTTCATAACCTTTTTCAGTTGCAATCTTCATTCCATAACGAGCGAGAACAGGATAACCAACTTGAATACTCTTTATATTTGCAATTGGTTCTAAAATATCAGCAACCCAAGATAATAATTCACTAGAAATCTTTTCTTTTGTTAGAGATGATTTAAAGTAATCAATTGTGCCATTTAAAGAAGTAATACCTCTTATAAGTAGTCCTTGATGAATTTCACTAATAGCATCACGAAGTAATTGATTTTCCAAAGCCCAATCAATTCCTTGATAATCTTCTACAGTATAAACTTTATCGTCTTTGAAGAACTTAGTAACACCAAGATTAGCAATAAATGTTGCGAATCCCGCATTATCTTTTGAAACGATATTTAACTTTTGAATAGAAGCAACAAGAGAATCTAATGCTGCAAAATTCATTTCCCCAATATTGCCTGTTTGAGCAAGTTCTAAGGCACCAAAGCTTATTGCAAATCTACCGATTTCAACTAACTTATGAATATCTTGACATAACTCAGCACCAGTTAAATTTTCATCTTTAATAAATGTTAAATCATAACCTTTATCTTTAGCAAACTTAACACCATACTTAATTAATCCCTTAGCATTTGCAGAAACAACTTGCATATCACCAATGGAATCTAATGCACCTAAAGCATTAAATGCAACAGTTTCAGTATAAGTATTTAAATTAGCTAACGCTTGACTATCTTGAACAAACGCTAATAATTCTTTTATAGAATCAACACTACTTGAATTGTATTCAATTGAATTAATAGTTTGAACTAATTTAGTAACAATAAGTTGGAAATTAGCATTTTCAGCAGTCCAGTCAACGCCCTCATAAGTATCTTCTGTAGCATAAACATAATACTTCAAGAAGTTCTTAGAAACGAAGTTTGTTGCATAAACCATCCAATCATTCATACCTTTAGTAATGATGTTTAAAGAGTTTATTTCAGCAATAATTTCATTAATATAAGTAGCAGTATCTGATGTTAATTCCATATCACTTGTTTGATAGTAATCAACAACACCAGCATTAACAGCAGAAAGACCCATACGAACTAAAGTATGAACATCACTAACTAATTCAGCATCTGTTAAGTTTTCTTCTTTTACGAAATCAATAGTAGCTTGATATTTAGAAATTACTAAATCAATACCCCAATTGAAGAACTCAGTTGATAATACATTTAATGTATTAATATCAATTGCAGTATCTACAATATGTAACATACGATTAACTTTGTATTGATTGAAGAATTCTTTGTCATTGTAACCTTTATTATCAATAAATGACTTAATGCTTGAATAAGTAGATAAATCAGAAGTAACAAGTAACTCAATAACTTGAGATACAACGCTTTGAAGTAATACATTATCCTTTGCAAAATCAACAGATTCAAACATACTAGGTGTTGCAACAACAACATTCGTAAGTTTAGCAAGTTTTAATACATAGTTTGTCGCAAAACTCATCCATTCTTTTTCACAAGATGTTAATAAATTAAGATTTCTTAATTCTTTAACAATCGCTAATAAATCTTCTTTTTTATAGATTGACATATCGCCCCATTGAACGAAATCAATCACACCATAGTTAATTGCAGAACGAGCCATACGTACAATTGTATGAATATCCGATGCAAGAAGAGCACTATCCGATGCGGATTCCTTAACAAAGCTTATATCTAAGCCTTTACTAACAGCAAGATCAACACCTTTTGTAAGAGCAGTAGGTAATAAAACGCCAACGAATTGAATGTTAGCTAGAGAATCAACTACATCAAGAGCAGCTGTTGCTCTATTTTCAACATAGAAACTACGATCGTTATATTCTTTGTTCTTTACAAATTCTAATACTCTCTCGTATGTATCAAGACTAGATACTCTTGTGAATTCAACAATTAATTCAATAGATTGTTGTAATAACTTATTATCATTCTCCCAATTTACAGAAGCGAAATCAGCACTTGTAACTTCAAGGCCTAAGTTCTTCTTTTCATTGAGTACTTTAATAGCAAAATCAATCCAACCATTTCTACATAATGTATAAATGTTTAATTCTTCAAGTTTTCCTACAATATCTGTTAATGGAAGTGCTTCGAATTCTTTGGATTTTTGATAGAAAATCATATCAAGAACACCAAAATCTACTGCACGACGTGCCATATAAAGTAGAGTATATAAGTCATCAATTACTTGTTGTGAAGTTAATTTCCCTTCAACAAAGGAAATATCATAACCCGCATTATTTAAGATATCAATTCCAAGAGATACAAGTTGTGTAGCAAGAGGAATAATAATCTTACTTTGAAGTAATTTTTCAGCAATACCAATTAAGGCATTTGTATTTGTTTCATCTAAGAATGCTCCATTTAAGAAGTCCTTATTTTCAACAAATAATAATACATCCGTTAAAGATATTAAGTTTGAATGACTTAAGATAGGTCCTAAATCTCTAATACACTCGGCTAATAATCCAAGTTCTTTTGAAGCTTCCACTCCCGCAAAATCACTATCTGTAACTGAGAAATCTTTCAATAGAGAAATTTTTTCAAAGCCAACTTTGCAACCAGCAGAAAGTAATTTATCAAAGTGTTTCGATACAAGATTTAATCCTTGTAAGTCTTCAACAATATCACCTAATAAGTTTGTATCAATAGAATTAAGTCTTTGAACTGTAATAACATCCATTACACCAAAATCAACTGCTTTTTTAATGATTGGTGAAAGTGTTCTTATATCTTCCATTAATTCATCAGATGTAACATCTTTTAAGAAGGATAAATCAACAGTTGAAGCAAGTTTTTCAACACCATAAGAAAGTAATTGCGTAGATGCATTCTTAACAAATTGAGAATTTGCTAAAATTGGAAGTAATTCGCTAATTAAATAGCCGTTCCCATCATTAATGAAATCAACATAATTTGTATACCATGTATCATTAATTAAACGATAAATTTGTTGAACATTTGTAAGATTGTTTGTAACAAGTACTTTATATGCCCAAGAGATTAATTGTTTTAATACTTCATACTCTTTATCATAATCTACAAGTGTAGGATATAATTCTTCAGCACTTAATATTTTACTGTTGTATAAAACGAATTTTAATACACGATTTACAATGTATGCTTGATTACCTTGAATCAAATTTAAATTCCAAATGTTATCAACAATTTTTAAGATAACTTCTTCAGATGGAATTGCATCTGGTTCACTAAAATTATGATGATAGTAATTTAAAATTTCAGTTTCATTAACAACCATCTTTAGTGTATCAAGAATAGTATGAACATCATCGATTAATTCTTTATCATCAACGTATCCTAGTAACTCGGATAAATTAATGCCGTACTCATTTAAGTAGTAAATTCCTAATTGAGCAGCAACAATAATTACTGAATCAAGACATTCAATTTTCACAGCCTCATCTACAATATCAAGTAAACGAGTTACATTTGCATTTGTAATATATTGTGCAATAATGCCTTTTAAACTCTCAATATCATTGTTGCTATTTGTATACTTTATTGAGGTAATTAACGCTTTAATTGCTTTAACTTTTGATAATTTATTATCATGAAGAAGTATAATTATATCATTTAATACCTTTTTAATATTGTCTTTATCTTTTGCCCAATCGACTTTCATTTCTGTTGGATCAACCGAAAATTCAATACCAAACTTTGCACTAATGTAACCAACAAGTACCGCAAATACATACTCAGAATGACCTTGAATAACATTTAATCCACTAAATGCGTCTATGATTAAATTTAATTCATCAATATCTTCATATAAATCAACATTCTCATCAGCTAGATACTTTAAACCACCCATAGCAACTGCTTGTTTAGCAATATAAACAATAGAAGTTATATCATCAGCAAGAGCTTCACCCGTCATTTCATAAGGATTTAACTCAATAAATAAAAGTAATGCAACTTGACCTTCTAATGTATCAATCGGGAATTTATCCAAAGTAACATATTCTTTTAATATTTCAGGAAGAAGAGCAGGAACTAAATTAGATCCCTTTGTAGTTTCATCTTGATATTTTCCAAGTAAAGTCTCTAATGCACCAATAACCATATTTGAATTGTCATTGTTAGCAAAGAACTCTTTATCAAAATAGAACTGACCGTTTTCATCAATAAGTGTTAAATCTTCACTCTTTAGTACAGGTGACAATTGTTGAATGAATGATACAAGAATTTCTTTTTCATTTGAATAATCAATTCCTTCTAATGCACCACGTTCTAATTGTAATAAGTTTGTTAATCTAAGAATAATACGAATAATCTTGCCCTCATGGTTCTTAATGAACTTAGAGTCGAAAATAGTTTCAACGATTAATTGCATATCCTCAGTATTTTTTAAGTCAATAGAACGAATATCTTTGGAAGAAGCAAACTTAAGAACTCCTAAACGAACTGCAGCTTTAACAGCATCAATTAATTTAGATACTTCTTTAATCATTTCTTCAGATGTTAAGTTGTCAATAACATCTTTTCCAATGTTATCATCATCTACTTCATCAAGTTTTGGTAAAACATATTTATCAATAATCGTAGGAAGTAAATCTAGAGTTAAATTAGAATCAACTAATCGATCAAGAGCATCTACTACTAAGTCTAAGAATACATCGTTTTCAAGTAAAGCTTCGTAATTATCACCTAAATGTAATACATCAAAGCCTTCACAACCTGTCATTTGTAGGTACAAATCAATAATACTATTGATAGTAGTTACTTCATTGTCCCATATAACATTTGATAAATCAATCAAGTTGTCTTTTGTTAAGAAACCAAAAACAGTTAATCCAGCAAGAGCATAAGTTGATTTAGTTTCATCATTTCCTAATAAGTTTAATGTTAATAAATGACTTACAATGGCCTTCATACTTGAAGTTGCTTTTGCCGATGAAATATCAACATTTGCAATATTGCCAATTGAGAAAATCATTTCGAATGCATTAATTCCTGCAGCAAGTTTTGCTGAATCTAATACTGCATTTAAATCTTCTTTCCATTCTTCAGAAGTAATTGCGGTAAAATCAACGCCTTGTCCGAAATCAGATATCTGCATATCTTTTGATTTCAAGAAATTTTCAAGATAATTTGCAAGAATTTTTCCCGCATTACCACTAAATGTTTGAGTCTCTGCTAAGTAATTTACAATGTTTTGTAAAGCAGCATACTTTGTTTCATCATTGAATAAATCATTGATGAGTGGTAACGCCACTTCTTTAGAACCAGTTAAATCTTGAATATCTTTTATAGATGTAAAGCCTAATTTTTTGAATTCTACATAGATGTCCACTATTTTGTTGAGTTCAACAACCCAATCATAATTACTTAAATCAAGGTCATTTACGGTAATACCAATTTTTGAGGTAGATAAAAGTCCTACGTTTGCTCCAATTGTAGCAAGTTTAGGAAGGAAAGTTGTTGTGCCTAAGGCATTTGCAACCTTTCTTAAAGTTGATTCATCAAGTTTGAATAAATCAATAGCATCAGTAATTGACGCTCCATTTAAAATTGATTCAACATCAACTAATTTTAATAATTCTTTTGCAACATTTAAACATTTCTTTAAATCACCGGAAAGGTCAATTGTTTTTAATTGTTTAAATGTATCAATTTGATTAGCTGCTTCTAATTGTTTGCTTATTGCATCGTTTTTCAAACCAAATTGAACTCCGAGAGGCAAAACCACTTGATTAAGAAGTTTTAAATCTGTTGCTTTGTTTAATACTTTAACTAACTTATCAACAGATTCATCTGTAGCTAGTTGTTCTTTTAAGAACGCCTTAAAATCAAACCCTGATAAACTTGTAATTCCAAGTTCTTGGAATGATTGGTAACAATCAACAAGAGTTGCTAATTCTTTTTTCCATTCAATTCCTGTAACATCCGGATTCTTTTCAAGTTTTCCTACTAGTTCTTCTACTTGTGGTAAATGAACTCCTGCTTGAATTGCAATAGGGAGAACTTGATTAACAAAGGATGTATCCGTTAAAAGATTAGTAATTTGTTTTAAAATGGTTGGATCCATTGTTAAATAATTAAAATCTTTATCGAATAAATTTAATTGGTAACAATACTTTACCGCATCAAGAATAATAGGTAAGTCTGTTGCCCAATCGTTGTAACGAAGACGTAAAAAGTCATTTTCAGAATCACTTTCAACTAAAACTGACTCAACTTTATCAATACTATCCGCAACTTCAATTGCAACTGGGAATACTTCAACTAATAACTTAGATGATTTTAATGCATCTAACGCACCATTCAATTGAGCAGTGGTTAAGTTTTTATAATCAAAGTTACCTTCAAGTTTATTGATAGCATCAATAAATACTTTTAACTCATCGGAAACAACAATGTTATCATTCTTTGTTTCGATTTTTAATGCACTGTTAAAGAACATTTGACTAAATGATTTCTTGAAGAAATATTTAGAGCAATCAATTGTTTTTCCAAGTGCGCTCGATTCGTAACTATCTACAAAGTTCCAAATAACATCCATGCTAAATCCATTTGAATTCGATGTTGCCATTTGTTGATTGCCTTGGTTACGATTTTCTCCACTTCCTTCAATTGCATCCGAGATTGCTGCTCTTGAAGCTGGGGAAATTTCACTTAAAACAGAACAAATTCCAGAAATAGGAGCCATTAATAAAACTACTACAAAAGCACCCTTTAGTGAAGAAGCAAGAGCTCCCCACCAACGTTGTTTGCCTTTGATGCGTTCTGGAACATCTTGTTTCTTAATCGAAACAACACTATCCGCCATGCCACCTTTTCCCTCTGAAATAAGTACCGAACTATCAGCTTGTTTCGAAGTCTCTGCCACTTCTTGCGTAGCTGGTTCCGCTGCTTTTTTCTTTTTTCGATTAGAACGTATAATCAACTCAACAATATGAGTAATCAGCCTGACAATCAGTGCAATTACAAATGTTGCTATCGTTGCAGAAGCAAGTCCTACAAAACGAAGGAGCCCCGATACGACTTCGAAAAAGAGAGTATAAGTTTCTGTCCCTTCAACTAGTATTTCAGCACCATTAGGAATAATACCTTGTCCAAAGACAAGAATTACATCCCAAAGTGATGAGCCTGCTTGAGGAGTAACATTAAGCATTCCACTTATTGTTGTAACAAGGGAACCCTTCATGTTTAAAATCATCTTTGGATCACCAAAGATAAGCCAAGCAAGTACTAGCAAAACGAGAAGAACTGCGATACACCTGAGTTCTCTTTTTAGGCCGCCTAAAAAGCCCCAAAGTGCACACAAAATTATTAGAAACAGTAATCCCAAACCTGCTACTAATAAAATTAGATTAAAATCCATCACATTCACCTCTTTTGTTATGACTTTACTTTCTTATTTTATCAAATAATTGTTTTTTTTGCAAGTAAGTTTACTTAAAAAAACTCTTTTTTACTTATATTTTTCACTATTTATACCAAAATTAGTGAAAGCCTTTTATAATCATTTTAAAAAAATGGAAACGCTTGAGGAATACACTAGGAAATAATAGTAAAGCAAAAAGAGAAACAAATTGTTTCTCTTTTATTATTTTTTACTTATTTATATATTTTTAGTAGATTAATTAATGCGGAAGCAAAGGTGTTTGCATCAATTTTTTCAAGTGTTGTTGCGGGTATATCACTAGTTGAAAAGGAACTTTGATGATCACTTGCTTGATAAATAGTAATAACTTCTTGTAGTAAAGGAACACTTGTAGAAACATCCGAAAAAGATACAGATTGATTATCTACAACTTTATCTAAAATAGGCATTACTTCTTCTTCTTTTTGAGTTCCAAGGAAAGATAGTGCAGAAAGTAAGTTTTCTGTAGAAGATTTACTTGTTAAATCAAAGGTAGAATTCGATATCTCATAAGCTGCTTTTGCCGCAGAAATCAAATTTTTAACTAAATTTTGATTTGCATCATCACCCATTTTTTCTTGAGTAGACAAATCTAATGTATAACTATCCCCCAACATTTGTTTTAATAAGTTATCTAAAGCCTTCGTTGCAATAAGACCTTTCGAAGCGGATTCCATCAATAGAACTACCTGTGCTTCATCGATTGATGTTATATTTTCATTTACTGAATCAATGAGCGTTTTAGCTTTACTTAATACACTTGTGATAGCAGTTGCCTCAACACTCCAAGAATTGGATCGAACCTTCGCTTTTTCAGTTTCACTAAATGCAATTGTAACTGAGTAACCAGTAGTTGCACTGCTTAATCCTTTTTTAAGCACAGTAAATAGAATAGGAGAAAGGATGCTTGATTTATCCCAAGCGGTGAGTAATTCGCCTAATCCCACTACTTCTGTATTGTTCATAAGATTATCAATAACAAGTGAGAAATCGAAGGTATGATTAGTAATTGTATTGAGAGATTCTACCACATTGCCTAAAGCTTCAGCTTCTTTTGACCAGTCCGCAACCTCATAACTTAGAGTGATTCCCAAAGTACCTAAATATGAGTTCATACCAGCTTTATCAAAGATGTATTTTACGAATACTCCCTGATTTGGTTTAATTAGTAAGCAATTAACACTCGATTTAACAAAATCGCCTAAACCTTTTGAATTTGATAAATCAAAGGTTCCACTTAGAATACCTAAAGTACTTGCTTGTTTTAATATAGTCAATAGATTTAGCATCTCCGCCTTATAATTGGCTTTTGATACATTGTTTATATTATCAAAATTAACAATTGCTTTTAAATCATTATTTGTTTCTACTAGATTTTTGCCATAATGAGTTAAAATCTTTTTTACAACTTGTTGTAAGAAACTAGATTCGGATGAAGTAGTAACTAGAGACTGCATATCCGAGTAATATTTTGTAAGTAATTCATTCGCATCTGTTAAACCATTTTTAAATATAGCGTAACCATCTACAATTAATTTAGAAAGCAACGGTGCCTCATTAACAAAGTTTACTCCTGTTAATTCTTCATCTGTAAATACTATGCTTTCATCAACTTTGTTTAATAATTGATTAATTAAATTAGTTTCTGAGCCCATTACTATATTTAAACTAAAAAGTTCTGTTAATACCGTTTCAATTTCTTTTGTATGTCCTTCAATCACAATTTCATTTGTAACTGGGTCTAGTAATTTCTTGATGTTAAATACGAGTGAGGACAAATTACTTAATTCATTCTGAAACTGTGTATCATCCAAAGTCTCAAACTTAGAAAGATTCAACGATTCGACAAGTGGTCTTAAATCTTCTGGAATAGAGGAAGTTGCTTTTGTAATCAGCTTATCAAAAGAAGATTGAAGAGTTACTTTTAATAATTTCGAATTGGAAAAATCAGTAATTAATTTATTGAACTTTGTTTCATCACTTAAAATAGCATCAAGGGTTATTTTTCCATCATTTGGAATGACTTTTACAAAGTCTTGCAAACAACTTATCAATTTCGAAACTTCCGTTTCCCATTCTACCGAATCAAGTCCTGTGAATAGTTTCGTGTAATCCACATACTCACTCAAATCTTTTAATTTCAATAGTGCTTCCACCCACTCTTTTTCATGAGTTTTAATAATATCAAAAGCAAAGAATTTGGAAAGAACATTATTAATATCGGTCGCTAGCACATCTGATTGCCAATCGATTTTTTCAGTACCAGATTTATATATTGATATGTATTTATAAAGTGTCTGAGCAATATCAACAGCATCATCTGAGTTATTTTCAAGAATAGACATAATCTTCGGAGCATTTAATAAATCTGTAATGGATTTTAAACTTTCATATTGACTAGAAAGATTAGTTATCGCCTTATCTATAACAACAGGTAATAGATATGTTTTGATTATTGTTGAAGACAATAAAGACGAAACAATGTTTTTAAAGGAAGTAGCAATATTTTTATTATTTAAAATATCTTGGGGATTCTCAACATCAACTCCTAAAGCTTGGGCTTCAGTTAATATTGAAATAATTGAATTAGTAAGTGCAGGAATCTCGGTTTTCCAATCAACATCTTGCATCATATCTGGTTTAAGTGGGGAATTTTCTCCATACGTCTTGTCCATATAATATGCACCATATTCCATCAAAGCCGGGAATATAATTTGAAGAATTGAAGAGTCTAGCAAAAAGCTATTGATTGCATCGATATCTTCAGTTGTAAGTTGATTAAAGTTAAAGTCCTTTTGACTTATTTTATCAACAACCTTATAAATTAATGGAACAATCGGTTTTGCTTTCCCATATTCCTTAATAATATTTAACTTGCCATCTTTTGTGTCAATGGTAGCAAATACTTGTAGATAGGAAGCATCAATCGTTAGATTCGTATTTTTACTTCTAGTTTTTGAAAAGAAATTATTTTCTAAAAATGAATTGTCAATCGTTGATTTTAGATTTCCCCATTCCGCCAATGAGAATCCTAATATTTGTTGAGAATTTGATGTTTCAACCAATTTATCTGTACCTGTAAGATTTGTGAAAATCGAACTAGACTTCTTAACGTTTAGTTTAACTGAATCTTCTGTTGCAAGTGAGCGACTTACAGTATCAATTACATCGCTTGTTAAAGAAAAAGTTCCATAAATCGGGAGAACAAATAAAATAAACAATAAAATACTTTTTGCTAAACTCGTGCCCATTCCAAGAAATCTTGATAAAACGCTCGGCTTTTCTTTCTTCTCACCTTCTTGCAAAGGTTTTTTCCTAAAGAAAATCTTTTTTATGATAAATTTATTAATAGGATAAACAATTACAAATGTAAGAGTAATCCATATAGAGTATATAAATTGCTTTACTACAAATCCGGCTACCCCCTCACAAAGAGTAAGTACTCTAGAAGATTCAACTAATGTGGAATTTCCATCATATAATTTCATAGCAATTAAATTTGTAAGTATCTCTGACACGGAGTTCCCTTTTAATGGGAGATTAAAATTCTTTAATATACCAGAAATATCCAACGATAAAACCCAGTTTGTTATAGGATTTAAACAAAATAACATAATAACTAGAGGAATAGCTAGCGCCGCAAGTGATGCGAGTGACTTCCATACTCCGTTCTTTAGTCCTATAAGACTATATATAATAAGAAATAATAGGACAAGGCAATCTAATCCTAAAAATACATATTTTAATATTGAACAAATTTCTCCAATTGACATTACTAATCACCTCTTTACATTATTATACCATAATAATAAAAAATATTGTGTTTATTTTAGTTTATTTATATATCAACTACAAAAGGTTTTACACTAAGAAAAATTATTCTGACTTTAGGTAAATGTATTTTTGTTAATTTATATAACTAAAAAAGATACTTTTTGATAATTGCAATTTATTCTTAATCTAAATTACATTTTTTATTAAATCAAATATCGTGCTAAAAACTACCTAGAGAGTTTGACAGTTATTATGCTATAAAAGGGGGCTAAATCGTTTGAACTTTTTCTTTGTGGGTAAACATTCTTTAATAATTAAATTTAAATGATTTGATGAATAGAGAAAGAAATTTAATTCCTATAAATATTAGAATAGATAATAATTCTATTTATTTATGAAATATTTCAATTTAAAATCTTTTTATTGTTTTTTTATAGAAATTATGGTATGCTATAGAAAGATTACAAAATAACATAACAAATTTATTACTTTCAAAACTCGTGATATTACAGTAAACGTATGATATATAATTAAATTTGGGAAAGGAAACATATGAAATATCGGATTGAAAAAGATTCCCTCGGGGAACTACAAGTACCA
The DNA here is from genome assembly GCA_964474685.1 of uncultured Staphylococcaceae bacterium. Lineage (GTDB taxonomy): Bacteria > Bacillota_I > Bacilli_A > ML615J-28 > CAG-313 > UBA1737. The sequence continues at coordinate 15,823 of CAYYTE010000006.1, read as the reverse complement.
GCTGAAGTATATTATGGTATTCAAACACTGCGTGCAAAAAATAACTTTGATATTACTAAGCGCCCAATTTGTAGACAACTTATTAAAGCTCTTGCTATTGTTAAAAAAGCGTGTGCCAAAGCAAATATGGATGCAGGAATGATAGATGAAAAAATTGCAAAAGCAATAATGCTTTCTTGTGATGAAATATTAAATGGAAGGTTGCATGGACAATTCGTTACCGATCTTATTCAAGGCGGTGCAGGAACAAGTATCAATATGAATGCTAACGAAGTACTAGCCAATCGGGCAAATGAAATGTTGGGCGGAAAAAGAGGTACTTACGACATTGTTCATCCATTAGACCATGTAAACTTTGGACAATCAACAAATGATGTAATCCCCACTGCAGGGAAAATCGCAATGGTGAAACAAATCAAAAAAACGATTGTTGAATTGAAAAAACTTCAAAACGTGCTTCTAGATAAAGCAAAAGAGTTTGACAATGTTACAAAACTAGGGAGAACACATTTACAAGAAGCAATTCCCATTCGGTTGGGTCAAGAATTTCATGCATATGCAAGTGCACTTGCAAGAGATATTAAACGAATGGATGACGCAATTGAATCTCTATTAGAAATCAACCTTGGAGCAACCGCAATCGGAACAGGGCTTAATGCCAATACGAAGTATGCAAAAAAAGTTGTTAGTAATATTGCTAAAATGTCTGGTGAAGACTTTAAACCCGCAAAAGATTTAATTGATTCAACTAGAAATCTAGCTTGCTTTAGTTTTGTATCCAGTTGTATAAAAATTACTATATTGAACCTTTCCAAAGCCGCTAGTGATTTGAGGCTTATGTCTAGCTATAATGAGATAAATCTTCCTGCCGTTCAACCAGGATCCACAATTATGCCTGGAAAAGTAAATCCAGTAATACCAGAAGTAGTAAATCAAGTTGCTTTTTATATTCAAGGTTTAGATGTTACTATTAGTAGTGCAGTTGAAGGAGGACAATTAGAACTTAACGTATTTGAACCAATAATACTTATGTCCTTATTCGAAGAAATCACATCACTAAGACGTGCTACAAGATCCTTTAGAGACTCATGCATCGTCAATATCACTTGCAATAAAGCACAATGTGAACAAGAAGTTGAACAAAGTTTGCTTTTAGTTACAGCATTATCCCCACACCTAGGATTTGAAACATCTTGTTCCTTAGTAGATGAGGCGATGGAAAAAGAAATGAATATAAAAGACTTAGTTTTATCCAAAGGACTATTAAATAAAGAAGCCATAGATGAGATATTAAATCCTGAAAATATGACCTCCCCTGGAATATTAGGGGAAGAGTTCTTGGAACAAAAAGAGAAATAATAAGAAAAAAAGAAGACTTTTGTCTTCTTTTTTATTGCTCCTTAACTATAACTTCCACATTCTTATAATCTGTTTCTGAATTAATTGAAGCAACACTTGACGCATCGTATTTACTTAGTGTTAATGAAGTACTACTTTCATCATCATTTTTATAACTAAGCCCAGAAATGTTTGTCAGCTCTACTACAACCTCTCCATAAACATTTATAAACTTTGCATACTCAATATTCTTTAATTGTAAAAATGCATGTTTAATTGTCGTATCCGTTATATAGAAATAACTATAGTTTATATTACAAGTTAAAAGATTAATTTTACTTGTCCCAATCTCTGTTTTTGAAGATACTCCATTGTTATCAATCGTAACATCACAATCTAAAGTCTTAAGATTATATTTTTTACTAAACTCTAGATTATCTTTTGTTTCTGTCATATTAACATTTATATTATTTAAAAAGAACACGCCATTATTTCCTGTGAACTTACAAATAGGAGTTTTAATATAATCAATAACCAAATACGATTGTTCTGAAACGCTAAAGGTTGCAAGTTTTGAAATAATTGAGTTATTTACCGTTACTTTACTCGTTGCTTGTATCGTGCCAGAAAATGTATCACATGAAATGTTCACTAAATTTACAAGCGAAGCTTTCGTTTGAAGATTGCACCCTATAGAAGTAAGATTTGTAATACTCGCTTCCCCTGAGGATGTTTTATAAGTAAACGATGTTGCGTCAACATTCGAAATTTGATTTTTTGCTGTACCATTATCAATTTCAATAATATTACTTGTTAACTTATCTAAAACGATTTGTGCACTTGTAGATTTAATAAATAATTCGTTGAATGTTCCTTTACTTACTCCGACTTTTGCTCTATAACTTTCTATATGAACATTCTTCATAGTAGAATCACTAACAACGACACTTCCCGATTGAATGGATACATTTAAATTTACATTGCAATTCACTTTATTTAATTCTACATAGCCATTATCTAAGGAAAGATTAACGGAAAGATTATCTTTATTTGTTGGTATATATATAGTAAGTATCGGTGTAGGTTCTCTTAAGAAGTCAAGGAGGTCATAGGTTACTCTAGACGAATTCTTTATGACTAATTTTTTATCCGTAATAGACGCATTATAATCATTATTAAAAGTATATTGATAAAGTATCCTTATTGAGGAAATATCTTCCGATCCTACTAAATATATTTTTCCCTCATTTTGGCTAAATGTAATTTCCTCTATATTATCATAATCATAGAGTGTTTCTTTTACACATTGGTTTTCAAAACTTTGATATACATATCCTTTCGCAACATAAGACCAAACCCCGGTAAAAACCATGCCAATACAAGTACAAAGAACGACAATTAGAAATATTTTTTTATGACTTACTTTTTTTATCGTTTGTACAAGAGAAAAATCGACAAAACATGGAATCTTTTTACTAGAAAAAGCCATCCATACGTTCTCAAACAAATGAGTGAAAATAAAATATATAAAATTAGCAATATATATAAAACCAATTAGAAATAACAAAATATAACATATCACAAATAAAAGAATTTTGATACCATCAATTACTGAATTTTGTCCAAACACATTATGAACTAAGGTGAACATATGACTAAAGTTAATACCAAATAATAGAATCACTCCAATGAATGCAGTAAAAATAACAAACATCAATAAGATGTCCACAATCGAACGTAAAACATAACGATTATGAAGTCGTTTCTTTTGAATAGTAAGAAAGTTAGGGCCATAGGATTCATATGTATCTTTAGCAATCTTTTTTGGATTCGGCAGCCCCGCAATTACAGCCTCTTCTTTTTCTCCATAATCAATAGCTATATTGATACGGTCTCGATAATAAGTCATAACTTTATTAAATTCTTTAGGTGGTAGATACCTTAGTTCATTTGCTAATTGATTAAAAAATTCTTCTTGTTTCATGAATTTCATCCTTTCAAATCACTATGGTTAATTATAACACGTATTTTAATAAAATTGTATATAATTACTATATCTTTAATAAAAAAAAGAATGATACAAATCATTCTTGAAAGCAATTGGTAGGGCTAGTTGGATTCGAACCAGCGATGAAGGAGTCAAAGTCCTTTGCCTTACCGCTTGGCTATAGCCCTAAAAAAATGGTGGAAGGAAGTGGATTCGAACCACCGAACTCATAGAGAGCGGATTTACAGTCCGCCGCGTTTAGCCACTTCGCTATCCTTCCACATTGAACATAGAATCATATTGATTTATGCTTTATTATTATACCTTAAAATCTTTTGTTTGTAAACTCTTTTGCTTATGTTTTTTTTAACTTTTCATTTTGCAAACTTATTACTCAAGTCTTTCCTTTTCATTAAAAAAATAGGATTCAAATGAGGTGGTTTCTCTTTTTTAATCATTAATTCACAAGATTTTTTAAAATATGATATAATAAACCATATAGAAATTAGTTTAAGGAGAATATAGTATGTATTTAGAATGCCCACTTTGTAAAAAGAAATTTGAATTACCTTCAATTCTAAAGCAAACAATGGTTACTTTTAATCAATATAAAGGATATGAGGCAATTACACCTACAAATATAGTTTGTTCAGCTTGTGCTCATGACTCGGAAGCAATCAAAAAAGCCTATGGAGAAAAATTCCTAGCTGACTTAACAGAGTTTAACGAGTACTTTGATCCGTCTTTAGATTTAGGCGACCAAGAAATTGCCAGAAGAACAAAAGTGTTTGAACTAAAACGTTTAAACATCGATCCTTATGGAACAAAGTTTATTACAAATAGTAATACAAAAGAAATCCAAGACTTTGGTCTAAATCTTCAAGCAGAAGATTTAGAGAAACAAGGTAAAGAAGTTACAATTGCTGGTCGTATTATGACCAATCGTCGCCAAGGTAAGAATGGTTTTATGCATATTCAAGATAAGTATGGAACAATTCAAATCTATCTTCGCTTTGACACGTTAGGTGAAGAAATGTACTCCCTTTATAAAATGGCAGATATTGGTGATATCGTTGGTATCACGGGTATTGTAATGAAAACCATTGCGGGGGAATTAAGCGTACAAGCAACAAAGTATACCCATTTATGTAAAGCTCTTCGTCCTCTTCCTGAAAAATTCCATGGTCTTCAAGACAAGGAAGAAGCAAGAAGACGTAGATATGTAGATTTAATTATGAATGAAGATTCAAAAAGAATTGCCTTCACTCGTCCACGTATTATCAGGGGAATTCAAAGTTTCTTAGACAGCCAAGGTTTTGTTGAAGTAGAAACACCCGTACTAAATCCAATTCTTGGAGGCGCTAATGCTCGTCCTTTTGTTACTCATCATAATGCATTAGATAAAGACTTCTATTTACGAATTGCAACTGAGTTATATTTAAAACGTTTAATCGTTGGTGGTATGGAAAGAGTATATGAAATTGGCCGTTTATTCAGAAATGAAGGAATGGATGCAACTCATAACCCTGAATTTACTACAGTAGAAGCTTATATGGCTTATGGCAATTTAGACGATATGATGACTTTAAATGAAAATTTATTTGATAGTCTTGCTTCCACTATTCTTGGCACAACTGAAATTAATTTCTGTGGAACTGCAATCTCTTTGAAGGCACCATTCAAAAGACTTCATATGGTTGACGGTATCAAGGAAAAAACCGGAATTGATTTTTGGAAGATTACAGATTTAGATGAGGCTCTTGCTCTCGCTAAAGAACATCATATTGATATTCCATTACATGAAAGAACAGTCGGCCATATAATCAATGAATTCTTTGAAAAATATGTAGAAGAATCTTTAATTCAACCTACTTTTGTGTATGGGCATCCAGTAGAAATCAGCCCTTTAACAAAGCAAAATAAAGAGAACCCTCGTTTTGTTGATCGTTTTGAACTTTTTGTTGCAGGTCACGAATACTCAAATGCATATACTGAGTTAAATGATCCAATTGAACAAAGACTTCGTTTCTTAGAACAAATTAAAGAAAAAGAATTAGGTAATGACGAAGCAAATGAAATGGATAACGATTTTGTTGAATCACTAGAATATGGGATGGCTCCTACGGGGGGAATCGGTATCGGTATTGATAGATTAACTATGTTACTTACCAATTGTGATACAATTCGTGATGTACTATTATTCCCACATATGAAAGATCGTAATAATTAAATACATAAGATTCTATTTATATAAAAATAAATAGAATCCTTTTCTTTTGCAACAAATTTGATTTAGATTGTGATATACTTATTATAATAAAAGATAGGAAGGACAAATCAATGAAAACAATACTCGCATCGTCTTCACCAAGACGCCACGAAATTCTAAACATTGGAGGAATAAAACACATAGTTGAAAGCCTACCCATTAATGAAATCGTTGATAAAGGTAAATCTGAAACAGAAATAGTCAAAGATTTAGCACTTCAAAAAGCAAAACCTATTCACTTACTACATCCCAATGATATTGTAATTGGAGCTGATACATTAGTATTTATGAATAAACTAATACTAGGTAAGCCAAAATCTTTAGAAGATGCCAGATATATTCTGCAATCTCTATCCGGAAAAACACATTCTGTAATAACAGGAGTAGCGATATATTATAAAGACATCGTTGATTCTTTTTCAAATACTACAATAGTTTCCTTTTTTGATATATCCGATGAGGAAATAAGCGAATATCTACAAAAAGAGAATGTACTAGATAAAGCGGGGGCTTACGCAATCCAAGGTTTTGCAAGTCGATATATTAAAGGTATTGAAGGGGATTATTTTAATGTTATGGGGCTACCATTATCACAAGTATATCATCATCTATTAAAAATAGGTTGGAAATAAGGAGGTTATATGTCTCAAATTAAAACAGCAATCATCCCGATTGCGGGGAAAGGAACAAGATTCTACCCAATTACCAAATCGGTAATGAAAACAATGCTACCAGTTATTGATAAACCCACTATACAATATATCATTGAAGAAGCGATTCTAGCAGGAATTGAGCATATCGTCATTGTATTAGGTCCCAATCAAACTTTAGTTAAAGATTACTTTCAAAAAGAAGAATCAAACTATCCTGCAATCAATGAATTAAACTTGTTAATCGATAAAATTAATATTGATTACGTTGTTCAAGAAAACCCTTTAGGGCTTGGCCATGCAATTCTATTAGCAAAAGATTATGTTAAGGAAGAAGCTTTCGCGGTAATGCTTGGCGATGATTTGGTAAAAAAAGATGAGAATAAACCATTCTTTGGAATACATTCTTTATGTGATTGCTATCAAATAACAAAACAAGCTTGCTTGGGAGTACAACAAGTTCCCTTAAAGGATTGCTCAAAATATGGGGTTATTGAAAGTGACAATTATACAAATACATTTTTTCCTATTCATTCTATAGTTGAAAAGCCTCTACAAGCCCCAAGTCAATTTGCTGTACTAGGGAGATATATATTTAATCAAGAAATTTTTAAACATCTTGAAAATACGTTACCTGGAATCAATAAGGAAATTCAACTAACTGATGCAATTGCTTCTTTATTAAAAGAGAAAACCATCTATGCTTGTATATTTGATGGATCACGCTATGATATCGGTTCTAAAATCGGTTATATTAAAGCGAATATCAGTTATGGACTAGATAATCCTGAATGGGAAAAAGAAATTAAAAAGGAAATTAGTAAATCTTATGATTCAAGAAAAAATTAATAATCAAACAGTTCATTATTATGAAAGTATTACTGAAGATTTTTATGCTTTAAAATCAAGACACGATATTATTGTAGATGAAAAATATACCTATTTACCGAGTAATGCATTAGCTAAGTTTTTTTCATTCATCATTTATCATTTGTTTGCATTTCCAATTTTAGGGGCATATTCAAAAATTAAATATGGCGTAAAGATTGAAGGTAAAAAGACTTTAAAATCCTTAAGGGACACAGGTTATGTAATATATTTAAACCACACCCAAGTTATTGATGCCTTTGCTCCCCAAGTTTTATTAACACATCCTAAAAAAACATATATGGTTGCAAGCCATGATACATTGGTAAACCCATTTCTCTCTTTTTTTACCAAATCATTAGGCTCGCTCCCTACACCTTCTACAATGAAGGCCTCTATTAACTTCGCAAAATCAATTAAAGAAGTGTTAAGAAAGAAAAAAGTACTCGTAATATATCCTGAGGCTCACTCATGGCCATATTATACAGGAATAAGGGATTTTAGTACTACTAGTTTTCACTTCCCTGTCGATAATTCTTGTCCAGCAGTTCCGATTGCGGTTACATATCGAAGACCAAAAAGAAATGGGAAAAAGCCTAAAATCACCTATCATATAGGAGAACCAATTTATCCAGACCCTAACTTATCAAACAAAGAAAATATGAAAAAAATGCATGATTATGTTTATGATTATATGAAAAAAGAAACTTCGAAAGAATCAAACTATGCTTATTATATATATAAGCCTATTAGCGAAAAGAAAGATTATATAGAAAAAGAAAAACAAGCCAATTAACTAGCTTGTTTTTCTTTTATAATATCATTAATTTCTTCAGATGAAAATGTATACTTTTTTCCACAAAATTGACAAATAGTTTCAACTTCTTTTCCATCATTCATAGAACTTAATTCATCAGTACTTAATAATTTTAATGCATTCCGATACCGCTCTTTTGAACATTCGCAAAAAAGACTCGGTGAATTAGAAGCAAGAACGAGTGCCTGCGGATCAATATCTTTAATTATATCCTCACAACTGTTTTTTGTTTGGAAAAGAATTGTGGTTTTTTCTAATTCTTTAACCTTCTTTTCAATTGCAAGAATCGTTTCTTCTGAAGCATTTGGTAGTAGTTGAATTACAAACCCACCACACACTTTAGCGTCCCCCGTTTCATTAACTAAAGTCCCAACACTGACAACAGAAGGTATTTGTTCGCTTTTCGCAAAATAATAGGCAAAATCATCACCAATTTCACCACTAATAATTGGAGTATTACCAGTGAAGGGCTGCTTGAGACCTAAATCTTTTGTTACATTGATTTCACCTATTCTACCAACCGTATCTTGAACATCTAGGCGATTATCATTATATTCAAAATGACACTCCGGGTTTTCAACATAACCTTTAATCCTACCATCGCTTAAAGCAACCACAACCATCATTCCAATAGGACCATCTCCATCTACTTTAACTGTAACTTTCCCATTTTCTTTTAGCATTATTCCAAAAATTTCCCCAATTGTAAATAATCTCCCAAGCGCATCTAATGCACTCGGATAAAAGTTTATATTTTTTCTCATCTCGTTCATAATTTCTTTTACACTTGCGACATAGATGAGTGCTTCATTATTAAATCCTAGTGCTTTTACTACTTTATCTCTCATTTTAATCCTCTTCTATATTTAATCTTCAGTTTGATTATACACTAATTATTCACATTTATCAAGCAAAATAAAATATTTGATTATATTTTTTTATTATCCAAACACTTGATATTAAATGGATAACAAGGTAAAATATACATATATATAAAGGAGCAATTAATTATGGATGCAATGACTATCTTTGATGATTACGAAAGTTATATGTCAGAATGTGAAGAGTTAATAGAGAAGTTAACTACTACTCAGTCGGTGATATTAATCTACTTCGTTGATGTCAAAAGAGTGTGTGATTTTTTATACAACAAATATAAGAAAAATAATTCTTTAGATGATGATGAAATTGAAATATTCGATTTAGGCTTTGGATATTTATCGAATATCTTTCACGACTTAAATATATATTATGAAGATTATTTCGGCAAAAATGTTGCAATGTTCAACTATTACTCCCCACTTATATCAAATCAAATATATCTTGATGATTATAAGTCTCACTTAGAATCGGAAGAATTATTGACAGATGAGTTAAAAACCGCAATCGATGATGTTACAAATCAAATTGAGGAAATACTATCTAGTAAAAAACCTTTTTCACAAAATGAAAGTGATAATATGATGAATGAAGTATTAGAACATATGCCATACCGAGATGTCTTTAGACCAGTACCTACTGTTTTTCAAATGATTTCTGAGGAGTTTAGACTATTTTAAAAAGAAAGCCCTAATTAAGGCTTTCTTTTAATTTTTCACTTATTAATTCATATAATAGATTTGCATCCTCTAATTTTTTAGGCATCGTTAAAGAAACTACTTTTACAGATACTAATTTTCTTCCAAACTCAATTGTAATAATATCACCAATCTTCAATTCTTTAGATGGTTTTGCTACTACATCATTAACTAGTATCCGAGAAGCAATGCTTGCTTCCTTTGCTAAGCTTCGTCTTTTAATTAAACGGGATACTTTTAAAAACTTATCTAAACGCATAGGGTTTATTGATTATCTTCTTTCGTATCATCGTTAGAATCAAAAGGTTGTACTTCTTTATTTGAATCATCCTCGGATTCCTTCTTGTCAGGGGAAGAGTTATCCGATAGTTCTTCTCTTTTTCTAGCTGCTTCAGCAAGCAATTTTGCTTCAGCTTCTTGTTTTTGTTGTTCAAGTTTTGCTTTCTTCTTTTCAAACCAAGCAAGTTTACCTGTAGATACTAATTCATCAATATCTTCCTTAGTAAGAGTTTCAATTTCCATTAAGTGATTTGCAATTAAATCAAGTAATGCACGATTCTCTTTAATAATCTTTGAACCTTGTTGATAACAATCATCAATGATTCGTCTTTCTTCTCTATCAATCTCAAGAGCTACTTGGTCAGAGAAGTTTTTATCTGCCATATAATCTCTACCTAAGAAGACTTCACCATTATTTCTTTCATATTGAACAGGTCCTAATGAACTCATACCAAATTCCGTAACCATTGAACGGGCAATCGTAGTTGCTCTTTGGAAATCATTATGTGCTCCCGTAGTCACTTCATTAAATACAATCTCTTCTGATATTCTTCCACCAAGATAACTTGTAATCTCAGCCATCAATTGTTGTTTTGTTTGTAAGAATGTTTCTTTTTCTGGTGTCATTAAATTGTATCCGCCCGCATCACCTCTAGGAACAATAGTTACTTTTTGTACAATATTCGCGTGAGGTAACTTTAGTCCTATAACCGCATGTCCTGCTTCATGATAGGAAACAATTTTCTTTTCTTCATCTGAGTATTTCTTAGATCTCTTAGCGGGGCCCATCATTACTCTATCGATTGCTTCATCTAAATGATAAATCTTTATCTCACGACAGTTCTCACGAGCAGCAAGTAACGCTGCTTCATTTAATAAATTCTCAAGGTCAGCACCACTAAATCCAGGAGTTCTTTTCGCAATATCTCCTAAATTTACTCTTGGACTAAACCTTTTGTTTCTCGCATGTACTTTTAATATTTGTTCACGTGCAGTAACATCTGGGTTTCCTAAATGAATTTGTCTATCAAATCTCCCGGGTCTTAATAAAGCTGGGTCTAGGATATCCACACGGTTGGTTGCGGCCATTACAATAACTCCGGAATTCGTACCAAAGCCATCCATTTCAACAAGTAATTGGTTAAGTGTTTGTTCACGTTCATCATGACCACCGCCTAAACCAGTTCCTCTTTGACGTCCGACTGCATCAATTTCATCAATAAATACAATACATGGGGCATTTTGCTTCGCTGTTTTAAACATATCACGAACACGACTTGCTCCAACACCTACAAACATTTCCACGAAATCAGAACCAGATATCGAGTAGAAAGGCACATTTGCCTCACCCGCAACTGCTCTTGCTAGTAGCGTCTTACCTGTTCCTGGAGGGCCCACAAGAATAATTCCCTTCGGAATACGAGCACCCATATCATAATACTTCTTAGGATTTCTTAAGAAGTCTACAACTTCAATCATTTCTTCTTTTTCTTCATCAAGACCAGCTACATCTTTAAAAGTAGTACCTGACTTCTTTGAAAGTTTTGCACGATTTTTACCAAAATCAAATGCTTGATTATTTCCCGAACCGCTACTCTTCATTAAGAAAACAAAGAATACAACAATTAGAATAATAGGAATAAGAAGTTCTAATAAAGCTAACCAGTTAAATGAAGAAACTTCACGAACGGTTGCAACGAAGTTTTGAGTTTCGCTTCCTTCGACTTTTAATAAAGCATCACTTGCTTTTTTTATTACATCATGTGCATCATCATAATCCAGAATGGCTTTAAACTGCTTATATTTTCCTTCTATATATTCAGAAGAAGTAGTTTTATAAACACCAGATATTCTTGCTAATTGATAATTAGCACCATTATCTATTCCCTCAATTGTGATATTTTCAACACTAATGTCCGTTTTAAGTGTATTCATATCTGAATCAGTAAAGAACATAGAAACTAAATCGTTATATGTTATTTCTTTTGTTTTTGTTGTACTTCTTAATGCTAGGGAAACGATTCCCGCAATAATAAACAGTACTAATATAATGACAATAAAATCACCAAGTCCAAACTTTTTTTGTTTATTTTGAGTCATTGTTGTCTTTTTCCTCCTTACAGTTACTTTTTATTTTATAACCTAAAATAGTTAATACCGAATCCGAATCATCACACAAAACGAGTGTGTGAATCCTTTTTAAATAACCCACCTTACGATTAGTTAGATAATCACTTACAGATTGACTTCCAAACGCAAATTGTACTCTATCCTCTTTCTTTCTAGTACGCACAATTAATGGTAGATTACATATATTATACCATAACTTAGTATTTTCCTCATTAAAATAACAAATATTTTTAAGAACCTCAATTGTTCTATTTTTCCCTAAATCATATTTCCCATATTCGTTAATTTTTATATAAAATTCACTCGGTGTTATGTTCTCTTTTGTAAAACATATTTGACGATACTCTTTTATTAAACTTAACCCATTAACCACAAGTGTTACCACTCTACTTTTTGTAGATTTTATCTTTTGAATAACATCATCTATACAATATCTTGATAAACAATATTCCTTTAAGAGCGTAAATAAAAACTCCTTTTGAATATAATCCGATAAGGATAAAAAGAAATCTAATGAAAACGAAATACCATTCGTATAATTAACATTTGACTGAATTAAGTTATCCACTTCTTGTTCAAGTATTACACTCGTATTTTTTAATGTTTGATGAAAATATTGAATAGAATCACACCATCCACTATTTTCTTCTTTTAAAACCGGTAGAACAAAATGACGAATTCGATTTCTTAAATACTCATTTTGAGCATTTGTTTCATCTTCATAATAAGTGATATGATTATTTCTTGCATATTCATATATCTGTTCTTTACTAACAGTTAATAAAGGTCGATATATATATATATTGCCATTTTTAGATAGTTCAGATATTCCGCTGTAACTTTTTAAATTACCACCTTTAAGCATCCTCATTAATATTGTTTCAAATTGGTCGTCCGCTTGATGAGCGGTAAGAATATAAGTTGCGTTTTGAGTAATTGCAGTTTCATTAAAAAAAGTGTACCTTTCATTCCTGGCCCAGTTTTCATAAGAAGCTCCCTTATATTGAATTAATTGTTTCACAAAGAGTTTGAGCCCATGATTTATAGAATACTTTGTAATAAATTTTTGTTCCGCCTCCGATGCTTCCCTTATTTTATGATTTACGTGACAAACAATTATTTGACTTATTGGAAGAGCTTTTAAAACAAGGTCCAAAAGAACCATGGAATCTACCCCAGTAGAACAAGCAACTACAACTTTTGCTGAACCTATTTCTTTCTGAATATTTTTAATAATAGTTTTCATTTTGATACCTTCTAGTTTTATTATACATTATTTTCTATAAAATGCAAACAATAATACCATTTATTACAATATTGTAAAAAAAAGATAAAGTATATCTATCAAAACATACTTTATCAAATCTATCAGCCAATCGAACCTTTCATTTCTATTTTAATCAGTTTATTTAACTCAACCGCATATTCCATAGGTAATTCTTTTGCGAAAGGCTCAATAAAACCCATAACAATCATCTCAGTTGCTTGTTGTTCGGTTAAACCTCTACTCATTAAATAAAACAATTGCTCTTCATTTACTTTCGACACAGTAGCCTCATGTTCAATGTAAGAAGAATCATTATTCACAATGTTGGTAGGAATCGTATCGGATGTTGATTGAGCATCTAAAATCATTGTATCACATTCCACATGGGATTTTGATTGGCCAGCTTTTTCACTAATCTTAACAAGTCCTCGGTAGTTAACCTTACCTCCACCACGACAAATTGATTTCGATATTACTTCACTTGTAGTATTTTTTGCTAAGTGAATCATTTTCGCTCCGGTATCTTGATATTGATTTTCCCCCGCAAACGCAATTGTAATGCAAGTGCCTTTCGCTCTTTCACCAGAAAGAATGCAAGCAGGATATTTCATATTTATACTAGAACCAATGTTACCATCGATCCAATCCATTTGACCATTCTCTTCAACGATACTTCTTTTTGTAACTAAGTTAATAATGTTATTTGACCAATTCTGAATTGTTGAATAACGACATTTTGCGTTTTTCTTTACAAATATTTCAACGACAGCCGCATGTAAACTATATTCACTATATTGAGGGGCCGTACACCCTTCCACATAATGAACACTCGCATCATCATCGACAATAATTAATGTTCTTTCGAATTGGCCCATTTGTCTTGAGTTGATGCGGAAATAAGACTGCAACGGTTTATCTAATTTTACCCCTTTCGGTACATATATAAACGAACCGCCACTCCAAACAGCAGTATTCAAACAAGCAAACATATTATCCGTTGGTGGTACAAGTTTAGAAAAATAATTTTGAACAATCTCCGGATATTTTTGAACAGCAGTATCGGTGTCACAAAAAATGACTCCTTTTTTTACTAACTCTTCAATCGTACTATGATAAACTGCTTCCGATTCAAATTGAGTTGTCACCCCAGCAAGGTATTTCTTTTCCGCATCAGGGATGCCTAGTTTATCAAATGTATTTTTAATTTCTGTAGGAACTTTATCCCAAGTTTTTTCTGTTTTATCACTAGATTTGATGTAGTACGTATAATCATCAAACTTAACGCCGGATAAATCCGGTCCAAAGGTTGGCCATTTTGCTTTTAAAAATTTATTATAGGCGTCTAATCTTATATCAAGCATCCACTTGGGTTCATTCTTTTTTGACGAGATTGATCGAACTACATCTTCCGTAATTCCTTTACCTGTAGTATATAATGGCGTTGCATCGGTCGAAAATCCCCATTTATAATCCTCTGATGCAACGATTTTTTCAATTTCTTTTTTATTATTTTCCATCCGTATCATCTCCTACACTATGATTTCTTGCTTCTTCTTCACAAGTAGATTCAGTGAGCATTTCATTATTTTTTGTTTTATCAACCAGTAATGCTCCCATAGCTCGCCATGCTAAAGTAGCACATTTCGCTCGAGGAGGAAAATTATGAATATTTTGATATACAATTGCCTCTTCTAGACGATCTTCATCTTTTGGCAAGTTTCCTTTTATTAATTCATAAAAATCATTTATAATACTTTCAGCCTCTTCAACCGTCTTTCCTTTTAACACTTCAGACATTACAGAAGCACTAGAACAACAAATCACACATCCTGTTCCATCTTGTTTTATATCTTGAATTACACCATCTTTTACAAATGC
This sequence comes from uncultured Staphylococcaceae bacterium, assembly GCA_964474685.1. Lineage (GTDB taxonomy): Bacteria > Bacillota_I > Bacilli_A > ML615J-28 > CAG-313 > UBA1737. Next base: position 764 of record CAYYTE010000006.1, on the reverse strand, counting down.
TTGTACTTCAATATCATCTCCACAACTTGAATTTCTAACGTGTATTGTTTGGTAATTTGCATCATCTACTATTCCTTTATTGCGAGGGTACTTACGATGGTCATTAATTACCTCATTATATAATTGTGACATATTGTTCATATTTACCACTCCTTAAAATACTCTGCTGTTTTTTTTACAGATGAAACAAACTTATCAATATCTTCTTTTGTATTATAAATATATATACAGGCTCTTAATGTACCAGGTGTTTCTAACCAATCTGTAATTAATTGTGCACAATGATGCCCCGCACGTAAAGCAATATGATCCTGATCTAAAAGTGAAATCGCATCATGTGGATGGACATTTTTAATATTAAATGAAATAATCCCTGTTTCCACAGTTTTATTGTATATAACTACATTCTTTATTTGCTTTAAATTATCTAAACAATACTGAGTTAATATATGTTCGTGTTTCGATATGGCGTCAAAACCAATTGATTCAATATACGAAATAGCTTCTGGAAAAGCAATTGCTTCCGCAATTGGAGGTGTCCCTGTTTCAAACTTATAAGGTGTTTCTTTATAGATTGACTTATACATACCCGCATCATCAACCATATCACCACCGAACTCGATAGGATTCATCTTTTCAAGTAATTCTTTCTTACCATATAAAATTCCAAATCCTGTAGGTCCCATCATTTTATGGCTCGAGAAGCAAAGAAAATCACAATCTAAGTCTTTTACATCTACTCTCATGTGAGCAACCGCTTGAGC
>CAYYTE010000005.1:0-41154 GCA_964474685.1 uncultured Staphylococcaceae bacterium | reverse complement strand
AAAAAGAAAAAAATTACTTAATTTATGATAAAACCTTTTGAAATAAGTTATAATAGAAGAACTTGTTTGTAAAATTACATGAATATTTAGGAAAAGGTACAAAATGGATAATCATTTAACTCGCAAATACAATCTAATAACTGCTATTTGTATGGTTGTTGGTATTGTTATTGGTAGTGGAATTTTCTATAAATCCACATCCATTATTGCTCAAGGTGGAAGTGTAATTGAGGGAATTTTAGCTTTCTTTATTGTAGGACTTATGATGATGGCATTTACAACATGCTTTTCAACACTTGCAAGAAAATATGAGAAAGTGAATGGTATTATTGATTACGCTGAAGTTACATTAGGAAAAAAAGTAGGAAACTATGTAGGCTGGTTTTTAGGGTTTCTTTACTATCCCGCATTAACTTGTGTTTTAGCCTGGTTATCCTCGTTATATACGGTTCAATTATTTGAAATTCAAAATGAACAGATGATATGGGTGATTGCAATTGTTTATTTAGGCTGTAGTTATTTAATCAATAGTTTAGCACCGATATTTGCTGGAAAATTGCAAGTCACTACAACGGTTATTAAACTCGTACCTTTGATTGCTATGGCTATCTTTGGTACTATCTATGGTTTTACCCATGGAAATATTAATGATAATTTTTCAATTGCGATTAATTTAGGAGTTCGATCAAAAGTAGTGTTATCGAGTATTGTTGCGGTTGCTTTTGCTTATGATGGGTGGATTGTTGCTACTTCAATTAATTCTGAAATTAAAAATTCAAAAAAGAACTTGCCACTCGCTTTATTAATTGGTAGTTTCATTGTAGTAATTATCTACATTTTCTATTTCTTTGGTTTAAGTGGCACTGCTCCATTTGGCGATTTATCAACTAACTCTGCTGTTAATGCATCATTTACTACTGTCTTTGGTAAATTAGGTACTTTACTGGAGGTATTTATCATTATTTCTTGTTTAGGTACTTTAAACGGCTTAACTCTTGGTAGTTGTAGAGGTATCTATTCGATTGCGGTAAGAGATGTAGGTGTGTTCACTAAGTTTTGTTCAAAGACAACAAAAAATTCAAAAATGCCTTTAGGTAGTTGCCTTATTTCATTTCTATTATCATTTGCTTGGCTATTTTACTGGAAAGCATTTCTTTCAGGTGTTCCATTTTTCGTAGATGTTTCAGAGTTACCGATTGTTTTCATCTACGCAATTTATATTGCAATATTTGTAAAAATAATCGTTCAAGAAAAGGAATTTTCTAAGTTTAATCGCTATGTTTTACCTATTTTAAGTATTCTATCGGGTCTTGTAATGGTTGCTTCCGCAATCATCGCTCATCGTATGAATGTATTATGGTATTTAATTCAATTTCTATTTGCAATGATTGTTCTAGTGGTTATTACAACTATAAAGAAACATAAGAAACTGAATTAATTCATATAAAACAAAAAACAAAGACTATTTGTTCTTTGTTTTTTCTATTTTCTAAGAGCATTTTTTTATAAAAAAATTGTTTTATTTTTAAAAAGATAGATTAATTTGATTTTTGTGACGTAAGTTGTTATAATATATGTAATAAGAAGAAAGGAAAACTAAAATGATTAATCCAATTATTTTATATATAGCAATTAATGCTTTTTGCATAGTGTTATTAGCGATAATCCTTTACAGTATTAATCGGTTTTCGAAAGCAAGTCAAGCCCAAACAAATTTCATTACAATTATTATTTTTGATATAATCTTGTTAGTTTCTGTTATTATTTATTATATTTGTTATGATAATTCGAATTCAATAGCATTTGTAATAAACTATATTTCTATGTATGTTTATATTCTATTGTTACCAATCCCTTTCATTTGTCATTTTTTCTATCTTAAGTCTAAATTAAATCCATCATCTTTTTATCCTTTCAAACATTACTTTTTATGGTTAATCCCTTATTACTTTCAAATTGTGATTGTTATAATTAATATGTTTACCCCTTTTTTGTTTTCAATTTCAAAAATAAATGAATTTTCTAAAGGTAATTTTTTTATCTTAGTTACAGTCGTGCCTATTTTCTTTTTTGTGTGTGATGTAATTTTGTTTATTCGACACTTAATTTTTGATGATAAGACTTATTCAAAAAAATCATACTTTATCTTGTTTGGTAGTACTATGCTCCCTTTTTTAGGCTTGGTTTTACAATTTTTAGTACCATCTTACTCAATTATTTGGTATACTGAAACATTAGCTATGCTTTTCTTGTTTTATCATTTCCAAAAAACTGCAGAAAGTATCGATGCTCTTACAGGGCTTAACAATCGAAGACAACTGGATATGTTTTTATCAAAACTTTTTATTACGAATAAGATGGATTGTTATTTATTTTGTTTATTAGATATTGATAATTTTAAAAAGATTAATGATGTTTATGGACATGTTGAAGGAGATAATGCTTTAATTGAGGTTTCATCTGTTATTAAACATATGGCTTCCCTTCACCATGGATTTGTTTCTCGATATGGTGGAGATGAATTTGCGGTACTAATTCCTAAAAAAGGCCTTTATTTAGAATTTGAAAAAGATGTAAAACGCGGGCTAAAAATTCTAAACAAGTCGAATCGTTTTTCATTCAAACTAATGATCAGTATTGGGGTTATTGAATATAATCCAAATACGATGAAAACGGAAAGTGATTTTCTTCATAGTGTGGATTTGAAAATGTATGAAAACAAACGTATTAAGCGAGGTGCCTGATGGTATATGATGTATTATTTAGCCAATTGTTACTTTTAGAGTTAGTTTTAGTAGTTCAAGTGTTAATTAGTTCAAGTTCAATAAAGCATCCGACTCAAAGCCAGATTTTATATAAAAAAATTGTTATTTATGTTTTAATTATGGTTGTATTAGATAATATTGCTTGTATAATGAACGCAAAAACTTTTACGGGTGCTCCATTTGTTCGTGAAGCTTTGAATACATTATATTTTGTGTTTTTACCTTTACCTTGTTATTACTTTTTGTTATATTGTCAAAGTAAGATTTTTTACTCTCTTGTGATTGATATGAAAAACAAACTACTTTGGTTTATTCCCGCATTGATTCATTTTCTAATTGTTGTTATAAACTGTTTTGTACCATTTATTTTTACATTTGATGCAAATGGAATTTACCGAAGACTTCCGTATTTTATGGTAGAACTAGTTTTCGTATTGTTTTATGTTGTTGTTTCTTATTTTATAATTATTCGGGCGGTTATTAAAGAGAAATCGATTTCATATAAAAAGGATTATTTCTTTTTATTCATCTATTTAACAATTTGTACAATTGGAATTGTTATTCAATATATTAGTGATGGATTGGATGCTACTTGGGTTAGTTCTTCCCTTGCAATATTTTTGTTATATGTGAAATTGCAAAATGCTCAAATTGCAAGAGATTATTTAACCAATATTTACAATAGAAGGTATTTTGATAAATTTTTAAACCAAATTTTTGCATCTCATGATTCCAATCAATGGGTATTATTGATGATTGATGTGGATCACTTTAAATCAATTAATGATACTTATGGACATGTTGAGGGAGATTTTGCTTTAATCAAGGTTGCGGCTGCATTAAAGAATGCGACACATCCCCAACAAGATTTTGTTGCCAGGTATGGTGGAGATGAGTTTGTAATATTATCAAAGAAAAAGAATGATGAGGAAATTATTGCTTTTAAAGAAAAAATTAATCAAGAGATTGAAAAAATGAATAAGTCCATCAATAAACCATATTCATTATCCTTAAGTATTGGGAGTTCTTCTTTAAAAGAACTAGAAGAACCTACTTTTGATGAGTTTGTTATGGCTGCTGATAAGGCGATGTATATTGAGAAAAACAAACATTGTTAAAGGAAATATTATGGAAAAAGAATTAAGTCAAGAAGAACAAATATTTGAACAAACAAATTATACTACCTATATAAAAGAAGCGGATGCGGTACTTAAGAAGATAGGTTATACAGAACACGCTTTACCCCATGCATTTCGAACAGCGGATATTGCCCAAAAAATAATGGATAGATTAGGGTATGATAAGCATTTGCAATTTCTTGTGCGAATCGCTTCGGATTTTCATGACATCGGCAACCTTGTTCAAAGGGAGAACCATGCCACTTATGGTGCTGTTATGACTTTTGAGTTATTACAAAAGACGAAATTATCTGCTGAGGATATAGGAATCATTGTATCTTCTATTAGTAATCATGATGAAACAAGTGGAATTCCAATTTCTCCGGTTTGTGCCGCATTAATACTTGCGGATAAATCAGACGTAAGACGAAGTCGTGTAAGAAAGGAAAATTTTACATTAGACAATATTCATACGAGAGTAAATTATGCAGTATTAAAGAATGAATTAAAGGTAATGGATAATGTGATTACGCTATCTTTAACTATTGATACAAGTATTTGTTCTATTATGGATTATTTTGAGATATTTTTGGAAAGAATGGTGCTTTGTAAAAAGGCCGCAAAAGAGTTAAATGTTCAATTTGTTTTAAAGATTAATGAAACAAGTATGAGTTAATTATCATCATAGGATAGATGGGTAGCGTCTTAAATACCCATTTATCCTTTTTTATCTTTTTTCTTGATATAAAGATAAATCCATGTTATAATATAGTTAGTTGTGACTAACTAGAAAGAGAGATAAAGTATGAAGCTAACAGAACTAGAGATTGGAAAATCAGCAGTGATTAAAAATGTAGTTGGTGAAGGTAAATTAAGAAGAAGGTTATTAGAAATGGGGATATTACCTCATACCAATATAAAAATTGAAAAAATTGCCCCTTTTGGTGATCCGATAGAAATCGAGATAAGAGGATTTAATCTTTCGATTCGAAAAGAAGATGCAAACAATATTGAAGTAGAGGTTTTGTAATATGAAGATTGCGTTAGTTGGAAATCAAAATTGTGGAAAAACAACATTATTTAATGTCTTGACAGGTTCGAATCAACATGTTGGTAATTTTCCTGGTGTAACGGTTGATAGCAAAATTGGAGCAATTCGAAATCAAAAAGATATGGAAGTTGTAGACTTACCAGGAATATATTCTTTATCCCCTTACTCAGCAGAAGAGGATGTTACTAGAAAGTTTTTGTTACAAGAACATCCAGATGTAATTATGAATATAGTAGATGCTACAAATATAGAGAGAAATCTTTATTTAACTTTACAATTATGTGAATTAAATATTCCAGTTGTGGTTGCTTTAAATATGATGGATGAGGTGGAATCCTCTGGAAATAGTATTGATGTTGAGAAATTGCAACAACTCATAGGGATTTCTGTTTGTTCTATTTCTGCTTCTAAAAACGAAGGAATTGAAGAGTTAATTGAAACTACAAGGCAAGTAGGAAATAATCATATATTACCTTTGATACATGATTTTTGTAAACCTACGAGTGCTGTTCATAGAAGTTTACATGCTATGATGCATTTAATTGAAGACCATGCTGAAATAAAAAAATTTCCCTTGCGTTTTGTATCTACTGAGATTTTAGAGGGGGATACGGATATTGAACAAAGGTTAGGATTATCTGAAAATGAAAAAGAAATATCTCAACATTTAATTAAAGAACTCGAAGAAGAAAGTGGAATGGATAGAGAAGCTGCAATTATATCGATGAGGTATGACTTTATTGATTCTGTTTGTCAAGAGTGTGTTCATCGAGTGAATAAGCAAACAAAAGAACAAATGCGTTCCATTCGTATTGATAAAGTATTAACCAATAAATATTGGGCATATCCTATTTTCTTTTTAATTATTGCTTTTATTTTTCTAATTACTTTTGGTGTAATAAATACATACATCTCATCGGGACTATTAGGAAGTGGAATTGAACTTTTTAAGAGTTGGATTAATAAAGCTTTTGTTCAATATGGTTTAAATGAAGTTGTGAGAAGTTTATTAGTAGATGGTGTTATTACAGGTGTTGGGAGTGTATTAACTTTTGTACCAACAATCGTTGCTTTATTCTTCTTTTTATCGTTACTAGAGGATTCGGGTTATATGGCTCGTGTAGCTTTTATGATGGATAAACCATTAAGAAAACTAGGGCTATCCGGTAGAAGCTTCGTTCCTTTATTGATTGGTTTTGGTTGTAGTGTTCCTGCTGTGATGGCAACTAGAACTTTAACTAGTAAAAGAGATAAGAGATTTAGTTTGTTTTTAATTCCTTATGTATGTTGTAGCGCAAAACTCATCGTGTTTTTACAATTAGCAAATGCCTTTTTTCCAAATAGACCAGTTATTTCAACTCTTGTAATTATAGGCTTATATGTATTATCCTTACTCATTGGGATTTTAATCACTTGGCTCTTACAATTTATTGTGAAAGGAAAACCTACACCATTTATGATGGAACTTCCTGCTTATCGGTTTCCGAGTTTTAAAAATACGATTATTTTAATGTGGGATAAAGCAAAAGACTTCATTAAAAAAGCCTTTACTATTATATTTGTTGCTTCTGTTGTGGTTTGGTTTTTACAAAGTTTTGATACAAGACTGAATTATATTTTTGATGTAGATTATGTTCTACCATCGGGAATTCAAACGGTAGAAGAAGCATCTATGCTTTCAAGGCTTGCGGGGGCGATAGCTGTTATTTTTAAACCATTAGGTTTCGGTAATTGGCAAGTTACCGCGTCCCTTATTGCTGGTCTAACCGCTAAGGAGTCGGTAGTATCTACTCTAGATATTCTTATTCCGAATGGAGCTTTTGGGGTGTTTGAGTTATTAAATGGTAATTATTTAGCATGTATTTCTCTAATGGTGTTTATCCTTTTATATATGCCTTGTGTTGCCACTTATGCAACCCTTCGAAAAGAACTTCATTCTCTACCGCAAGCAACCCTTTATATGGTTGCACAAACACTTGTTGCTTTTATAGCATCCTTGTTAATTTATCAGATTGGAAGTGTATTTATATGAAATTAATTGATTGGATTATTTTAGGAATTATTGTAGTTGGATTTATTGTAGCTCTTTGCTTTATTTTGTTTAAACCTTCAACATGTTGTCAAGATTGTAGTCATTGTCCACTTTATTCTAAAGAGCAAAATTGTAAGAAAAAGAGAGTTCAAAAGTAATTTAATGAATCAATTGAACTATGTTCATGTTTTCGTACTTATTTCTATAATTTATATTTAAGAATTTTATAAAGCATAAACTAGATTTTGTTTATGCTTTATTTTATTAGTTTTATTTCTTGTTCGTTAGTCAATGGATATAATTACAAAATTGTTGAATATTAAGGCTAATTGTGTTAAACTATAATAGTTAAAAAAGGAGCATGTATGAAAATAGTTGCGATTGTATTATTTTTAGTTATGTATGTTTGTATGTTGATTTTTTCAAAATACCGTCATTATATTGCTTGCATTGTTGCTTTGGTATTTTTGGTATTAAAAATCTCACCATTAAAAGAAGGATTAGATGCCATTGACTTAAATGTCATTATGATGATTTTGGGAACTATGGGAACTGTAAGTTTCTTTATTGATTCTAAGATGCCGAATAAACTTGCGGGGGGATTATTAAATAAATGTTCAAACGTTATGGTTGTTGCAGTTGTTATGTCTTTATTTGCGGGAATTGTTTCTGCATTTATCGATAATGTAGCAACAGTATTAATGATTGCTCCCGTAGGACTGGAAATTGCGAAGAAATTAAAGATTAGCCCGGTTCCTTTGCTTATTTGTATTTCTATTTCAGCAAATCTTCAAGGTGCCGCAACCCTTGTTGGGGATACTACCTCAATATTACTTGCGGGTGCATTAAATATGAACTTTTTAGATTTCTTTTTTATGAATGGAAAACCGGGTATCTTTTTCTCTGTAGAACTTGGAGCTTTGTTTACTATTCCTGTAATTATATTTTTATTTCGTAAAAATAAGGAAAAAGTTGATAAACAAGAACCTACTGTTGTGAGTGATTATTTACCAACGATCCTACTTATATTGACAGTTGTTTTATTAATTGTATTTTCGTTTATTCCACAACAATATAAACTATCTAGTACAAATGGTTTAATATGTATGGGGATTTACATCTTTGGTCTTGTATATTATGCAATTAAGAATCGTTCATTTAGTTATGTGAAAAAATCAATTGAACACTTAGATTTTGATACTGTCTGTTTATTAATGGGATTATTTGTTGTGATTGCGGGAATCAGCCATATTGGTATTATTCAAGACTTAGCAAATCTTCTTGTAAAAGCAGGGAATGGTAATATGTTTGTTCTTTATACCCTAATTGTGTTTGGTTCGGTTCTTTGTAGTGCTTTTATTGATAATATTCCTTATGTTGCCACGATGCTACCGGTTATTGCGGCGGCAGGTGCATCTTTAGGGTCAAGCACGCCTTATGTATTATATTTTGGTTTATTAGTTGGTGCTACTCTTGGTGGAAATATAACTCCTATCGGTGCTAGTGCAAATATTGCTACGATTGGACTTCTTAGAAAATCAGGATATGAGGTTTCTACGAAGGAGTTTATGAAATATTCGGTTCCGTTTACGATTGTTGCGGTATTAACTGGTTATGTGTTTATTTGGCTCGTATGGGCATAATTAAAAGAAAGAAGGTATTCAATAATGCGAGGATGTTTTTCAAATTATTTACTTGAAAAAAAGCCAGTTGTTCAAGAATTAATTGAACAATTAAAATTACATTTTGATTTTGCAAGTGTTCTTGCAACAGATGTAAAGAGTGAGATGGTTCGAATGGACTATCATACTTCAAGAATTAATCCTACAGGTGTAACTGAATGTGGATTTGCAATTAAGGTTCATAAGAATGGTTGTCTTTATGAATATTCTTTAAACGATTTTGGGCAAGAAGATATTCCTACAATTGTTGATAAATTAATTCAATTATATAAAGATACTATTGGTATTGATTTACTCGGAGTAAAAAAATATGAACAAGAAAGTCTTACTAAAGATTTTGTTCGAAAAAATGAAGGAAAAGAATATACTACAAAAGAATTACTTGATTTTTTAAAAGGGCAAAAAGAAGATGTGCAAAAAAAGTACAATCAGATTATTAATTGTAATATGTCTGTTGAACAAATTGAGTATTCAAAAATGTATATTTCTTTTAATCGGACACTAACTCAGTATTACACTTGGACCGGTGCAATGACTTATGCGATGTCACGTGATGATAATAATATGAAATATGCTTATTCTGGTTATGGTGACGATTCAACTGAAAGAGTATTAGAAAGTTTTTCAGATCATTTAAATGAAACATGTGTTTTAGCGATTGCTTTGCTAAAAGCTTCACTTCCTGTTCCAGGTGTATATGATGTTATTACAGACCCTTCTATTACAGGACTTATTGCTCATGAAGCATTTGGACATGGGGTAGAAATGGATCAATTTGTAAAAGATAGAGCACTTGCGAAGGAATATATGAACAAAGTTGTTGCATCACCTTTAATTACAATGCACGATGGAGCTAATTCTTGTTTAAGTGCTGCTTCTTATTTCTTTGATGATGATGGGGATTTAGCAAGAGATACTATTATTATTGATAAGGGTGTATTGGTTTCTGGAATTAATGATGCTACTTCAGCGGTAGAATTAGGGGTTAAACCTACAGGAAATTCTAGAAGAGAGTCTTATAAAACAAAAGCATTCACACGAATGACAAATACCTTCTTTGATAAAGGAACAAGTTCTTTGCAAGATATGATTCAAAGTATTAAAAAAGGATATTATATTGGTATAACAAATAATGGTATGGAAGACCCGAAAAACTGGGGTATTCAATGTACCGCATTATATGGTAAAGAGATCGTCGATGGTAAATTTACAGGAAATATCATTTCTCCAGTTGTTATGAGCGGCTATGTATTAGATTTGCTAAAATCGATTACAGCAGTTGCAAATGATGGTTTGATCGAAGGCAGTGGCAGTTGTGGTAAAGGTTATAAAAACTGGGTAAGAGTTGCTACAGGCGGAGCATATTTGAAAGCAAAGGTGAAAATCGGATGATTAATGCAATTATAGATAGATTAAAGAAAAATACACAGGTTAGTGATTGGACGATATCTTGTAAAACAACTAAGAAGCATGAAGCTTATTATGTCTTACAAAAGTTAGAAATTGAGCGTTTAGTGGAAACTACAGAAATCGTGGTAAATTGTTTTTCTAGGAGAGTAGTGGAAGGCAAAGAAGTCATTGGAAATGCTGAGTTTACAATTACGCATTCTTTATCAAATGAAGAAATTGATAAGTTGATTAATGAAGCGATTTTTTCTGCACAGTTGATTGCAAACCCTAATTATGAATTATGTAATGATTTAACAGAAGTATCTACAAATGAAGAACTATTAACAACAAATCCTGTTTTAATGCTTGCAAATATTGCTAAAGAATTCTTTTCGAAGACGAGTCCAAATTGTAAATTTAATTCGTTAGAACTTTATTATATTGTTTCTAGTTTTGAATTTATTAATTCATTAGGTGTTCATAAGAAATGTATGCAAAATAGAATAGAAATAGAAGCTATTCCTTCCTTTGATGGTGAACATCAAAAGGTAGAGCTTTATCGTTATTACAGGTATCGTGATTTAGATATGAATAAGATTGCAAATGACGCTTTACTTGCTTTAAAAGATTGTGAAATGAGAAATGCGGCTAGGGAATTTAAATCTGTAAAGAAAATTGATGTTGTATTAAGAAAACAGGAAATTGAACAATTATTATGGGCTCTTATCGATGATTGTACATTTGCTTCTTTATACTCTCATTCAAATCTATTTGCTATAGGTGATGATATTTGTAAGGGAGCTTTAAAAGATAAGTTTACAATATCTTTATTACCTTTATCAAAAGGTTTAGTGTTTGATTCGGAAGGTATTGCGTTGCACCCAATGAATATTATAGAAAATAATATTTTGAAATCGAATTATGGGGGATTACAATATGCATATTATCTTAATCAAAAACCTACGGGTAATTTTTCTAAGATTAAACTAAGTGAAGGCACTTCTCTTGAAACTAAGTTAAAAGCATCACCTTATTTGGAAATAAGTGATTTATCCGGAATTCAAATTGATGTATATGCCAATTATATTGGTGGTGAAGTTCGTTTGGGTGATTATTTCGATGGAGAAAAACATATTGCGGTATCTGGATTCTCATTTAGTGGGGATTTAAAAGAAGTATTAAAATCAATTGAGTTTAGTAAAACGACTACAAATGAATATACGTATGAAGGACCAGAGTTTATTCGTTTGAAAGATTTGAATTTAGTATAGGGGGCATTATGAGAATTGCACTAATTGCACATGATAAGAAAAAAGATGATATGATAAAACTTGCGGTTAAATATCGCGAATGTTTACTTCAACATGAACTATATGCAACAGGTACAACAGGTACTTTAGTGATGGGTGAAACAGGGCTGGTGATTCATCGTATGAAAAGTGGCCCACTAGGTGGTGACCAACAAATTGGTTCTATGATAGCCAATAGCGCATTAGACCTTGTAATTTTTTTAAGAGATCCTTTAACCGCTCAACCACATGAACCGGATGTTTCCGCATTACTTCGTCTTTGTGATGTTATTAATATTCCGCTTGCTACAAATATTGCAAGTGCAGAAGTAATGTTAACCGCATTAGAACGTAATGAAATTATTTGTCGTAAGATAAATATGGATTCAAATGGTTCTAAAAATCAAAAATAGATTTTGAGATTGCTAGGTTTACCCTAGCTTTTTTTATAAAAACTATCCTTGAATAGTAGACAATTTGATGAAAAAAGTGTATAATAATGAATAGATTAAAGAAAGAAGTGAAGAATATGAGTGATAAAAACTATTGGGCTCAATTAAATGAAGAAACAAAAGAAGATGATAAGTGTTGGTGTGGATCAAATAAGCCCTATAAAGACTGTCATAAACAATTTGTTTTAAAATTAATGGAACTTGAAAAAAACCATATTCCTTGTCCACCGAAGAATATTATTAAAAATGAAGAACAAATAAATGGTATTATCGAAGCTGGGAAGATTAATAATAAAGTGTTAGATATGGTTCAGTTTAATCTTCGAAGTGGTATGACTACTGAAGCTATTGATAAAATTGTTCATGATTATACAATATCGTTAGGCGGTATTCCCGCATGCTTAAATTATGAGGGATTTCCAAAGAGTGTTTGTACTTCCTTAAATGATGAAGTATGTCATGGCATTCCTTCAAGTTATGTTGTATTACAAGATGGCGATATATTGAATGTCGATTGTACGACAATTTACAAAGGATATTTTGCGGACGCATCGAGAATGTTTTTTATTGGTGATGTGAGTCCGAATGCTCGTAAGATCGTACGGGTAACAAAGGAATGTTGTGATTTAGCACTTGAAGCTATTGTGCCTTATCAAACAAGATTGGGAGATATTGCTGAAATTGTGACAAAACACGCACATCGGAATGGTTTTACAGTTGTTCGTGAGATTGGTGGTCATGGGGTTGGATTAGAATTTCATGAGGACCCATGGGTAGGATATTATGGGAATAAAAATACAGGGATTGTATTAGTTCCGGGAATGGTTTTTACTATTGAACCTATGATTAATGAAGGGAAAAGAAATGTATTTCAAGATGCGGATAATGGATGGACGATTTATACATCTGATTCTAAATTATCTGCGCAATGGGAATATACAGTGCTTGTAACAGAGACTGGAGCAAAGATTCTTGCCAACTAATATGGTGAAAGTATTTTACTACACTAAATGTGATGATTTAAATATTACTATTTTTGATACCATAATTGGATTGTTTCCAAATTCCATTCAAAATAGAATAAAAAGTATTACGAATGAGGAATATTTAAAACAATATATAATTGGATATCTCTTATGCGTATATGGATTATTTGATATAACAAATAAGTTATATTTACCGGAATTGAGATATTCTAAGAATGGGAAACCCTACTTTGTAGATGATTTTGGTTTATTCTTTAATATCAGTCATAGTGGTTCTTGTGTTATATGTTGCTTTTCAGATACTGAAATTGGAGTAGATATTGAGGCATTCAAAGAAGTAGACTCAAGTTTTATTTCATACATTTGTTCTAAGGAAGAACTATGTATGATTAATCAATCAATAAATCCTTTAAAAGCATTTTTAAATGTTTGGACACTGAAAGAATCCATTGTAAAGTTGGAAGCGGGGAGTATTATTGATTTGATAAATAAGAAAGATTTTGATACTAGTATAATTGATTCAAAAAGCATGATTTTACATACTGAGAAAGAAGAATATGTCCTTTGTATTAGTAGAAAAAAAGAGTAAAGTGGCCTTCTTGTTATACTTTTTTCTTGCAAAAGAAAACGCTTCGTGCTATACTTATAATATCTTTTATGGAAGGAGATAATATCATGAAAGAATTTGGTTTACCTTGGATTGCACATTTATTATTAATTATTTTCCTTGATCCAATTTGGGCTGGAATTGTTCGTATTTCTAGAAAACACTATGTTTCTGGAATTGTTTGGATTGTAACTGGTGGATTATTTGGTATCGGCTGGATTATTGACATTGTTACAATGGCTATGCATAAAGATATTACCCTTTGGGCTTAGTATTTTTAAAAGAAACTACGTTATGTAGTTTTTTTTTAATCTTAATGATAAAATTAAGTGATTAGACTTGTTTAAAAATAAGAAATGTGTTAAAATATATACATATAATTAGAGGTGATTATCAATGATTAAAGTAGATATTATATCGGGATTTTTAGGAGCGGGTAAGACAACGCTTATTAAAAAGTTGTTTGAAGATGCATTCAAGAATGAAAGAATTGTATTGATTGAAAATGAATTTGGTGAAATTGGTGTTGATGGAGCCTTCTTAAAAGATTCTGGTATTAAAATTAAAGAGATTAATTCGGGATGTATTTGTTGCTCTCTAGTAGGTGACTTTACTTCATCTATGAAAGAAGTAGTTTCTAAGTATAATCCAGAACGTATTATCATAGAACCCTCTGGAGTAGGGAAACTATCGGATATTGTTTCTGCGGTATTAAAGGTTGATTTACCACTGAGTGTAAATATTTTAGCAACGGTTGTAGATGGAACAAAATGCCGCCTCTATATGAAGAACTTTGGTGAGTTTTTTAATAATCAAGTAGAATCAGCAGATACGATTATTATTTCTAAAACAGATAAAATGACGGATGAACAAATTGATGCGGTTGTATTATTATTAAAAGAAAAGAATAAACAAGCAAATATTGTAACTACTCCAATCCAAAAATTAGATGGAGTGAAACTATTAAATGTATTAGAGACAAAAACTTCATTAAAAGAAGATTTAATTAAAGATTTGCAAAAATCGATTCATGAAAAAGAAGAACATGAACATGAATGTCATTGTCACGATGATGAGGATGAAGAGCATGAACATGAGTGTCATTGCCACGATGATGCGGATGAAGAGCATGAACATAAATGTCATTGTCACGATGATGAGGATGAAGAGCATGAACATGAGTGTCATTGCCACGATGATGAGGATGAAGAGCATGAACATGAGTGTCATTGCCACGATGATGAGGATGAAGAGCATGAACATGAGTGTCATTGCCACCATCACCATCACGATCATGATGCTGATGAAGTGTTTACAAGTTGGGGAATTGAAACTCCAAAAGCTGTAAGCAAAATCGAATTGGATAAATTTCTACATACTCTTGCAACAAATACTGATTTAGGTATCATTGTACGTGCAAAAGGTATTTTAAAAGCGAATGACGCAAATACTTGGTACTACTTTGATTATGTTATGGGAGATTATGAAATAAGAACTGGAAATGCGGATTATACCGGAAGAATTTGTGTTATTGGCTCTAAGTTAAATAGTGAAAAAGTAGAAAAGTTATTTTTTGAAAAGGAATAATTCGATGACATTATATCCAACATTTCTTATTAATGGTTTACTAGATTCCGGGAAGACAACGTTTATTAATGATACTACTCAAAAAGACGGGTTTTATAAAAAAGGTAAAACATTAATTCTTCAATGTGAAGAAGGCGAAATTGACTATGATACTAAGAAATTTAAAAAATATAATATTGATTTAGTATCTTTTAATGAGCAAAGTGAATTTACAAAAGAAAAATTATCTGAGGTAGCTGAACTTTACTGCCCTGATAGAATTGTTATTGAAATGAATGGAATGTGGGATTTCTCCAAAGTGGAGTTTCCAACTTCTTTCAAATTATCTCAAACAATTACTTTTATTGAAACAAATACATTTCCTGTATATTACAATAATATGCGACAAAAATTTGTAGATATGATACGTATTTCTGATTTAGTTGTATTTACAAGGTGTGATGATGTTGAGAAATTATCGCCATTTCAAACAAATATTAAAATGGTGAATAATCGAGCTCAATATATTGCAATGTCAAGCGAAGGCCAAGTGGTTGATGCGTTTGAAGATCCGCTTCCTTTTGATATCGATGCGCCTGTTATTGTCATTTCAGATGATGATTATGCAAGATGGTACATTGATACATTTGACCATAAGAAAAGATATGAATGGAAAGTGGTTGAATTTAATGGACAAATTGTTAAATCTAGAAAGTTGCCTAAAGATAGTTTTATTATCGGTAGACAAGCAATGACTTGTTGTTCAAATGATATTCAACTATATGGTCATTTATGTAATGATTCATTAGGAATGAAATTGAAAGATAAATCATGGGTTCATATTAAAGCTAAAATTACATATGAATTTTCAAAAGAATATAACGAAGAAGAAGTGGTATTAGTACCGATTGAAATATCACAGATATCTCCACTTCCTGATCCAATTATGGATTTACGTTAGTAATTGTCGATAGCGTAATGCTTTCGACTTTTTTTAAAAAATACAATTGAAAGAGAGATTGCAGTATGAATGAGAATGAAGAAATAAAAACCTGTTCGGAAGTAGAAAAGCCTAAGAAATCCAAAATCATTCTTGACTTTATCATAAAGACTATGAATGGTATGGCGTATGGCTTATTTGGTACTTTAATTATTGGTACTATTCTAAATACCATTGGTGGTTTTTTTCCTGAAGGAAATATATTTAATCTAGTTGGAGAAGGATATTTATTTAAAATTACGGGTGTTGGTATTGCTTTAGGAATTGGATTAAGTTTAAATTTCACCGGTTTAAAACTTATTGGACTGGCATCTGTTGGTGGAATTGCTACTTTTCTTGCAACTCCTTATGGTTTTAAAATAGGAGATCCTTTAACAGTATACGTTGTTTGTATTCTTGTTGCTTTAGCAATGCAACTCGTTCTTCGTAAGAAGACTCTCATTGATATTATTATCATCCCTCTATTTGCTATTGCAGTGGGAGTAATCCTTACTTTACTTCTATCAACTCCAATTGCTTTTATTACAAAAATTATCGGAAAATATATAGGAATTGCCACGGAATATCAACCATTTATCATGGGAATTGTTATTGCTGTTATTATGGGGATGGCACTTACTGCTCCTATTTCGAGTGCTGCTATTGCTGCAACAATATTCACGCCCGCCGCATTCGCTTCGAACGCAAATGTAGCTCTAGCTGGGGGAGCCGCATTAGTTGGATGTTGCGCTCAAATGGTCGGGTTTGCTGTTATGTCGATTCGGGATAATAAAATTGGTACGGTTTTTGCAGTGGGAATTGGCACAAGCATGCTTCAATTTAAAAATATTCTAAAAAAACCAATTATTTGGTTACCAACGATTATTGCTTCCGCAATCTTAGGCCCGATTTCTACTTGTGTATTAAAAGTAGGGTGTTTAGGTACGAGTGCGGGGATGGGTACAAGTGGTTTAGTTGGACAAATTGGAACAATTGCTACAATGGGAACAACACCTCAAGCATTTATTGCTATTTTTGTCTTACAAATTCTTGCTCCCGCAGTGATTGTATTTTTCATTGATTTATTATTCTATAAATTAGGTCTTATTAAAAAAGGAGATTTAACAATTTAGGAGGTTTTTATGGAAGTAAAGAAGTACCGTAAAGAAAATGATTATTCTTATGCATTTGGTGCTTTTCCGACAATTGAGTTATTGAATTATCAACCAGATAAAGTCATTAAAATCATTATTCATTCATCATTTCATAACAATGATGTTATGAGGGTAATAAAATCAAAAGTAGATAGTTCAAAGATTGTTGTAAATGATTCGATAATTGAAAAACTTGCATCGAAAGAAAATATATTTGTAATTGGTGTTTTTTCAAAATATATAAGTACTATATCTTCAAATTGTTCTCATTTACTTTTAGATCAACCATCGAATATGGGTAATTTTGGAACGATTCTAAGAACATCATTAGGATTTAATATTAAAGATATAGCGGTTATTAAACCTGCAATTGACATATACGATCCCAAGGTTATTCGTTCTTCAATGGGAGCTATATTTCATTTGAATATTGAATACTTTAATTCATATGATGAATATGTTCAGAGATTTATGAATCATACAAAATATTCATTTATGTTACAAGCAAAGCAAATTCTCCAAGAAACTACGTTCACAAGTGAACTTGCTACTCTTATTTTTGGTAATGAAGCAACGGGGCTATCTGAGCGTTTCTTAACAAATAATAGTATCAAGATTGAGCATTCTCATGAGATTGATTCCTTGAATTTACCGATGGCAGTAGGAATTGCTCTATTTGAATATCAAAAGCAATTAAATTATAGAAAGAAGGATTCATATGGCAATTAGTATTTATAAAGAAAGATTACAAAAATTAAGGGAAAAGATGGTAGAATATAATATTGATTGCTATCTAATCCCAACCGAGGATTTTCATGCTTCGGAGTATGTGGGCGAACATTTTCGTTGTCGTGAATGGTTAACGGGGTTTACAGGCAGTGCTGGGACAGCAGTCGTTTTTAAAGATAGCGCCTATGTATGGACCGATGGTAGATATTTTTTACAAGCAGAAAAACAATTAATGGATACAGGCTTTACCTTAATGAAACAAGGAGAAGTCGGTGTTTTATCTATTCTTGACTTTTTATATCAAAATTTAAAGGTAAATGAGAATTTAGGATTTGATGGTCGTTGCTTTTCAAGTGCTTATGTAAAAGTATTAAAAACAAAATTATCGAGTAATCATATTACTTTCATTTATAAATATGACTTGATTGATATGATATGGAAAAATAGACCCGAATTATCTCATGAACCTATTGTTGATTTTCCAATTGAATATTCTGGAGTATCGAGAGAGGATAAGATTGCAAATGTTCGCTCTTTTATGAAAAAAAAGAGTGTAGATGTATTCTTACTTACTTCTTTAGACGATATCGCTTGGTTACTAAATATTCGTGGAAATGATATTGAAGATAATCCGGTCCCTTTAGCTTATGTAATTATTACAGAAACAAATCTAACTCTTTATTGTAATATAGATAGTGTAATGGGTGATGTTAAAACAATTCTAGAAAAATCAAACATTCGTTTTTCAAATTATGGAGATATTTACGAGGATGTTAGTAAGATTAGTAATGGTTTAAGTTTATTATTTGATAGTACAAAAGTGAATTATCGACTATTTATGAGCATCCCTACGGAAGTAAAAGTATTTGATGGAATTAATCCAACGCTTTTATCAAAGGCTATAAAGAATGATGTAGAAGTTAAAAATGATAAAATTGCCCATATTCGTGATGGGATTGCGGTTACTAAGTTCATTTATTGGCTGAAAACAAATGTAGGTAAAATTCATATTGATGAAATGAGCGCAGCTTTAAAACTTGAGGATTTTCGAAAGCAAAATCTTCATTATAAAGGCCCTAGTTTTGCTCCGATTATTGCTTATAAAGAACATGGTGCGATTGTTCATTATTCAGCAACGAAACAAACTAATGTAGAATTAAAACCCGAAAGTTTTGTATTATGTGATACGGGTGGACAATATTATGAAGGTACAACAGATATCACTAGGACTATTGGTTTGGGAGTTTTAACACCTGAAGAGAAGTATTATTATACTTTAGTACTGAAAGGACATTTAGCATTATTAAATGCGAAGTTTCCATATGGTGTCAGAGGTTTAAATCTAGATATATTAGCGAGAAGTCCCCTTTGGAGTATTGGAAAAGATTATAACCATGGAACCGGTCATGGAGTTGGCTATTATTTAAATGTACATGAGGGACCTAATGGATTCCGTTGGAAAATAGTTCCAGAACGTAATGATTCTTCCATTTATGAGGTAGGAATGATTACTTCAAATGAACCGGGAATTTATTTAGAGAATAAGTTTGGTATTCGTCATGAAAATTTAATGTTGTGTGTTGTTAAAGATGAAACTTCCTTTGGTAAGTTTTTGGGATTTGTTCCTTTAACTCTTGTTCCCTTTGATTTAAGTGCGATTGATGAAACACTATTAAATGAAGATGAAGTAAGGGAATTAAATGATTATCACAAATTAGTATTTGATTCCATTCACTCTTATTTGACGAATGATGAAGAAGAATGGTTAAGAATAGCTACTCACGCAATTAAGAAGTAATGCTTATGGAAAAGAATGAATTTAGTTATAAGAATATATTTCAAAAGCGCATTCAGCAATATTTTGAAGCAAAAGGACTTGTGTATGAGTTAGTATCTTATAAAGATACTCCTCATTATCAAAAATTTACCTATCAATTAATTGAAATTCAAAAATATTTACCTTCAAGATATGAAATTATTCAATTCTTTGGACGGAATACGATGGTGCGAGTTCGCTATGACGGATGGGATTTTTATGGATTAAAGTTTAATCAATCCTATGATTTAACTCCAGATGAACTTGCTAGTCATTTCTCAGATAATAAATTATACTTTGGACTCGATGAGTTTAATCATGACTTTTATGGGAATGTGTTTTTAGCTAATACAATGGTTTTAGGGAGTGTGAAAACAGGTAAAACTACATTTGCGAAAGAATATCTTTTTCAAATGAATATCCTATTAGAGAAGAAACAACCTCATTTTATCATTTATGATTCAAGGTCTTGTTATACAAGTTTTGTTTCTTTCATAAAGAATTATGAACTTTGTCAACAATCAGACAAGTTACTCGAAGCTTTTACAAGACTAGAAACTACTTATAATGAAAGAATTGCAAAGGCTGATAATAAAGAATACACACCTATTATTGTTGTGATGGATGAATTATCTTCCCTTTGGCTTGCAAGGGAATCCGAAGTGATTTATATGATTTTGCAAAGAATTGTACCACTTGCAAATAAGGTTAATATTTTCTTTATGTTTGTTACAGGAAATAGTGGACAAACGATTCGTAAAAAGTACATTGTTGATAGTTTAAAATATGTTGTGTGTTTTAAATTAGGTTCTATGGTAGATTCAACGGATTGGATTGATAGCTATGATGCTGTTGATTTTGCTCCTCGCGGAGATGTTGTTATTAAAGACTGTAAGAAGATTGCATTAGGACCAAGAATATGTATTCCAAATGTTAATTTTGATAAGTAAATTTAGTTCTAAATTATTTATTAACGTAGATTGATTTAGTGAATAAAAAAAGAGTAGATAGTGAATAATCACTACCTACTCTTTTAATATTTTGTATTAAAACGATCATTACCAAAGTAGAAGATGGATATTGTTCCGACTCCAGAGTGAGAACCGATAACAGGTCCTACATAGAAGTACTTAACTCCTTGAATTGGAAGTTTTGCTTTTAATGCATCCCCTAGTATCATAGCTTCGTCTAAACAATCGCCATGACAAATAAAGATAGTTTGATTTCCTGGGTCTTCAATGGTATTTACAACACGATCAATCATATAATTAAATGAAGCGTTTCTACCACGTACTTTTTTAATAGGAACTAATTTTCCTTCTGTGGAAACGTGTAACACTGGTTTTATATTAAATAAAGTACCAAATGCGGCGGCAGGTGCAGAGAGTCTTCCACCTCTTCTAAGTTGACTTAAATCAGGAACTGTAAATAGATGACATAAGCGTAGTTTGTTGTCTTCTACCCATTTAGCCACATAATCAATATCATGACCTTCCTCTTTTAAACTTGCCGCATTCGTTACGAGTAGTCCTTGTCCAGAGGAGGCACATAGTGTATCAATCACTATAATTTTATTATGAGGATATTGTGCTTTTAATTCTTCACTTGCTATCATAAATGAATTATAAGTTCCAGATAATGCACTTGAAAAACATAAACAAAGAATATCATAACCCTCTTCTAAGTATTTCTTTTCACAATCCATAATAATCCCTGGTGTAACTGCAGAGGTATGAGATGACTCTTTGTTTCTTAAGTGATTATAGAAATCTTTTTTAGACATAACGGATTCTGTCACCGAGTCTTCAAAGGATATGTCCGCTATTTTTATAGTTAAAGGTAATACAGTTAAGTCATATCTTTCTACTTCCTCTTTATTGAGGTCGATACAAGAGTCTGTTATTATTTTATATTTATTCATAGATGAAATCTCCTATTTTGTTTTGAATTGTTTTTGATAAGTATTCTTGCCCGAGTTCGGTTAAGTGAATTCCGTCTTCACAAAGCATATCTTCATAATTATGAATTGTTAATAAACTTTCACGAATATCTAATACTCGTATTCTTAATTGATAAGCAAGATTTAATAAAGAATCATTATAACTTTCTTGATATCGATAGATTAAAGATACATCTTTTAGCCAAGAGAGTATTTTGTCACCATTCAAAGTTTTTGATAAGAAATTAAAGTACTTTGAAGAGTTTATTGGATGTAGGTTTTCAATTATAGGTTGAATGTTACGACTTTGTAGTAGTTTTAATATCTCTTGAATATTATTAATGTATTCTTTATTTGTTACATTTGGAAGATGATCTTTTAAAGGATCTAAGGATATGTTTTTCCAATCAAAGTCACAATCATTGCCTCCGAGTTCAATCAATGCATATTTTACATTGGGGTATTTATCTAAAAAGGATGGAAGCATTTTAAGGGCTTTTTTGGAAGTTAGTCCAAACTTTGAACAATTATCAAATTGATAATCGGTTGTATTATTTAATATATCAATACAATTATCTTTTGTAAAGTGATATTTATTTGATTCTGAATCATAGGTTATTCCCGCAAGTATGGAGTCACCTAGAACAAGAATATTGGTGCTTTTCATTTGATTCATACTATTTCCTTTCACTAAACTATGTTATCTAGTTTATGATACTATTATATCTAAAATTAACAACTATGTCAACTAATACGTATATATTTTTTTTATTCATTTTGTACTATATTTAATTTTAATGTGGTATAATATATTTGAGGAAATAATATGAGTGATAAAAATGATTTAATTAAAGACATACATCAAGAAGAAGCGGATTTGTCGAATTGGTTTTCTCAATTGGAGAATTATAAATTCCCAGATTGGCAAGAACTACCGGATCTTGATTTATATATGGACCAAGTTGTCACCTATTTGGAGCGTATTTTATGTTTAATTAGTGTTGAGGGAGAAGATAAGTTAATCACTACTTGGATGGTGAATAATTATGTAAAAGCAGGTGCTATCCCTATGCCTAAAGGAAAGAAATATAATAAGGAGCATTTAGGTTATATTCTTTTAATATGTGCTATGAAACAAGTATTATCCATTTCGGACATTCATTTTTTAACGGACTTAAAGAAGCATTCGCAACTAGATTCTTCCGTAATATATCAAGAGATTAAGGAAGTTCACACAAGATGTATCCAACAAGTCGCAACAAATGTTATTGGTTCCTTAAATGAGATTAATCATGATACAAATTCACAAGAGATTAAAAAGAAACTTGCGGATCTTGCAGTTGAATATTCGGTTGAAGCCGAGGCAAAAAAGATTGTTGCAACAAAAATACTTTCTCAATTATCTAAAATTGAAGAAGATGAAAAGAAGTTAAAATTAGATATAGTAGAGAAAAGTGTAGAGAAAGAAAAGAAGCATAAAAGCTGATTGAAATAGAAAGAAATAATTTGTTCACTGTTGTTGGATTGGTTATTTCTTTTTGTTAGAAACTTGAGTGTTTTTAATGTTTATTATTATTTTAAGAGTATAATTTAACAAATACTGAGGTGTAATATGAAGAAAGCATTTAAACATTTACTGTGGTATTTCAAAAAGCAATGGAAAAAGTATTTGCTATGCGCGATATCACTATTATTCATATCGATTTTACCAGTTGTCCCCGCAAGAATTTTAGGGATTGCAATTGATGAGATTGCTTTAGGGAGTTTAACCAAACAAAATTTAATATTCGATTTGTGTTTGCTTGTTTTAGTCCCTTTATTTGTCTATTGTATGAATGCTCTATTTAGTTATACCATTAGTTATTTAGGGCACCAATTATCTTTTGAATTAAGAGAAAAGTATTTAAATCATCTATTTCAAATGGATGCTAGTTTATTTGAAAAATATACCAAAGGGGATTTAATTGCTAGATGTAGTAATGACTTAGATGCTATTACTGTTTTAGCAACTAGTTTTTTACAATCGGTTGTATATTATACGGCTTTAATTCTAGCGAGTATTACTATGATGATTACAATTCACCCAATGTTAACTTTGTACTCAGTTATCTTTATGCCTTTCGCCATTTTCTTTTTGAATAACCGAAGAAAGAAAAAAAGACAATATTACAAAATTCATCATGAAATATATGCAAATATGACAGAAAGTGTTTTGGAATCTATTGAATCTGTTAAAGTTGTAAGAGCGTATGGGTTAGAAGATGTTGATTTCAAAAGAACTAAATCCGCAATTGATGCGGATGTAGATAGTTGGTGGAAAATATTAAAGTTTGAAGGTTTGTTTACACCGATGTTTGAACTTGTGTATGCAATTTCATATTTTATTGCGATTAGCGTGGGATGTTATTTCGTAATTCATGGAGAATTATCTCCTGGAAATCTAGTATCTTTTTTGATTTATGTAAGTATGTTATATGGGCCATTAATTGGACTATCAAATGTTTTAAATAATATAAGTAATATAACAATTGCGGATCAAAGGTTTTTTGAAATTCTTGAGGCGGTTCCACTGGTTCAAGATGAGATTATGCCTCAGCACATAATGAACTTTACAACAATTGAATTTCGAGATGTATCTTTTAAGTATCCATTTGATAATCGAGATGTGCTTTCTCATATTTCCTTTGTTATTCATAGTGGAGAAACAATTGGTATTGTCGGACCGACCGGAAGTGGCAAATCAACACTAATACGGCAATTATTAAGAGAATTTAATATTACTACCGGAGATGTATTTATTGATGGTGTTTCCATACGTCATTTCTCTATGGATGATGTAAGAAACTTAGTTGGGTATGTTCCTCAAGAAAATATTCTATTTAGAAAAAGTGTAGATGATAATATTCGAATTGGAAAACCAGACGCTTCAAGTGTTGAGTTAAATGTAGCCATAGAAGTATCTGATTTTAAAAAAGATTTAGGCTTATTACCTTTAAAAGAAGCAACTCAAGTTAGTGAAGCAGGGTCGAGTTTATCCGGTGGCCAACAACAACGATTATCGATTGCAAGAGCACTTATTAAAAATCCTGAGATTTTAATTTTGGATGATTCTTTAAGTGCAGTAGATGCTTTAACGGAGATGCATATAATTAAATCTTTAAAAGAAACAAGAAGCGGTAAAACGAATATAATCATTGCTCATAGGTTTAGTGCGATTGCGAAAGCAGATCGTATTATCGTTTTACAAGATGGAAAAATTACAAATGTTGGGACTCCTAGTGAACTCTTAACTTATGATAATTGGTACAAAACCCAATATTATAATCAAATAAAAGGTGATTCATATGAAAAACTATAAAAGATTATGGAGTTTTATTAAAAAAAGGTCTTACCTTTTAGTGATTAGTTTAGTAATGATATTAATTATTCAAGTATTGAGTTTCATTACGCCCCTACTTGTTGCTCATGTTTTAGATGATTGCATTATGGGACTTGAAAAGCCATGGGTAGAAGTTAAAATAGAAAGCGAAAACTGTGTAGTTTTTAAGAATCGTATTTTCAAACAAAAAGAAGATCTTAATAATACGGATGAAGTTATAAAAGAAGCTTCAATTATTTTTTATAAAACCGGTATTTATTTTATTGACGATGTGGTTCCAGAGGGAAACTACCGGATTGAAGATGGTTTATTGTATGTTACAACCAAAGAATCGACTACAACGTATTCATTTATTCAATTAAATAAAGATGAAATCTTTGCTTTTTACAAGCCATTTATTCCTACTATGTTTACTTATATCATCCTCTTATTTGTTAAATCGATTGTAGTAATCCTATGTACATTTATACAATATTTTGCAACAAGTAAGATGGTTAATTGGATTGCAAGAGATGAAAGAACCAAAGGTATGGAATGTATTGAAAGAATTCCCGTGAAGGATTTTGAAACTGAACCCGCCGGTAAACTTGCATCGAGGATTACACATGATATTGATGGAATGATTATTTTATATCGTCAGATTATCAATTTATTCTCTACGGCTTTGTTAAGTTTCATTTTTGCTTACATTGGAATGTTTTACTTGGATTATCGGTTAGCTCTCGCTAGTTTCATAATATACCCTTTTATTTACTTATGGATTCATTACTACCTCAAGCATTTAAAAAAGATTGCTGTTAAGGTGAATGAATCGAGAAGTATGTTAACCGCAAAATTAAATGAAATCATTAATGGAATTCATATCTTACAAATATTTAATTTTCGAAAGCAAACAATAAAAGAATTTGATGAAATAAATGAAGAGTTTAAAACTGAAAACTTGAAACAAGTAAAACTATCTTCAACTTTTGGAAATAATATGATTAATGTAGTTCGGAGTGCTATTACAGCAATTATTGTTGCTTATTTTGGTTTGCAATATTTAAATGTTGCGGGGGTTGTAATTACTGCGGGTTTGATATATGCTTATAACGAGTATCTTACAAAGATTATTAATCCAGTGGGTATTATATTTACTCAAATAGATGCTTTTGAACATTCACATGTACAGATTGATCGGATTTATAAAGTGTATGATGCTCAATTAGAAGATGATTATAAGATGCCCATTAAGCGTTATAAAGGGGATATTTCTTTTGAAAATGTTTGGTTTAGTTATGTAGAGAATAATTACGTATTAAAAGGGATAAGTTTTGAAGTTCACAGTGGTGAGTTAGTGGGTTTGGTTGGTCATACTGGGAGTGGTAAGAGCAGTTTAATGAGCTTATTGCTTCGTTTTTATGATTTAGATAAAAACTTACCTGGTAAAATATCTATTGATGGGGTAGATATTTCTACTTATTCAAAGAGAACTTATAGGCAAGGTATTGGCATTGTACTACAAGAACCTGTAATGATTCGCGGAACAATTGCTTCAAATATCCGCTTTGGTAAAGAAGATGTAACTGATGAGGAGATTATAGAAATTCTAAATAGAATGGGAGTAGAATCGCTTTACAGGAAATATGAGTTTGGCATTAATCAAGAAATTGGTTTATCCGGGGGGAATCTAAGTTCCGGTGAAAAACAAATCATTGCCTTAGCAAGAGCTATTGTATTTAACCCTTCCATTCTAGTGATGGATGAGGCAACTTCCCATATTGATTTAGAAACGGAAAAAATGATTCAATCTTCTCTTCATGAGCTTTGTAAAAACAGAACGGTTATTGTTATTGCTCATAGACTTTCCACTATTTTTAATGCGGATAAAATCATCGTTTTAAATCATGGTGAGAAAGTAGAAGAAGGTACTCATGAACAATTAATCAAGGAAAATGGGGAGTATCGAAGAATATATGAAGCTCAAATTGCAAATATAGATATTGATGAATAAAATTGTATCTTTAAAAACACTCTTTTTGTTAATAAATGAATTCTTTATTTTTTACATTTTGAGTGTTTTTTCTTTATTTTCTTATTTATTATGAAAAAAAATGATTGTTTTCTAATTTTATGTTCTATTCACTTTATTTAAGAGACAATTTTTGGTATAATAAACTTAGGAGTGCTAATTATGGAGATTGAACGCAAGTTTTTATTAGAAAATCTATCTTCCTTTGAATTGATAAATTCTGAAAAATATGAAATATTTCAAGGATATTTATCAGTTAAACCAGTTATAAGGCTTAGAAAGTCGGTCCATAATAATGTTGCTTCGTATAAACTCACCTATAAAGGAGAAGGCCTCCTTGCCCGTGAAGAGATTGAAACAACCATTACTGAAGATAATTTTAATCAGTTACGGATGGGTGTAAAAACCAATTGGATTCATAAGTATCGCTATAAAATGATGAATAAAGGTGACTTATATGAAATAGATGAGTTCCTAGATAAACTAAGTGGATTATTCTTGTTAGAGATTGAATTTCCATCACTTACTTCGAGTGAGGCTTTTATTCCTAGTTTTGACTATATAAAAGAAGTTACAAGTGATCCTTTATACCAAAATAGTTCTTTAATAAATTATCCTAGGGGGTATAAGGATGGACTTAAATAGTGAAAATGATAAAGCTACTAAAGAAGAATTATCTTGTTTAAAAAAAACAATTGAGACTTCTTTTACAAAAGAGTATCGTGACTCGGCTGGTGATGAGTCTTTAGAAGAACTAGAAGAAAAAAAAGTCCCGAGTGTTTCTTGTGAGAATCCTAAGAAAAATAAAAAAGAAAGCTTTACAAAGATGCTTGAATTTATTTGCTTCTTTGTTTTCGCTGGATTTTTATTTGTTATTACCTTGGTTGTTGTAAAAAACATTTTAGATTTAGGAGAATACTTAAAAAGAATTTCTATTTATTTAACTTATGCTTCCTATGTTCTGCTTTCA
The DNA here is from genome assembly GCA_964474685.1 of uncultured Staphylococcaceae bacterium. GTDB lineage: Bacteria > Bacillota_I > Bacilli_A > ML615J-28 > CAG-313 > UBA1737. Next base: position 13,240 of record CAYYTE010000005.1, on the reverse strand, counting down.
CTATTATTATTTGTCTTACTATATTTACCGATTATTCGTTTGTTCTCTTTTCCTTATATTTGTTCTCACAAAGAAGGGTTTCGAAATGAGAGACATAATAAGAAAGTATATCGTAAGATTGCTAAAAGAATGTTAACTAGTGAAGAATATAAAAAGATTAAAAAAATATCAAAAAAGAATCGAGATGGATATTGTTATCAAGAATTAATTCGTAAATTTAATTCTCCAAGCTTTAAAAAAGGCTTAAATCAAATCATTTTAAAATATTCTAGAAAAACATTGGTTTCCACTTCGGTATCGCAACGTGAAATATTAGATACTTTGTTTATTTTTATCCATGGTTTTCGTTTGATATACGAAATATTTCGATATTGTGGATATCGAACTTCCTTTATTCGAATTACTAAACTTTCTTTTCGCATAATGCTTTCCGCATTTTTCGCTTATGAATTAAATGGTTGTTCGAGTATTCATTTATTTGACGATAAAGTATTAAGAATATCAAAAAAAATAACAGTTCAATTATCTTTCTTAAATGGAATTACAGATAGTTTATTAGATGGTATTACAAATTCATTGTGTATGTTGAAAATTGGTATTATTACAAAGAATTATTTAATGTATGAATTAAATTGGAATATGAAAAAAAATGCTGTTACAGATTTCTTTGTTTCTTCGAAAGAGACAATTCAATTATTTGCTTTGACTATTTTTGAACCAATTGGTAAGTTGGCAAAGAAAGTTGTTGAGAAAGTCATTCATAGTTTTAATAAAAAGAATACCAGTGAAATATAGGTAATATAGTTTATCTTAAGTAAGGGAGAATTTAAAATGAACAAGTTAATCATCGATTATTATACAAAATATCGTGAAATTATACAAAAAGTTGATTTTTATCAAAATGTCTTTTTAACGATTGAGATTAAAGATTTTGAGGAGTGCATTAAGAATTTAAAATTAATGGCTAATCAGATTCGTCTTTTGTTTAATCAGGGGAATACCTTGACTCAAAGATATTTAACAGTACTGATTAAAGATCCTAAAAATCAATTAAATGATGAGCTTTGTCAAACGATTAATACGCAAATCGGTATTATGAAGAACTATGGGATTTTCGATTACGAAGCTACTTGTTCAATTGCAACTGCTCTTGTAGAATATTATGAAGACCATGAAGACGTGGATGATTATATTGAAAAATATACAAAATCCTTATTTAATGAGGCTTATCATGAACACTACTTGTATTCAAGCACCCATGATTATAAAGCTTTTCAAATGTATGTAAAGATTCTTCAATATCAAGATTTATATAAAGAGTCGACAAATGAATACTTCCGATATCGTATTAATTGGAGTTTAGATAATTGTTTTCGTTATTATTTAACAAGTATGCACCCAACGGATTTATCCATCGTTTTACAAAAATTATCTGAAATCATTGACTTTTGGACGGATGATTCCATTCGTTCAATGACTTGTAATCATTTTGATTTTACGCATTGTATGAATAATCTAATTTCTTTTACACTTCAAGAGATGATTCATAATCATGCGAAAGGAAATATGTATGATTATGAGTTTGCTTTTGAGTTTGCAAAGAAACAATATGATGAGGTTCTTAAAAGTGCTACAAATCAATATATACGTGTAGATTTTTTTGTGAATTATAATTATTTTGCTTATAAAATTGGAAAAATTGATGTGAAAGAACTATTTCATCAATTAAACAATTTTTACATTGAAAACTTTCGAAAGAATAAGGAAATAATCGGTCAAAATAAAGCGGTTAGTAAGTTTGTTGAAACTATTATAACAAGACTTGCTCCATTATTATTAGAATGTGCTGGAAATTGTGGATTTACATCTTTTGAATTAAAGAATTTTAGAGAATCAATTCTAGATGATATTTATGAATACTTCACAAATTTGGAAACAGGAAAAAGTGATGATTCCATTAATGATTTAATTAAATTAACCCTTTTAGATATTTTAAAGTACTATGAAGGATCGCCTAAGATATTAGAAGAAATATTAAATATGACTGTTTATAAACATATTCCAACTTTGGTACATTCTATTATGGTATCGAGGCTTGCGGTATTGATTTTAGAAAGCTATATTGTTGTTCATCCTGAATTCTTTGTTGGACTAGAAGATACTACAAGCGTTGAAGATGTATTAGAAAAAAAGAACTTAATCGTTCATTTTATCGAGACTGCTTCAATTGCTCATGATATTGGAAAACTAACTTGTTTAAATATTATCAAAGTATGTACAAGAAAACTATCGGACATTGAGTTTTCCGATATAAAGAGGCATACAACCAAAGGATATTCTATCCTTGCTAGTATTCCCGCATTTAAGAAATATGCATATGTTGCAAAGTATCACCATTTGTTCTATAATGAACAAGGAGGATATCCTCATTATGATAATGATTTATCTCCTGAAATGAAGAATATTGTAAGTATTGTTACCGTATGCGATGGTATGGACGCCGCAACCGATTTACTTGGTAGAAGCTATCAACAAACAAAGACTTTTGAGGAGTTGATGAATGAACTCATTGAGGAAAAAGGAACTCGCTATGATCCGGTTTTGGTTGATTTTATTAATAATAATGAAAGCTTAAAAGCGGAGCTCAAAAACTTTGTAACGAATAAAAGAGAAAAGATTTATTGGGAAGCCTATTTACATTGGAATCCAAATAAAAGAATAAGAAATGAGTAGAATAAGATGGCAATAATTGTGACGGGTGCAACTGGACATATAGGAAATAATGTAGTTCGGCATTTATTAAAAACAGAAGATAATGTTGTTTGTGTGATTCGTAAAGAGAGTGAGGCATTACAAGGATTAACTTGTAAAAAAGTCTTAGGAAATTGTTTTGATTCAAGTTTTATGGAGTCCTTAGTATCTTCAAATGACACGGTTGTTCATATGGCAGGTTTAATTGATGTACAAAACATTTATAGAAAAGAATGTTATGATATTAATTATTTAGGAACAAAAAACTTATACGATTTATGTAAAAAGAAGCATGTTCAACATTTCGTTTATACATCCAGTGTAGATTGTTTATATAAAGAATCCCTTGAAAGTATTATAGCGGAACCTAAAGATATTTATCCGGATAGAATTGATAGTAATTATGGTCATTCCAAAGCGTTAGCGACAAAGTATTTACTCGATGAGTTACAAAAAGACCAAGAAATGAAGATTTCTATTGTGTATCCGAGTGCTGTAATTGGCCCAAATGATTATAAACCGAGTGCTGTTGGTAAAGTAGTACTTGATTGCATAAAAAATAAAATGGAATTTGGCATTGAAGGCGGATATAATTTTGTTGATGTTGATTCAATATCGGAAGCAATCATTACGATTGTAAAAAGAAAAATTAGGGGTCAATACATTTTATCGGGTGTTGATGTAACAGTATTTGAATTATATAATGAATTAAATAGTTATTTAAAAAACGGAAAACATCCTCACAAAATTCCTTTATTTATCGTCAAGATGATGATTCCGTTTGTCCCTTATTTATCTAAGTTTTCGCTTGCTACTCTACTTGAAAATCATAATTATGATTCGAGTAAAGCAAAGAAGGATCTTATATATGATATTCCAGCTTTTTCGGAAACTGTAAAAAAAACTGTAGATTTTTTTGTGGAATATAATAATAAGAAAAGATAATTGAAATATAAGTATCTTACATTTCATTCAAGGCTACATTTTATTTATCAAAAAAGCATCCTCAGATGCTTCTTTTTTATTATGTAGCGTTTTTTTATTTGTTTCAATAAAAAAAACACCTGAAATAAGAAGGTGAACCCTCTTACTAATTCGGTGTTATTATCAATTCACATAGGAACTTATTCACCTTTGAATAAGTTATCAATTTTATTTACTAATACATCAATGGCAACATCATTTCTACCACCTTCGGGAATAATGATATCTGCATATTTTTTTGAAGGTTCAACAAATGCTTCGTGCATTGGTCTTACAGTCGATAGGTATTGATTAATAATTGATTCTATGGTTCTTTTTCTTTCGATGACGTCTCTTTTTAAACGTCTTATGAACCTTATATCATCTGGGGAATCTACAAATATTTTAATGTCGAAACACTTTCGTAATTGATCGATTGCGAGAGCCATAATTCCTTCTACAATGACCACATCACAACTTTGGATTGTTTGTGTTTGTTCCATTCTTGAAGAAGTAACAAAGTCATATAATGGTTTTTCAATAGGATTTCTTTTTTTAAGTTGTTTTAATTGTTTGATTAATAGATCCGTATCATAAGAATCTGGGTGGTCAAAGTTCCAACTTCCATCTTCAAGTTGTGGAACAAAACCTTTTCCTTTATAATAATCATCCATTTTTATTACAATAACACTACCTTTGATTGAAGTAGCTTCAAAGATTCGATTCGCAACGGTGGTTTTACCACTTGCGGTTCCCCCCGCAATTCCTATAATTGTTACTGGTTTCATTAATCCTTATATACACTTTCTTTTAAAATTCCAATATATGGTAAGTTTCGATATTTTTGATTATAGTCTAAGCCAAATCCAACCACAAATTGTCTCTCAATGGTATAACCTACATACTTAGGTGTGATAATTTTTGTTGTTCTACCTTCAGGTTTATCAAGTAATGTGCAACACTCTACCGATTTTGCTTTTCTTTGTAATAATATGGTTGTGATTTCTTTTAAAGTCAAACCAGAATCAATGATATCATCAATGATTAAAACATGACGATTTTCAACAGGAACACTTAAATCTTTTTCAATCAATATTTTCCCTGTTGATTCGGTTCCACCAAAGTAACTGGACACATCCATAAAATCAAATTCCATATCGCAATCAACATGTTTGATTAGTTCTGCAAGGAAAGGGACGCAACCTTTTAATAAACCTACGAATAAGGGATTTTTATCTTGATATTCTTTGGTGATTTGTTGCCCTAACTCGGTACATTTTTTTTGGATTTGTTCTTCTGAAATTAAAACTTTTTCAATGTCATTATCTAGTATCATATAAACTCCTTAACATATATTTAGTATAACATAATTCATAGATTATTGCTTGAAATATAAGTCTTGAAAACGTTTGAGAAAATAAAAGATTTATTCCTTTGAATTATTTATTAAAAACTGATATAATATTCTTATTGGAAGATTGCCCAAGTGGTTGAAGGGGCTGGCTTGGAAAGCTAGTAGGTCGGTAACACGGCGCGAGGGTTCAAATCCCTCATCTTCCGCCAAATAGTATTCAATTTGTCTTGAATTAGTTCAATAATTAATTCAAGACAATTTTTTTAGTAGTATTCGTTGCTTTTATATTCAGGTATATTTTGATTTGTTGATTAATTTACTGTCACGATGGATTTATTAATCGTGTAAAGCGGTTTCAAGAAATTAGTTCGTCTTCCTTGACGAATTATTCAAAATAATGTATTATATAATTAGAAGGTATAAATTTGTAAACGGGTTATGATTATTCGTTTGGTAATTAAAGTTAGGATTTTATTGTCTTAATTACTAAACTTATTTTAAGTAGAAACATTATATAGAATGAAAGAGGCATTTATGACTATTGATAAAAAAAGAACAGGAACAGAACTGACATTAATATTTAAAGGAAGATTAGACACAAATACTGCTCCTTTACTTGAAGAGATTCTTCAATCGGATTTACAAGGTGTTACCTTGCTTACGTTTGATTTTTCTGGTTTAGAGTATATTTCTAGTGCGGGTTTAAGAGTATTACTTTTAGGTCAAAAATATATGAATAAACAAGGAAAGATGATTATTCTAGGAGCAAATGAAAACATTAAAGAAGTGTTTAGTATTACAGGCTTTTCGGATATTTTGGAGGTAATGTAATATGAATGAATGCAAGCCGGATTGGTTTAAATATTTGTCAAAATGTTCTGAAACTTTGTATATTGTCGATGATGATACGAAAGAGATTCAATGGACAAATAATCCTGGTGCTAAAATTGGGGATAAGTGTTATGAAACATTTTTTCATAAAAACTTTCCTTGTGAGGTATGCCCAAAATTAAAGAAGAATCAATTCTACAATTGGGATTATTACGATTCGAATAAGAAATCTTGGCTTTCAATTAAAAACTACTTGTTTGATGATAATGGTAAGTTATTAAGAGCTGGAAATATGAATAAAATGAATGATGCTATGGATTTAAGCTATGAATCGGTTGAACAAATTTCATCATTGCAAAGACTATTAACGGAAAATAAAGCAATAAAAAACAAAATGGAAGAAGAAGCTTTACATGATCGAATGACAGGCTTATTAAATAGAAATTGTTTCAATTTGGATATTGCTTCTTTTAAGTTTTTAAAACCGAATGTGGGAATTCTCTATTTTGATTTAAATAATTTAAAAGAGGTAAATGATAAATATCGTCATGAAGCAGGAGACCAATTGATTATTCTTCTTGCTAAATCGATTCAACAGACTTCTTTAGGTTTCCCAGATTCCTTTGCTTATCGTATTGGTGGAGATGAGTTTATATTAATTCTTATGAATTGTACTGAAACTATGTTAAAAGATGCCCAAAAATTGTTTGAAACGTATTTATCAAAGAATCAAACTTCCTTATTTTGTGATGTAGCAATCGGAGTTGCTTTCTCATCGAATATGTGTGATATAGAAAAACTTGTATCCCTTGCAGATCAAAACATGTATAAGGTAAAACGACAAATGAAAGCCTTAAGGATGGAGGAACTATGTCATTAGTAATACAATTATCCTTACTTGCATTATTCCCGGTAATCGTAAGTATTGGTTTTTATTTATTAAATAAGTTTACTAAGTTTAATAATATTAAAAAAAATATAAAGCAAGTTATCTATGGTTTAGTTTTTGGCATACTTGCCATCTTAGGTACAGAGTTTGGTGTTGATTTAGGTGGTGCTACCGCAAATGCTCGTGATGCATCTGTATTAATTACGGGACTTGTGTTTGGTGCTCCTGCCGGCTTAATTGCGGGTGTTATCGGGGGTGTGGAGCGTTGGTTTGCGGTATTCTGGGGTGCTGGAGAATATACTCGTTTGGCATGTTCTTTATCAACGATTCTTGCGGGTGTAATAGGCGCCGTTTTAAGAAAATATATGTTTGATAATAAACTTCCATCTTGGCCATATGCCCTAGCAATTGGCTTGGTAACTGAAGTTTTACATATGTTAATGATTTTTATTACAAATATGAATGACATTATCACTTCCTTTAATTTTGTAGTGAAATGTTCCTTACCGATGATTTTAGTTAATGGACTTGCGGTTATGTTTGCAGTTTTGTTCATTACTTTGATTGGGAAAGGAAAACTCTCTTTAAAGAAAAATGATAGAGCAATTTCCACACAGTTCCAGGGATGGCTTTTGTTGTGTGTGATTTTTGCTATTATAATTACTAGTACGTTTACTTTATTTTTACAAAATAGTATAGCAAAATCAAACACCAATAGTGTTTTAGAATTAAACATTAATGATGTCAAATCGGATATCAGTGATGCTTCCAATAAAAACTTAATCGCGATTACTAGAAAGATTGCAACCCTAATTGATGCGGAAGCAGAAATTACCAATGATTTGTTACTAAATTATGCAACAGAACATGGTATTGCTGAAATCGACATAATAAATACTAAGGGTATTATTTCTCTAAGTACAAAACCTTCGTTTATTGGCTTTGATATGGCAAGTGGTAGTCAATCAAAAGAATTTTTAGTATTACTGAATGGTACAAAGGAATTTGTTCAAAGTTATCAACCAACCACTTATGATGCTACTATCTATCGTAAATACGGAGGAGTGGCATTAGATGCTGGCGGGTTTGTTCAAGTAGGATATAATGCGGAGCAATTTCAAAAGGATCTTGCGGAAACAACAAAGAATATTACAAAGAATCGCCATATTGGTTCTACAGGTTGTGTAATAATTGTTGATAAAAATATGTCTTTAGTAAGTAGAAAAGAAAATTATGAAGGAAATGTTTTTAATCAATCGGAATTTTCTGGTGCTTTACCAGTGAATACAAAATTCTTTGCTACTGTTTATAATGATAAATGCTATTGTATGTATGATATTGTGGAAGGCTATTATATTATAGCGGCGCTACCAGTAGAAGAAGCAAACTTATCGAGGAACCTAGCAATTTATATTACGGTTTTTATGGAACTAGTGGTTTTTGTGGGATTATTCATTTTAATCTATTTCTTGATAAAAACACTTGTTGTTAAAAATATTCAAAAAGTAAATGCGAGTCTTGCTGAAATAACCGGAGGAAACTTAGATGTTACAGTTGATGTTCGTACAAATGAAGAGTTTTCTTCTTTATCAGATGATATCAATTCTACAGTAGTTACTTTAAAAAGATATATTGCGGAAGCTGCTGCTCGAATTGATAAAGAATTAGAATTTGCAAAATCGATTCAACATTCCGCCCTACCTTCCATTTTCCCACCATATCCAAATCGAAAAGATTTTGATATTTATGCTTTGATGAATCCTGCCAAAGAAGTTGGTGGAGATTTCTATGATTTTTATTTTACAGAGACAAATGAACTCGTATTAATTGTTGCGGACGTATCTGGAAAAGGAATTCCGGGAGCTATGTTTATGATGAGGGCAAAAACTCTTATTAAAAGTTTAGCTTCTACTGGAATTGGTGTGGATGAAATATTAACTCAAGCAAATGACAATCTGTGTACAGGAAATGATGCGGAAATGTTTGTTACCGCGTGGATTTGTAAAATTAATTGTTTGACGGGCCATGCGGAATTTTCAAATGCCGGACATAATCCGCCACTCCTTAAGAAATTTAATGAAAAAGCGTTCTATCTCCCTATGAAACCTGGGTTTGTATTAGGAGGTATGGAAGGAATACACTATAAAAAGTTTGAATTCAATTTAAACCCTTCTGATTTATTATTTGTTTACACCGATGGTGTAACAGAATCAACCAATGAGCAAAATGAACTCTATGGTGAAGATAGATTGATTAAAGCATTTGAACAAAATGCTTCCAAAGATGTAAAAAAAATATGTAATTCAATTCAAACTGATGTTGATAAATTTGTTGATGTTGCACCACAATTTGATGATATTACTATGTTATGTTTTCAATATCATGGAAATCAAATAGAGAATAAAGAAAACAAATAAATGCTTTAGAAAGGATACTTAACAATGAAAGAATTAAATATTGAAGCAAAAGTATCAAATATTGATAAAGTTACTGAATTTGTTGATTCGGAGTTACAAAAAGCAGAATGTCCAATGAAGGCTCAATTACAAATTGATGTTGCAATTGATGAACTTTTCAGTAATATTTCAAACTATGCATATGACCCTTTAATTGGTCCTGCTACTGTTCGAGTTGAGATTGCAGAAAATCCCTTAGCAGTTATTATTACTTTTATTGATAATGGTACTCCCTTTAATCCTTTAGAGTCTAAGGAACCAGATATTACTCAAAGTGCGGATAAAAGAATTGCTGGAGGATTAGGAATCTATATTGTTAAAAAAAGTATGGATGCAATTTCCTATGAATATAAAGAAGGAAAAAATATCTTAACTATAATAAAGAAAATGTAAATCTAACAGAGATGTATAATGAAATGATTCAAGGAACATGTGAAAATAAAATATTAGATATTCATTTAGAAGGTCATGTTGATTCAAATAATGCACCTATTATTGAAAAAGAAATTGATGAACTCTATGAAAATAACCAACCCGAGAGTGTTGTAATTGATTGTAGTAAGTTAGATTATATTTCCAGTGCGGGGCTAAGAGTATTATTGCGTCTTCAAAAGAAAGCAAAATTTCTCAAACTTATTAATGTATCTTCTGCTGTATATGAAGTATTTGAGATGACGGGATTTACAGAAATCATTAATATAGAAAAAGCATATCGTGAATTAAGTGTTGAAGGTTGTGAGGTGATAGGTGCGGGAGCAAATGGTACGGTATATCGCCTAGACCCTGAAACGATTATTAAAGTATATTCGAATATCAATAGTTTAAGTGATATTCAAAATGAACGTGAATTAGCTCGTAAAGCCTTTGTTTTAGGCATTCCAACTGCGATTCCCTATGATATTGTAAAAGTAGGAGATAAATTTGGCTCTGTATTTGAATTATTAAATGCCCAATCAATATCCAAGTTGATAGCAAAAGACCCAGAGAATATTCATAAATATATTAAAATGTATATTGATCTATTGAAAAAGATTCACTCAACGATTGTTAAACCAGGTGAACTACCAAATATGAATGACATAGCTAAAGGCTGGGTAGTTGATTTGAAAGGTAAATTACCACAAAATGAGTGGGATAAATTAGCATTGCTTATTAATTCTGTTCCAGATAATTACCATATGTTACATGGGGATTATCATACCAAAAATGTAATGTTACAAAATAATGAACTTTTATTAATTGATATGGACACATTATGTTGTGGTGATCCTGTTTATGAATTTGCTTTTATGTTTAATGCATTTTATGGCTATGAAGAAACCTTACCAAAAGAACAAGTAGGTCGGTTTTTAGGATTGAATTATGAGCAAGTTCACGCTTTATGGAATGAATCTTTAAAATTATACTTTAACACAGAAGATTCAGCAATTCTTGATAATATTTCTCACAAAGCACAAATAATTGGTTATACAAGAATTCTTAGAAGAACATTAAGAAGGTCTCCAAATACTGTGGAAGGAAAGAAAGTCATTGATAATTATTATAAACATCTTGCTGAATTATTACCCGTTGTTGATAAGTTGTCTTTTCTAGATAGTGAAATGAATAAATAAACCATTAATTATTAATCAATAAAGTCTTCTTCATATTTTGAAGGGGCTTTTTTGTTTTCAATAAAACTCGTTCTATTACAAGTTTTTCTCATTAAAACACCTCCACTGATATTTTTTGTATCTTTTTGAATTTTATATTGCTATTCGGACAAAGTCGTAAAAATACTTATTAAGACATTATTACAAAATAGTAGTTTTTTCTCTATCTTTATAATCCTTCTATTTGATAAAATCAATAAAATAGTATATAATATAATATATAAAAATAGAGGTAAGAATATGCGACAAAGTGGAATATTATTCCCAATATTTTCATTACCAGGTCCTTATGGAATAGGAACATTAGGACATCATTGTAATGAATTTATACGGTTTTTAAATAAAACTCATCAGTCTTTTTGGCAAGTATTACCGATAGGTCCTACTTCATATAAAGATTCCCCTTATCAATCTTTTAGTGCGTTTGCGGGGAACCCTTATTTTATCGATTTAGATGATTTAATTAATCAAGGATTAATTCAATCTAGTGATGTTGATATCTTAAAAAAAGAAGTAGATAATATTGATTATGCTTTTTTGTATAATCATTGGTTTTCAGTGTTACGTAAGGCTTCAAGTGCATTTTTTAATCGAAATATTCCTAAAGAATTTAAGGATTTTTGTTCTCAATCCATTTGGTTACATGATTATGCCTTGTTTATGAGCATTAAGGAATCTTTCGATAATGTTTCTTGGTTAGAATGGCCGATTCTTTATAAAACCAGAGAGTATTCTTGTTTATGTGAGTTTGAGAAAAATCATCAAGAAGATATTTCGTTTTGGTGTTTCGTTCAATTTATGTTTTATCAACAATGGAACAAGATGAAAGAGTATGCTAATTCGTTGAATGTGGAAATTATTGGTGATTTACCTATCTATGTATCAATGGACTCTAGCGATGTCTGGGCTCACCCTATGAATTGGAAATTAAATTCGGATTTTACTCCTTATGTTGTTGCTGGGTGTCCACCGGATGCTTTTGCTAAATTAGGGCAATTATGGGGAAATCCAATTTATGATTATGAGAATCACCAAAAAGAAAACTTTAATTGGTGGGTTCAAAGAATGAAAAATTCATTACAACTATTTAATATTATTCGAATTGACCATTTTAGAGGATTTGAGGCTTATTATCAAATTCCATATCCTGCTAAGGATGCTGTAAACGGTAAATGGGTAAAGGGACCGGGAATAGAACTCTTTAATCAAATGAAAAGTGAATTAAAAGACTTACCGATTATTGCTGAAAACTTAGGTTTTTTAACTCCTGAAGTACAAAAACTTTTGGATGATACGGGCTTTCCCGGAATGAAGGTACTCGAGTTTGCTTTTGATCCGAACGGTGATTCCACGTATCTTCCCCATAATTACAAGTATAACGAAGTGGTTTATACAGGAACTCACGATAACTTACCATTAAAAGCTTGGATAAGTAGTATCGGGGACTTTGAAAGAGATTTTTGTAGAGAATATGTTAACGAGAAAGATTCGGATGATTTAGTTTATCCGTTGATTCGCTTAGCACTAGCAAGTGTTTGTAAGATTGCCATTATTCCTATGCAAGATTATTTGAACCTTGGTCTAGAAGCAAGAATTAATGAACCATCTACAAGTCAAAACAATTGGCAATGGCGAATGAAGTCGTCTTGTCTTACTACTTCGGTAGAAACAACAATTAATTATTTAACTCACCTATATAGGCGAGATAATTCGTAAAGGACGGTATTATAATGAAAAATATATTAAAATTAAGTTTATTAATCTCTGTATTTTCTTTTTTCATGTTCGGAATCTTTGCTTTTTCGAATATGGAAGTAGGTGCAGAAATGTTAGCTTTTGTAGCAACGGATATAGATACTCCATCTACGGAGTTAATTATACAAGAAGTGATAATTGGTATTTTTTGCTTTTCTCCATGGATTGCGTTAATCATCTATTTGATTGTGAAAAAATATCAAATTCGTTACTATTTATTCAAAGACACTATTTTTTGTACACAAAGAATGGGAAAGAATAAACCAATTGTTCTACCTGATCAACCAGTAAAAGTGGATAGTCAATTTTTAGGTTGGTTTTATTATGATTATCCTGATAAACCATTTGTTGAAGAAACTATGCCAGCAAAAAACCTTAAATTAATTGCTAAATTTAATGATCAAGTGGAATAAATTACATTATATGAACAAAAGCCTCTTAGTTTTCTAAGAGGCTTTTATATGAATAAGAGAATGAATCCAGCTATAAATAGAGTTGGGATTGCTACCATTAATCCTATAAGAATAAACTTCATAAAAGATACTTTTATGGAGTATTTTTTTAATTGGTTCATCCACATAATTCCCGC
>CAYYTE010000004.1:0-42590 GCA_964474685.1 uncultured Staphylococcaceae bacterium | reverse complement strand
ATCATTACCAGTACCCACTATATTTTCTAATAACTGATTTTGATTTGCGGGAAGGTCTATAATCTTATGACATTTTTCACAGATAAAGTGAGCATGAACATGAGCAAACCAGTCGAAATGGACAAGTCCATCCGAGGTAGTTAGCCCTATCAATTCCTTCTTCTCAACCATATCATTTAAAATACGATAAACGGATGTTAGTCCGATTTTCATATTTTTAGAAACAGCATCATTAAGAATATCAAATGCCGTGGGATGAACATGAGACTGTATCATATACGCGCGAACAAATTCTTTTTGAATGGTATTTCTTTTAGTCATAACGGAAAAATTCACTCAATACTATTTAAAATAGCGTTTTAGTAATGCCTCTAGAGCCTTGCCATGACGTGCTTCATCTTTGCACATTTCATGAACAGAATCGTGAATAGCATCATATCCTAATGCTTTTGCTTTTTTAGCAATAGCAAATTTTGATTTACAAGCTCCATTTTCTCCAGCTAACATCTTTTCAAGATTTGCTTTTGTAGAGTCACTTAATAAATCTCCTAACATTTCTTGGAAACGAGCTGCATGCTCAGATTCCTCTTTCGCAATTTGTTCTAATACAACTCCTACTTCAGGATAACCTTCACGGAAAGCTTGACGAGCCATAGCAAGATACATACCAACTTCAGAGCATTCGCCTTGGAAATGATTCTTTAATCCAGAAACAACTTCCTCATCTAAGCCTTTAGCAACACCAATATGATGTTCATCTGCCCAAGTTAATCCTTCTTCTACATAAGGAACAACCTTATCACCTGTTGCATGGCATACAGGACAAACTGGTTGTGCACCTTCTTTTACTTCAAATACTTGTCCACATACTAAGCATTTATATTTCATATTTTTATTCTCCATTCTGCAAATCATCGATTTACATATATATTATATACTTATTGATAATGATTTTCAATTAAAACGCTTTTATATTTACCATTTTAATCAATATTTTTTAAAACATAATCTCTCGACCCATACCCTAACTTTTCCGCACAAGCAAGCGTAAAAAGACCGTTCCTCGATTCCACTCTTTCAACAAAGTGATCTCTCCCTATATCCTTCGAAGCATACACCAAATCAATACAAGCTTGGTCTAATGCAACAGGATCTAAGGAAGCGGCAATTCCAATATCTTTCATACAAGGGTCTTCCGCAACACTACAACAATCACAATCAACACTTAGATTCTTCATAACATTTATAAATACCATATTACCTTTAAAAAAATGTACAATACTACTTGCGGCGTCTGCCATTGAGGATAAAAATGAATCATGATCGGCAGTCCAAATTTTTTCTACATCCCCAGCTCCATGAATATATGCTTTACCATAACTAGAGGCAAGACCAATACTAATATTTTTAATACTTCCACCAAATCCACCCATAGGATGACCTTTAAAATGAGTTAAAACAAGCATTGAATCATAATTCACTAAATCTTTCCCAACATAATTCTTTTGAATTGTTAAACCACTAGGAATCGATAGTTCTAAATCAGGTCCTTCCGCATCTAATAAATCTACCTTGAAATACTTCGTCCAATTATGTTTATCCAGCGTTTCTAAATGTTTTTTTGTAGTATTTCTTTCTCCATCATAAGCCGTATTACATTCGACTACAGTTCCACCTACAGCATCAACTAAAGGACGCCAAAACTCAGGTTTTAAAAAGTTTTGATTTCCGACTTCTCCAGAATGAAGTTTCACCGCAATCTTTTGTTTCAATGGTTTATCCAGTAGTTTATAAAGTTCTACTAACTTACTAGAATCAAGTTTACTTGTAAAATATACAGTCGATTTTTGCATATACCATTTACCTCCTATTTTTCACTATAAGTAAAACCTAATTTATCGATAGCATTTTTTAAAACACTACTATCTAACGAATTTGTTATTGTGACTTTTTTCGTTTTTAAATCTACAAAAACATTCTCACAACCAATTCCAATAAGGGCCTTGGTCACCCGTTTTACACAGCCTTCACACATCATATCTTTAATATAAAATTCCATAGTAACCTCCTATCTACATCTTATTATATTTAATTTTCATTCGAAGCGCATTACCTACCACAAATAAACTACTTAAACTCATACAAAAAGCACCAATCATAGGATTCAATTGAATTCCTAAACTAGATAAAACCCCACTTGCAATAGGAATCGCACAAATATTATAAATGAGTGCCCAAAATAAGTTTTGCTTGATATTTCCAAGGGTCAATTTACTCACTTTTTTTACATACAAAATATCTTCCAAATTATTATTTAAAAGAATAATACCAGAAGAATCTAAGGCAATATCATTTGCTTTGCCCACCGCAATCCCAACATCGGAAGCACTGAGTGCTACCGAATCATTAATTCCATCTCCGACAAATGCAACAACTTCATGATTGGATTGAAGCTTTTTGATAATTGAATATTTTTCTTGTGGCAATACTTCCGAGTAAATCTCATCAATTCCAAGTTTCTTTCCCACATCATCTGCGACAAGTTTATTATCCCCTGTAATCATAGCAACATTCTTATGTATCTTCTTTAATGAATGAACCGTTTGAACGCTCGTAGGGTTTAATTCATCATTAATAAATACCATCGCAATGAGTTCTTCATCATTCGCAAGATAAAGAATGGTACCTATATAATCCCCAGTATTAGGAAAGTATAAATCATTCTTTAAATGTTGTTTGATAAAAGAAGAATTCCCTAAGTAATAAATTTTTTCAAAGATACATCCTTCAACACCCATTCCTTGAACATTTAAAAAATCACTACAACGTACATGTTCAATTTGCATCTTTTCGAATCGATCCGTAATTGCTTTCGCAATTGGGTGATTACTTCCCCATTCTAATGAATATAGAATGGAATTAATTTTTTCTTCTGATTCATTCAAATAAATTATCTTTTCAACAACCATATTTCCTTTTGTTAAAGTACCTGTTTTATCAAATACAAAAGTAGTCACTTGATTTATTTTTTCAAGTGAAGAATAATCCTTGATAAGAATTCCTTTCTTACTACAAGCACCCATAGAAACCGTAATAGCAACCGGAGTTGCCAGCCCTAGTGCACAAGGACAAGAAATTACAACAACACTTATGGCATACTTGAAAGATGTGTAAAAATCCTTTGAAATAATCATCCAAACAATAAAAGTAAGAAGACTAATCGAAAGTACAATAGGAACAAACACTCGACTTACTTTATCTACTAATTTAGAAATAGGTGCTTTTGATACCGATGCTTCTTCTACTAGTTGAATAATCTTAGAAAGGAGCGTATCCGATGGATTCTTTGTTACTTCAACAAGTAGAGAACCATCCACATTACTGGTTCCACAATAGACTAGGTCCTTTTCTTTCTTTAATACCGGAACACTTTCTCCAGTAAGTGAGGCCTCATTTACAAACGAATTTCCCTCAAGAACTATTCCATCTGAACAAAAATTATCACCCGGTCGAAAAAGCACGTGGTCTCCAACTTTTAAGTCCTTCGTAGATACTTTCACCTGCTTACCATCAATAATTTGAATCGCTTCATTAGGTGATAGTTTCCTTAATCCAGCGATCGCATCCAATGTTTTCGTTTCAGCAACCCCTTCTAAATACTTCCCAATGGATACAAAAAATAGAATCATTATTGCGGAATCGAAATACAAATGATGAAATAAAGAGTTGATCATTTGGGTATTTAAATTGATTGAATTGTATATAATAAGGAAGCAAGAAATCAAACTATAAATGAACGAGGCACCCGAACCAATCGATACAAGTGTATCCATATTACTTGAATGATGAAATAAATGGTTTGCTCCCCGAATAAAATATTTTATATTTATAAAAATACCAACAAGACATAAAAGACATTGGAGAAACGCATTTATGCTGAAATACTTATCACTTTTTAAAATCCCAGGAAGTGGTAGATTCCACATAGGTCCCATCGCTAAATAAAAGATTATAAGTGACAACACTCCATTCGATATTACTCGAAAGAGTTCAAAAGAATAAGGCTTTTTTATATCTTTCTTGACATCTTCTTTTATGGGGTTAAAACCACATTCCACGATTGCAAGGTATATATCATCAAGAGACACAACTTTTTCATCAAACCGACATATAAGTGTCTTATCCATTAAATTAACACTTGCGAATGTAACCCCCTTTAATTTCTTTACAACTTTTTCAATGGATGAACTACAAGCACTACAAGTCATCCCTTCAATTTTTATTTTTTGTTTAACCATATATTTGCCTCCTTTTAAGAGAAAAATAGAATTACTAAGAAAACCTAGCAATTCTAATTTGTTTTACGTGGTTGAGAATAAATCCCATATATTAAAAAACTAATTCCAGATATGAAAAAGCCACAACAAACAATCCATAATAATGCTATATCCGATATAAAAGGTTTCACAAGCATACTAATGCCTAACGAAACGAGAATAATGGAAATACATAGCCATACAATAGGATAAGGCTGTTTCATATTTCTTTGATAAAAATAAGCTGAAAATACACCGATAACACCTTGAATCCATAAAGTTAATCCAATCGTGGCACAACATCCATTGACGGGAATAATGTTTAGTTCCGGTATCCAGTGCCCTAATATTAAATATAGAGCAATTAGAGATACAATTGTAAACTCAACTACAAATAAAATCTTTAAAGTAGTATTTGTAACTTTCTTAATCTTCCTGATTAAATATAAACTTAAATACAAAATTAAAAACACTGCTAAAACTAAGTTTAAAACAACACTTCCCCAATCACTCCAAAATGCCCAATCAAGACCATCCCAAACAGGCATAAAGAGAATGCAAGAAAAAATGCATAAAACACCTAAAATAATATACAGCCAAAAAAACTTATTATTCTTTTTTAAAGATAAACAATTCATAACATCACCTTCTAATAATATATTACACTTAATATATTTAAAAATCGAGTAAATAGAAAATATATTTATATGCTTAATTTTTTTGAAAAAGGATATTTTAAAACATCTCTAGTAATCTTTTCATCAACTTCCTTTTGAAGCGCTATTTGTTCCATCGATTGCTTAACAAAAGAATTATCAATGATACTCGATTTACTCGTAGAATCGAGTAAATTTTGATAAGCATCTAAAACAACTAATAATCGATTTTCAAAACAATAGTTGCTTGATTCTTCCGTTGCAAATAAAGGATTTATCGTAGTAGGTCTTTTTAACCATTCCACTAATTTTTGAAAACCATCAAGGTTTGAAAACATAATTTCATTTTGCTCATTAATCAATTTTATTTTTTCTATACAATCTAAATTATTATTCAAAGTGAATATTTCATTTATATGATAGAGAGACCCCGCAATATAAAGTAGTTCACAATCTAAAGAGCTTAAATGGTAGAATCTCCCCATTCGAAAAGCCTTTTGTGCCACATTTAAGGAATGGAATTTAAAATTGTTCAAAGCATAATCAATCAAATTCGCATAAATATTTACAACATTTCGAACTGTTTGGAACAACATTTTTTCTTCCATTTGTTTCGATATACCTCGAAACAATAAATCACTCGAAGAATGTTGTAACAAGTAAAAATTTGTTTCTGTCATTTTTTTCAAAAATAGACCAATAATTTTCTTTGAAACTTCCTTATTTCTCATCTTTTTTAATGAATCTACAAAAAAAGCATACTCATACGTCGAAGATGGAATAAAGAACCCTTTTTCTTCAATCAAATCACTAAAACGAAGTAATTGAGAAAATAATGGAATATCTTCTCCTTTTTTATGAAAATATCCACTACCATCATAATTTTCATGGTGATATAATATAGAATTTAAATGAATATGTTTCAAAGGAAAACGAGTAATATTCTTTTCACCATATATACAATGTAACTTATCATCTTTAATATGATTTTTACTTTCTTCATAGTTATATTGAGCATAACCATTATCATGAACAAAGGCCAATATGGATAAATCCATTAAATCCATTGGATTTAGGCCCAACTCTGAACCTATAAAACAAGCAAAATATGCTATTCTTTTGCTATGGTCCTTCCTTGTTGGAATAATGTTATTCTCTAATTCATCTAAAGCACCTGAAAGGCTTTCAATAAAACTTAATATATCAATATTCATATTTTTCCTTTCCAAATAATAAAAGTATCAAACAAAACACTCAATTGAGTAAAAAAATACTTCATAAACGACTTGGTTTAAAAAGTATTTTCATTACATCTAATCAACATTATCTAAACAAGTGATACAGTTTTTACCATTCTCTTTGGAATAATATAAAGCCTTATCGACAATATCAACCACTTGTTCTTTTGTAATATTTTCATCATTAATAACCTTACATCCCATCGATAAATGAATCACTAAATCTTCATCAGAAAACTTTAAACTAGCAATTGCTTCCTGAACACTCTTAGCATAACTTTTTAATTCCGTTTGTGTCATAGGTTTCGTTAAAACAATAAATTCATCCCCTCCCCAACGATAAAAAGTCTCTTCCTTTCGAATGTTAAATAAGACATTCGCAACTTTTATTAATACTTCATCACCCATTGAATGTCCATAATGATCATTAATTGATTTAAAGCCATCCATGTCAAACATAATTATACAAAAATGTCTTTTTTCACTGATTAGTTTCTCAATATCAATCTGGAATTGAAATCGATTTAATAATTTAGTTAAATAATCTCTTGTAGATAATTCTTCAAACTTCTTTTGAACTTTCATACGTTCTCTATTTGTTATTAAACGTAACAATTCAAATAATAATCCAATTCCAAAGAAAGCTAAATAAACAATAGGAAAACGTATAAGAAATGTATTCGTATAATCGTATTGTAATAAAGAATTTCCTATAGGTGTCCAAAAGAAAAATATTAATATAAGATACATAACAGCATTTAAAATAGAGCCCCATTTTAAACCATAAAGGAGTAACCCACAACTTGGAAGCATTAAAATCCATGTAGGAGAAAAACCACCTTTGCCACTTGTAATAATAAAATATGTAAATAGAGCAAGAATATTTATTGAAAATAATATAAGTGACAAATAGATTTTATTCTTAAAGAAATAAGCAAGAAACATAACAACGATACTACTTATTGAAAATAGTAATGTTGCATACATTAACATAGTATCCCCGGATATCCAGTTTATGATAAACATTAAAAATGAGATAACAGAAAGCACAAATGGTATGCAAACCATTTGGAAGTAGTATCGAAATTTATCATCAATTATCCTTGAAAAATCTATTTTTGCCATATTCATCCTTCTTTCCCTTTGATTATATTATAACAAATTAAGTTGATGAATTCGTTATATTAACTATTTTATTTTCAAAGCCCTCATTGCATTCAAAATTGCAATCACACTTACACCCACATCCGCAAATACCGCAAGCCATAAATTACCATAACCAATTGAAGAAAGAAGTAAAATAATAAGTTTAACTCCAATGGCAAAATAGATATTCTCATAAACTATTGTCATCGTTTTATTACATATTCTTTTAGCGACTGCAATTTTGCTCAAATCATCTTTCATCAAAACAATATCGGAGGCTTCGATTGCGGCATCACTGCCTAAACCACCCATAGCAATACCAATATCAGCTTGCATTAACACCGGAGCATCATTAATACCATCTCCGACAAAACAAACAACGTCCTTCTTCCCTTTATTCTTTAAAATATTAGAAAGTATTTCTACTTTATCATTTGGAAGTAACGATGCTTTATAATCACTGATTCCAAGTTTTCTACTAACGTCTTTAGCAATTTGTTCATTATCTCCAGTTAACATAGTTGTTTGAATACCTTTTTGAGTTAAATATGCAATTGTTTCGATAGCGGATTCCTTAATTTCATCATTGATAAGGATTACTCCTAGAAATTCATTATTCACCGCAACATACACAACGGTTCCAACCTCTTGATATTTTTCAAAAGGAATATGATATTGTTCCATTAGTTTCTCATTACCACAAAGTATTGTATCACAACTATAGGCAACAACCCCTTTACCAGGAACATCTTCCACCCTTGTTGCGGGATTGATTTTGCCTGAATAACTATTTCGAATCGATTGTGCAATCGGATGATTCAACCCTTGTTCCGCAGTACAAGCAAACCGAAGGATTTCCTCTCTTTTTTCTATTGGTTCAACCAACGTAACAACAAAATTTCCCTTTGTCAAAGTTCCAGTCTTATCAAATACAAATTGATTTGCTAAAGACATCTTTTCTACATAATTGGCACCTTTAATCAAAATGCCTTTTTTCGATGCAGCTCCTATTCCCGCAAAAAAAGAAAGAGGAATCGAAATCACAAGTGCACAAGGACAAGAAACAACTAAGAAACTAAGAGAACGATAAATCCAAACAGACCAATCATTTGTAATAATTGATGGTATGATTGCAAGTAAAAAAGCACATATTACGACAATCGGTGTATAATATTTTGAAAATGTTGTGATAAAATTTTCTGATTTCGACTTTGCACTGGAAGCATTTTCTACTAAATTTAAAATCTTTGAAACTGTTGAATCACCGAATACTTTCTTTACCTCTATAACAAGTGTTTGAGTTAAATTAATCGTACCATTCATTACGCTCATTCCACATTCTATATCTTGTGGTAAGGATTCCCCTGTTAAAGCCTTTGAATCAATCAAAGAGTTTCCTTTAACAACAACTCCATCTAAAGGAATCTTTTCTCCTGGTTTTACGATGATTTTATCACCAATCAAAACGTCACTAGGGTCCACTTTCACATAGGATCCATCATCATTTAATTTATTTGCAAAATCTGGCCTTATATCCATCAATTCCGAAATTGACTTTCGAGATTTGGCAACCGCATAATTTTGAAACCATTCTCCTACTTGATAAAAAATCATAACCGCAAGTCCTTCGGGATACTGTCCTATCGCAAAAGCACCTAGTGTTGCAATCGACATCAAAAAAAATTCATCAAAAATCTCACCATGAAATATATTTCGAAGTGATTTGATTATTACATCATAAGAAATAAAAAGGTAAATAGCGCCATATAGGCAAAGGGGCAAAATAACACCGCCCAAAGACTTAAAGTCAACGATATGATCAACAACAATAACTACTACATAAAGAATTAATGCAATTAGAATTCTTATTAATTGTTTCTTTTGTTTTTTTGTCATAAAACACCTAACGAATAATTGTACAATCTGGTTCTACTTTATGACAAACCTTAATTACTTTATCCATAATGTCACCAGTATTCTCGTCAATTGTTTCAATTGTTAATTTTTGCATAATAAAACTAACCGAACAATTGACTACACCTGGAATCTTTTTAATACTCTCCTCCATTTTATTGGCACAAATAGCACAATCTAAATCCTCTAATTGAAAACTTTGTTTCATATAATATTCCTTTCAAAAATATATAATTTAATGTTTTTCTAGTACGTGGTCTAACGCACAGCGAAATATTTCAGAGATATGATCGTCATCAAACGAATACATCACAGCTTTTCCTATTTTTTTTGATTTAACCAGTTTCGAATCTCTCAGAATTCTTAATTGATGAGAAACTGCTGATTTTGTCATTTCTACACAACTACAAATATCATTTACACAAAGAGCTTCTTGTTCTAATACCGCAAGAATCTTTGTTCTGGTTGAGTCCCCTAACACTTTAAATAAATCCGCAACATCAAAAAGCATTTCTTCATCCGGCAATCTTTTTACAATACTTTCAATCCCTATTTTGTTCATAATTTCCTCCATCGCAAATATTATACCATTAGTTGAATAGTTTGTCAACTATTAAACTATAAATAAATAAAAAACTACAAACGCACTCGTTTGTAGCCTAAAGGTTATTCACTAAATCTTGCAATTACATCTTCTTTAATGTTCTTATCAATTTCGTAATTATGGACCATTTTATCCATAATCGCACTCGCAGCAAGAGGAGATAATCCCTTTTTATAAGGTCTACTTTCTGTTAATGCTTGAAAGATATCTAGTACCGCCATAAGTCTATCTTCAAAAGATAAATCCTTATCCGTTTTTCCAAAAGGATAACCTTTTCCATTTAATTTCTCATGATGATAACTCGCCCATTCGCAAATATCACTAAAACCATTAATAGGTTTTAATGTTTCATAAGTATAATATGCGTGATTCTTCATTTTACTGAATTCATCAGTAGATAATTTATCTAGTTTTTCTAATATTTTATTATGAATCGCCATCTTTCCTATGTCGTGAAATGCCCCCGCAACATACAATCTTTCACATTTTTCTTCTGGGAATGAATAGAATTTCCCCATCTCATATGCTTTTCTAGCAACTCCTAGAGAATGATTCTTCGTAAACTCGGACTTGAAGTCGATAATCTTCGCAAATAAGTCAACCACATACTTTATTTCACTAAAGGAAAAATCTCGCATTGGGCTTCCAACAACCTCATTTAAGAGTTCATCCACATTACCGTTTCGTATTTTATGAAACATTTCCTCATCTACAGTTTTAAGAAATGCCTCAATTATTGTTCCACTATAGAGCACATTTTTCGTTTTATCCAAATAAAGTAATAATTCCTTATATGTCTTATTATTTGTTGCTAGAAAGAAGTTTTGTAAATCAAGGATGTCACCAAAATGAATTAATTGAGAAAATAAAGATTGATTCTCAATTGCTGTTAAAAACATTCCTTTCCCATTATAGTTTTCATGATGAAACAAGATAGCGTTCGGGTGTCTTGAATATAAAGGGAAATTAAAAACATTGGTTTCCCCATAAATACAATGTTGCCCTAATTTCTTTGTAGAGTCCATAGACTTTTCATAGACAAATTGAGTTAAAGCATTATCATGAAGAATCGATAATACGGCTAAATCGACTAAATCCTCTTTTGATAATTCCAGATTTCTCCCCGCAATCGTCGAAAATAAAGCAACACGTTTTCCATGTCCTTTCGTAATTCCAACAACCTCATTTTCTACTTCATCTAATGCATATGATAGTGCATCCATAAGACCCATCCAATCAACTATCATTTAAACTCCTTTCTAGGTTTATAAAATAATTTTGCCAGTGTTCTTTCTAATTCAGTAATTTCCAAAGGCTTTACAAGATAATCATTTATACCTGCTTTATAAGCTTTTTCTCTATCATCATTCGATGTATTTGCACTCATTGCAATAATTGGTGTTGTCAAAGCATCACTTCGATTTAATTGACGGATGGCTTTTGTAGCTTCTTAGCCATCGAGTAATGGCATTCGAATGTCCATAATAATTAAATCAAAATAATTCACACTCGAAGTCGCAAAGCAATCGAGTCCTTCTTTTCCATTCATAGCTTTTGTGACTTTAATTCCAAGATTTATAAGTATCTTTTCAGTAATTATAATATTTAACGGATGATCCTCCACAAGTAATACTCTTTTTTTATTAAATGACTTTAGTACTTCCTTAGTAATAACAAATTCCTTAGGTAAATCTAATGTTTGAATCTTTGGAAGCACAAACTCTATATAAAAGGTAGTTCCAACATCCACTTTACTTGTAAAAGTAAGCTTCGCATGAAATAAATCAACCAGTCTTTTCACAATTGTAAGTCCTAACCCTGTACCCGTATTCTCACAATTTGTAGGAATATCCTCTTGCGAAAAGGCGTCAAACATACGTTTTTGGAAGTCTTTCGTCATCCCTTTTTCATTATCTCTTACCACTCCACGAAAAGAGATGTTCTTACCCAAATCGTGAAAATCATCAAAGAACATTTCGATTCGTCCACCAGGTTTTGTAAACTTAATCGAATTTGATAATAGATTATAAAAGATTTGATTAAGTCTTACCTTATCTACATAGATTCGTTCAAAAGGCGTATAATTAGATATAATAAATTCTAAGTTCTTTTCCATACACTAAGGTTTAATTAAAGCATTCATATCATTAATATATTCATGAAAAGAGTAAACACTATAATGAAGTTCCATTTTACCTAAGTTAATTCTTTCCAAATCTAAGCAATCATTCACAATTCCCAATAAATAGATAGTAGAAACATTGATTTGTTGAAGGGTCTTCTTTACTTCTTCGGGTTGATTCAATTCATTTTGCCCAAGTTGAGATAAACCAATAATAACATTTAGTGGTGTTCTTAAATCATGACTCATTCTAGATATAAACTCCGATTTCGCAACATCCGCTTTCTTAGCTTGAATTAACGCATTTTCTAAGTCTTGTAACTGTTGTTGTTCTTTCATATAGATAACAGTAATATCACTAAGGAAAAATAATATCTGATTTTTTTCATCATCCAAGTAGCAAAATTGAATTTTCTTCCGTATTTTTTTCCCATTTAGAAAAATAAAATATGCGTATGAATATACTTTTTCTTTTTCTAGTTGTTTATTAACTTTTAAGAAATTAATATTTGCATAGATTGTTTCACAATCTTCAGGCAATGCTCTTTCTTCAATAATCTTTTTTAAGAATATATCATAATTTTTAATCTTTTTGATTAAAACATCTTTATCATTACGAATCACTCTTAAAGTAAACTTTTCCGTCAATACATCAATAATTCCTATATTATCATACTCCATTTCACCAATACGGTCCGTAATACGACTCTCTAGAACCTTTTCAGTGATATCATAGGTATACATAAACATGAATACATCTTTAGTTGTTGGTTCTTCTAATAAAGAATAAACGGTATCTACCCAAGCAAAATTATTATTTTTTAAATATCTTGTAGATTCAAAATTTCCTTCATTATGATTCTTGTAAAATTCTTCTAATAGATTTTCTCTTTTAAACTTATTTTCAAAGTTTTTGTAACTATTTTTATTTATATATACAAGTTTATTAATAAGTTCTGAATACGTAAGGACTCCCATATCGGGTAATCCCCGATTTTTCTTATTAACAAAATATTCTACTTTATCTTTGGTAATATTAAAATACCCTTTCGAAACAAGTGAGGATACATCTCGCTCTTTCATTTGTAAAACCAATTGCATATACAATTGTTCTTTATTCTTTTCTTCCGTTATATTGATAGAGGTACCAATGATTGAATCTAATTCCCCATTATGAAATATGGGGTTAAGAATAATTCGTTCCCAAGAAATTTCTTTAGTAATGTTATTTTTCAAACAAAAATCATGTTGTCCACTCACACGTTTTTCTTCGATTGCTTGAATAAATTGAAACAATACTTCTTTTAAATTCGAATGTTCATTTCCTTCTAAAACGATATAATTAGTTAAATCATTACATAACTTGTATCATTTATAGGATCAAAGAACTCACGAGTTATAGGGTTATATTCCCATACTTTAATATTCGCACTCTGTATCGACGAAGCTAACATAAACTTCGTATTTTCAAGTTTATTTTGAATATTTTTCAATTCATCAATTGAGGTAAATGCACAATAAATATCAATTCGTTCGTTCGTCCGATTAATAACCCGACCTAATATACGAAACCAATGGGTTTCACCATTAATGGGAATTGTTCGAATAATAATATCACAATCATCTTGATTGCTCTCAAGTGATTCCATCGTTTTAAGAATCAATTTATGGTCCTCTTTATAAACGTAATCAATCGGTAAGGAGAAACGATTTCTTAATTCGGGAGCAAACATATTCAAAAAGAAATCATTTAAAAAATCATAGTTTAATATATGATTGCTAATATGAAAAATACCAATTCCCGTAGGAACTTCATTCGTGAGTTTTTCAAACTCCTTTTTACTCTTTACTACTTCCGTTTGATTCACAGAATATACAATGAAGGATTCTACACCATTCCACGTAACCGCTCTCGTATATAAATGATAGTATTCGGAGTTAAATAGCACTAAATCTTTTTCATCAAATACATCTTTTTTTAATGTCTTTACAACATCTTTTGTAATCACTCTCGTAGAATTCGGAATGAACTCAGATATATGATGTCCTACGCAAGTCTCCGTTTTTGGATAACGATACATTTTTTTCCAAGCATTATTAACATAAAGAATCTTAAAAGTTTCTTTATCCGCAACAAAGACAGATACCATCGAATCATCGAGAATCCCTCGGTAAAGCATAGCTTCCTCCGATGGAAGCAAATATACTCCATAGTAAATCTTATAATCTTTTTCTTCAGATATCTTTTTCGCTTGAAATTGAATCCATACAGGGTATCCCGACTTATGGATTAAACGATAAAGAACATGAATATCTTTTTCATTCTTGCTACAATCTGAAACAATTCTTTTTGTTTTTTCTAAATCCTCCCCAAAAATTGTATTATTATACAGGCCATCTTTAATCCATTCTTCATATTCTTCTTTTGTTCTACCTGTTAATTTCGGAACCCCATCACTAAAATAGAGCGACTCAATGCCTCCTTGATTCATAACTTTATAAATAGCTACTCCCCCAGGAATTGCATCTAATACCGAAGATAACTTTAATTCCGTTTCCTTTTGACTTTGAATATTTATATAAATTCCTCGATAGAACGTATTATTCACAAGAATAAATAAAACCCTCGTGGATTGATAACTTCCATCTAACATTTTAAAGCGAATATCTCTTTCAATCCTTGGAGTTTTAAGCTCCATAAGTTGCATAAACTCTAAAGTGATATCCTGATCCAATGGGTCTACATTATCTAAAACAACATTTGTATAACTTAAAAAATTATCATTTACTCGGTGAACATAATAATTCGTAAAGTCAGATACAAGAATAGCTTTTTGTTTCAAAGGATACCATTCGAGAATATCTACTTTTAACTCTTTCAAAACGAGAGTTTGCTGTTCAAAAATAATTCTTTCTTTCTCTTCTTGTTTTTTCC
This sequence comes from uncultured Staphylococcaceae bacterium, assembly GCA_964474685.1. Taxonomy (GTDB): domain Bacteria; phylum Bacillota_I; class Bacilli_A; order ML615J-28; family CAG-313; genus UBA1737. The sequence continues at coordinate 27,659 of CAYYTE010000004.1, read as the reverse complement.
TCTCAGTAATATCGGACACAAAAGAGATAAAATAATAATCATCACCATCATCGGTTTTTTTTACAATAAACTTCTGTTGAATCCATATGGGTTCTTGGTTGAACAAGTGTAATTGAAAAACACGTTCTTGCGTTTTGTGAGTTAAAATAGTATCCTTCCACGCATCTTTAATCAATTTTTGGTCTTCAAGACTAACAATCATTTGATTAATTCTTTCCGGATCTTTTAAGTATTCATTTCTTGTTACATTTAGTAATTTGAAAAAATAATCATTTGCAAAAACAAACTTAGGGATTTTATTATGAACAATAAATATGGAGAAACTTAAACTTAAACTATTGAAAATTGTCGAGAATAAGCCTGTATAATTATTTGGAAATAAACCATTATCAAAAGTAAAACAAGCTAACCTTTTGCCAAAATACTCAAACGAAAAAGCTTTATAATGAATTGGAACTTGCGTTCCGTCACTTGCCAAAAGACTCCCATATCCTTCCGCTTGGGATTTCGTATTATAAACGAGTTTACAAATACTATCTACTGTATAATTATTCTCAAGTAAAAAGAAAGAATTATCTTTTAAACTCGACTTAAAAACGACTTCTTTATCTAGTTTTACTGTTTTTAAAAAATAATAATTTACAAAAATAGTAGATAGCGAAGTTTTACTAACCGAATAAGATATGATTCCATACTCAAGCGAATTTAAAAATCGAATAAACTCAGTTGAAAATTCTTGTTCATTCATAATACACACTCCTTTTTGACTAAAAAGGAAAGCAGAATGCTAACCCTTTAGGTAATTCACTAACTCTGCTTTCTTAGTAATGACTGTTTTATAAGAATCATCCAGATTCTCATATTTTTTATTTCGTAATACTTCAACAAAATTACAAACTGCATGATAGAATGGAGTTAAACCAAGATTCCCCGAAACTCCCTTTAATGAATGAGCAGCCTCAAACAAATGATCGTAATCTTTTGATTTATAATATAAATCCAATTGAGAAAACTTTTCATCAGTTAAAAACATATTTACACATTCAACATACAATTCTTTATCACCAACAAATCTATCAATTGCTCCTTTTGTATCCGCACCATAATCTTCTAATTTCGATATTTCTACTATCAAATTTTCATTTAACATACATTTATGCCTTTCTACTTTAAACCGTTTTTATCATTTTTAATAACCGATAAAAAGTGAACTTTCACTTTTCTATGGTCCCAATTATCTAATTTTGCTTTTAATTGAATAGAAGTTACTCCATCTTTTAAAAGAATTGCCTCTTCATAAAAATTATCTTTTGATCCATCAATAGCCCCACATCGGTCACACTTATGACAACGATCCCAGAACACTTGATAACAGCGTGCTCCAATACAATCACTTTTATTTCGGTGAATTAAAGAACATGCGGTATCATTTATATAGATAATTTCACTCGTAATTGCATCACTTACAAACATCGATTCATCCGCATTATCTAATAGTTTTAATGCTTGTTTCTCAAGTTTCTCATCGATTGGAGTTTCCATCCCATCTTCAAAGAACACGTACATACTTTTGCCTTTATTCTTTGCATGTAATAAGGCAATATCCGCATTTTTATATAATTTTTGGAATGTATTTCCTTGTAATGGCGCAAAGGCAATACCCGCAGAACAAGTCACACCAATGGCGTGATTATACTGAGTTAGAGATTGACATACAATGCTTAAGTTTTTATTCAAAAGATTTGAATCATAATTATGAGTAATCACAACCGCAAACTCATCCCCGCCAAGTCGACCAATAAAGGAATCTTGAAACAAGTTTCTTAAAGCATTTGCAACACTTATCAAAGCTTTATCTCCTGATAAATGCCCCGATTCATCATTTAATTGTTTAAAGTTATCGATATCAATCATAATAAAGATTCCAGGAGAATTAACACTGGTTGAAAAATAGTTATTCACTTTATTCTCAAATTCAGCACGATTTAAAAGCCCTGTTAAAGAATCTTGTTCTGCTTTCATTTTCATATCAAAGATAGCTTGTTGCATCGAGTCATTTTTAGCAATTAATTCTTCTTCGTTGCTCGACACATCATGTAACACACGTTTGGCAATAATACTTGTTAAATAGGGTTTTCTTACATAATCCGTAAATGGAATAGATGCAATCCTTGTAAGGTCAAAATCTCGATCAACAATTGGGAAGAATAGCTTCATACTCTTTGAACAGTATTCAGAAATTCCAATAAACTCCTCATTTGATAAATTACTTACAACCGCAAATACAACTTTTATAGAAACTTCTTTCGAAGGTATTAGTTTTAATTCTTTTAAAGAATCACATCTTTTTACACTATATTCCGGAAAAGATTCTTGTAATTGATGGTAATCATCACCAACCTTATCCACAAAAACAATCCAATTTAAATAATAAACATTTGGTTGCGAGTTTTCTAGGATTTCTTCTTGAGCCTTTGGAAATTGTTTTAACAATAAAGATTCAAATAGGTCTTGAGGTAAAGGTCTCGAATAATAGAAACCTTGTGCATATTCACAACCAAGCGAACGAAGAAAATCCACTTGCTCAATTGTTTCAACCCCTTCAGCAATTACTTTTAATCCTAACCACTTAGCAAGACTAATAACAAAACTCAAAATACTACGATTGTTATTTTTATTTTGATTATTCATAAAACGAAGATCCAGTTTTAAAATATCAATTTGTAAATCGGATAACATATTTAAAGAAGAATATCCAGTTCCAAAATCATCCATTTCAATTACAAAGCCAATCTTTTTAAATTTCATAATGGTATCAATCATTTGTTGAGAATTCTCCGTATATGCAGACTCCGTAATCTCCAAATGAATATACTTCGGTAATAAATTATACTTCTTTAAGATTTTTTGAAAAAATTCATCAATCGTAGGGTTGTACAAATCCGCCCTCGATACATTAACTGAGCAAGGAATTACCTCATGGCCTTCATCAATCCAATGACGTAAGTTTTTACATACTTTCTCCCATACAAACTTATCTAATGCGGAAATAAAGCCGTTTTTCTCAAAAATAGGAATGAAAACCCCTGGTAAAATAAATCCCTTTTCTGGATGAATCCACCTTACTAGTGCTTCCGTACCAATGATTTTCTCTAAGCGAATATCATATTTAGGTTGAAAATATACTACAAACTCTTCATTCTTTAAAGCATCATACATATGTGAGATAATATCTCGTTCTTGAACCATCGATTCACGAATGCTTGAATCATAAATTTTATAAAATACATCGTAACGATTTTTAATCGTTTGAATAGCAATATTTGCACGATCACATATTGTACCTACTTTTATATTATTGTCTTCAATAATATAGATTCCATAATGAACAACAATATTAAGTTCAATATCACTTTTATTAATTTGTTCATTCAATTTAGCAAATAAACTTTCTTTATAATCTGTACGATGAGGTACTAAACAGGCAAAAATATCGGGTCCAATTCTTCCAATTAGGGTGTTTTTAGGCATTGCACTTTGAAATACCTCAGCACAATGAATTAATAATTTATCACCTATTTCAGCACCATATAAATCATCTACTAATTTAAATTTTTTAATATCTGAACAAATCATATCATACTTATCATTTGTTTTTATTAATCTTTCATGAACTGCTTTAAAGAACCCTTTTTGGTTATAAAGTCCCGTCAATGAATCATGTTGAACTTGATAAATATAGTTGGATGTTTCATGTAAATAGATAATGTTTGACAAGCGATATTTAATAATGAGCGGATTATACGGTTTCGTAACGTAATCAATTGCACCTAAGGATAATGTCTTTAGTTCCTTATCATCGGAATTCTCTTGACAACTAACCGCAAGTACAGGTATTTGAGCTAAATCGATATCTTCTCGCATCGTTTTCAAAACAGCATACCCGTTCATACCCGGCATTATGATATCAAGAATAACAGCGGAAACTTGATTCGATACCCCTTCTTTTAATATTTTTAAAGCATCAATTCCATTGGATGCGGTTAGAATATTATAGTCTTTCTCTAATATTTTCTTAAGTTGCAACAGGTTAATACGGTCATCATCTACGATTAAAACTTTTTTTATTGAATCCGTCATAAGAATACCTCGCTCTCACAAACTTATTATATCATTTCTCATTTTAAAAAGCAATCGTTTTCATTAAAAACATTGCGTTTTTTAAAAAAATTAAAAAAGATAGGCTTTACCTATCTTAATTAATTATTGATTTATTTAAAATCAAGAACATACATCGAATATTATCTAATCTCTCTTAGAAAGTTTTATACTTACACTATGTATTTCATCTAAAACAGAAAGAAAAGCATTTACCACATCTGGGTCAAATTGTGTTCCGGAACCAGACTTTATAATATTACAAAAATCTTCAAAACTAAAGGGTTTCTTGTAACTTCGTTTGGACATTAAAGCATCAAACACGTCCGCAAGCGACATAATACGAGCACTTAGAGGAATACTATCTTTGCTAAGACCCATAGGATAACCATTTCCATCCCATCTTTCATGATGGAAGGTTGCGACATTGATTGCTTCTTTTAGGTAGTTTTCTCCTTCTATGCCTTTTAATGCGGAAAGAAGGATTGATTTACCTTCAGTTGTATGAGTCCTCATTACAGCCATTTCATCAGTAGTTAATTTCCCAGGTTTATTTAGGATTGCATCTGGAATATTAATCTTTCCAATATCATGAAGTGGTGCTGCTTTCTTCAAAGTATATAAATAATCATTTGTAATAACACTTCTATACTTAGGATTAGCACTTAATGCTTTCCCAATTATATACGCATATTCTGCAGTTCTCTCTATATGAAGACCGGTATTCTCATCTCGGTTTTCAACCATTTCAGCAAGAGCTTCAATCATATTCGATTGCATTTTAGAAATTATATCCGCTTTTTCATTTGTTAGTGTTAAATACTTTGTAACATCTTTCATTAAGTCTCTTAAAGAACAATACAAATTTTCGATTTCATCATGACTATGAGTATCTAATTGTTCCAATTCACGAATCCAAGGATTATTTTGTTCATGAATATGATTTGAGTAATTTAGAGCAATTTGTGCCATTGAATTAATGGGAGAGATTAACACAATTTTCATATAATGAAGAACAAAAATAAGAATAATCATCGCAACTCCATAGAATAAAGAAAGTAACCGAATAATGAACTCAAGGTTCGAAGACACTACACTTTCCATTTCGATATCTGCAGCAACGTACGCAACACATTTATTGTTGGAATCAAATATCGGTTGATAGCACGTTAAAAGCCAACCATAAGCCCCATTTGTAACCAACGGAGGAATGTGTTCTCCATTCATTAGTTCAAATTCATACTTTTTAAAGTCCTCATCAAATAATACAATTGAACCCAGTGTATCACCTTCTAACTCCGCAGTTGAAATATCAAACACTACGTGACACCCATCTTCCTTTATCTGATAAACATACATATACTGAATATTTCTTTTCACTGCTTGATAGATTTATTCTAGTTTTGCATAAGTAGCGTTATAGTCATCATCCACACCATTTGTTAAATACCCATCGATTTTATTCGGATCTATTTCATTAATCATTAGATTCGTCACTTCAAGACAAGTCATCTCACTATTCTTTCGCATAGAAGATTGATAAATAATCCCACTAATAGTCGTTGCAAGAGCACCTAAAAGTAGTGTAGCAGAAGTAATCATAAGCATTACTTTCGTAGATAAAGAGAAATTATGTTTCTTCTTCTTTTGTGAGTTATTTAGTTTATGAACAAAACTGTAATTCTTGTTATATGAAAGAGAGTATATCGAACCATAGCTACAATAACGTAACCATTTTTTTCTACAAGTATTAACAAGAATAAACACAATGGAAACGGATATTATTTTATCTACAATATCAATTAGAACATCCGCACAAAATTGTGATAAAAAGAGATTATCTAGAATATTTCTATGAATCCAAATGGCAAATGGAGCCGACACACCTGAACCAAAATTAAAACCATACAATAGCCAAGTAATCAAAGAACCACAGGCTCCACCAATAAAAGCGAAAACGAGACCCGCCATAAAAGTTTTAAAAGGAGAGCGAAAGAAACCTTTTTTTGAAAACAAACTTGCAAAGATAGCAAATCCCAACGCTTAACACCCCATAATACAAAGAAATAGGGTCACCTATAGAATTAATCACAATGGATAAGAAACCTACAATCATTCCTGGTAAAAAACCGGATAATGCGGAAGTAAGAATGGTGCCAATTGAATCAAAATATAGTGGTAAGTTGAGTGCTTCAACTAGTTTTGTTCCAACAAAGTTAATCAATATACCAACGAAAATAAGGATAATATCCCCTTTAAAAAATCTTTTTTCTCTTTGACTTGTTTCCATATAAACCTCCTTTCAAAAATATTCTACTTTGAATACTTTATACTTTCTAAATAACTTAATACATCTTTATCCATATATAAGTCACTTTTAATATGTGATAAAATACTTGCAATCTTTAAAATAAAAAAAGTGAATAGATACCTTGAATTTGCCCTCATTGATATATAATCATAATTAACAAATAGATAGTCTTCATGAATAAACTCACTACTAAAATGATATAAATCTACAAACTTTTCCATGTTAGTTCCTATAAACGCCAACCTTACTAATTCAATATTCGTTTGTACCGGTCGGTTTGCCTGATTCTTACACCATCCATTAAGTAATACCTTCTCGGATGAATTAATACTTAGGTTGTTTATCTCTAAAAACTTTTTTAATTCATAAGGGATTAAAGTATTATTATTACGACTTTTTTTCATCTTATATTCTTGTAAATCTTTATTCAAATTTATATATTCTACAAATTTATGAATATTTGTATCATCTAATAATATCAATCTGGAGAATTGTTCAACAATCCCCCGAATCAAAGCGAAACCATGAACATCATCTCCTAAAGCGAATAAGGATAAAGAAGACAACATAGACCTTTTGATATTATGAATAAGCAATAAACTAATCTCACTTAATTTATCCATATCTTTAGTAGAGTTTAATAATTTATGCACTTGTTCATTGGATTTATGTAATAAATAAAAGCAACTAGCAATAATGGGTTCATAATAATAATATCTTTTACAAAGGAATTTATTTTCATTATAGATTACAAGGGGTAAAACATAAAAATAATTTGATTCAACCATTTTATAAAAATTATCATCACTTAGACTATCTTTATATAAATCAATCGTTTGTTTACAAACAGCTCTTAATACCTTACAACTAAGTTTTATCAATAAATCTTCCGAAGTTTGTAAATAGGTGTTTTGAATTATTTCTTTTTCCCTTTTATAAAACCCTGGAAATAGATTAGAAAGTCGAGTGCGTAATTGAATCATCTCTAAATGTTCCGCATCCGTTTCATAGCCTTTATGATAATTCACCTCGTTAATTTTAAGCATATAAAACACCCCTTTCAATAAAAATTATTCGTATATTTTTACTACATACTTCAATAAGTCGCGAATCTTTAAGTGTTGAGGACAAATTTTCTCACACTTTCCACAACATATACAACTACTAGCAAGGGCATAAGGAGATTTTGTTAAAGAATTATAATCATTAATATTGTTATCATGTTGATTCACTAAACTGAACAAATAAGGGATTTGAATATGCATAGGACATCCATCCACACAATACTTACACGAGGTACAGCCAATCAACTGTTCTTTTAAAATGATATCTCTGACTTGTTCTAATACATAAAAATCATTCTCATTTAATCTCTTAAAATCATTCATTGATAAAAGATTATCTTCCATTTGTATTAAATCACTCATTCCTGATAACACCATACAACAATTATCAAAACTTCTTGCAAACCGTAGTGCAAAAGACGCAGGGCTCCCATTCCCTAATGTTTGTAAAACACTTAACGCTTCCTTAGTTAAATTAACTAAACTTCCCCCTTTTACAGGTTCCATTACAATCACAGGTTTATGATACTTTACACAAACTTCATAATTTAATCGAGATTCTACTACTGGAGATTCATAATCAAGGTAATTAAATTGTAATTGAACTACTTCAATCTCTGGATGCTCTATAAGCATTTGTTCTAATACTTCATGAGTATCATGAAAAGATATACCTAAATGATGGATGAATCCTTGCTCTTTTAATTTACTTGCAATTGCATAAGCGTTACAAGCTTTAAAATGCTCATAGTTGTTTCGGTTTTGCGCGTGCATTAAATAGAAATCAAAATAATCCACTCCACAACACTTAAGTTGATTCTGAAAGAAGGGTAAAATATCTTCTTCTTTATCAAAGCAACTTCCAGTTAATTTATTTGTTATTGTAAATAGACTTCGATCGTATCTTTTCACCAAACAATCTCTTAAAGCAAGTTCACTCAAACCTTTTAGATAAACATGGGCAGTATCAAAATAGGTAAAACCTTGTTTCATGAAAGCATCTACCATTTTTGAGAATTCAATTAAATCAATTGTCTCATCCCTATTTAAAGGTAATCTCATACAACCAAAGCCAAAACTTTTTTTAATTTCTTCAAATACCATAAAGACCTCCTAACTATTAAGAAAAACTGGTAATATAGATTTAAGTTCTTACTACCAGTTTTGATGTATATTATAGATTATGTAATGAATTATTTAACAATAGGTCCTGCAGAAACAAGAGCTTTTCCTTCTTCATTCGAAGTATATTTTACAAAGTTCTTAACAAAACGATTTGCTAAATCTTCAGCTTTAACATTCCATTCATTTGCATCTTTATAAGTATCTCTAGGATCTAAGATATTTGTTGCTACTCCTGGAAGAATTGTAGGAATTTCAAAATTGAAATATGGAAGTTTCTTTGTTGGAACATCTAAAATTGACCCATTTAAAATAGCATCAATAATTCCACGAGTATCTTTAATAGAAATACGTTTGCCGGTTCCATTCCAACCAGTATTTACAAGATAAGCTTTAGCTCCACTTACTTTCATTTTCTTTACGAGTTCTTCAGCATATTTTGTAGGATGAAGTTCTAGGAAGGCTTGTCCAAAACAAGCTGAGAAAGTAGGAGTAGGTTCCGTAATACCACGTTCTGTTCCTGCAAGTTTTGCGGTAAAACCAGATAAGAAGTAATACTTAGTTTGTTCAGGAGTTAAAATTGATACTGGAGGTAATACGCCAAATGCATCTGCTGATAAGAAGATAACATTTTTTGCCTCAGGTGCAGTGGAAATAGGTTTAACAATGTTCTTAATGTGATAAATAGGATAAGATACACGAGTGTTTTCAGTAACAGACTTATCATTGAAATCAATTACGCCATCTTTATCAAGTGTAACATTTTCTAATAAAGCATCACGACGAATTGCATTATAAATATCTGGTTCAGAATCTTTATCAAGGTTAATAACCTTTGCATAACATCCGCCTTCAAAGTTAAATACGCCTTTATCGTCCCATCCATGTTCATCATCACCAATTAATAATCTCTTTGGATCTGTAGAAAGGGTAGTTTTTCCAGTTCCAGATAAACCAAAGAAAATAGCAGTATTTTCACCATTTAAATCTGTATTTGCAGAACAATGCATTGCTGCAATTCCTTTTAATGGTAAGAAATAGTTCATCATTGAGAATAAACCTTTCTTCATTTCTCCGCCATACCAAGTATTGATAATAACTTGTTCACGACTTGAAATATTAAACATAACAGCAGTTTCAGAGTTTAATCCTAATTCTTTATAGTTCTTAACAACTGCTTTAGAAGCATTGTAAACAACAAAGTCTGGAGTGAAATCTTTTAATTCCTCTTCAGTAGGGCGAATGAACATATTCTTTACAAAATGAGCTTGCCAAGCAACCTCCATAATAAAACGGATTGCCATTCTTGTATCTTTGTTTGCTCCGCAGAATGCATCAACTACATAAAGAACTTTATTTGATAATTCTTTTTGAGCAATCTCTTTTACTGCAGCCCAAGCTTCTTTGGAAGCAGGATGGTTATCATTTTTATAACCTTCTGATGTCCACCAAACAGTGTCTTTTGAATTTTCATCCATAACGATAAATTTATCTTTAGGAGAACGACCTGTATAAATACCAGTCATAACATTTACAGCACCTAATTCACTTACTTGTCCTTTTTCAAAACCAACTAGTTGAGGATTTGTTTCTTCTTTGAATAACTCATCATAAGAAGGATTGTAAATCACTTTTGTGGTACCTGTAATTCCATATTTTGTTAAATCAACATTTTTCATCTTTTGATTCCTTTCATTTATTATTGTCAATATAGTTATACACTATTTTTGTTTTTTTTTCAATAGATATGTTTTTATTTTTTTTGCATCATCACATACCTAGAATAAATATTCTCAAAATTAATATAATTAATTAATTTGTTTGTTTAAATCTTAAAAAGATATTTATTAAGATTACAAAAGTATTCAAAGTATCTTGTTAAATTCTTTATAAGTAATTATCAAAGGCTCATCATTTAGGAAACTATTGTTAAGTAATTATTTAAATGATTACACTTAATTACAAATAATTAAAAGAAAATAAACAAATTAACAAGAAGGATTTGAAGAACTAAACATATCATTAAAATCAAAATTGCAACTTTGTTCTTCTTATTTGTATCAAAATTACATAAATATACAATAGTCATCACGATTGGTATCAAACAAAATACAACTTCAAATAACCAAGGGTAGAGTACCCCTAATTCCCAGGATGTACCAAATCCAAATCCTGTATTTGCTTGTTCAATTGCAAGTAAAATCGTAAACACTAAATGAATTGCATTTATTAATATTAATATTGGCAATAGAATATTTCCTATAATATTAAAAGTTTTTGCAATTTTACTATTCATATTATCTTATTATTCCTTACTCCACTAACTCAAAATCTTCTGCACCGTGTTTACAAATAGGGCATACAAAGTCATCGGGTAACTCATCACCTTCATACACATAGCCACAAATCTTACATACATATCTCTTCTTTTTAGGTGCATTTGTATCTTCTGAAACCTTTGGTAAAACTACTTGTGGTTTTGTCCATTTAAAATAATCATCATAGGTAATTGATGGATCTTTTGACAATACTTTTGCTTCCGTCACTTTTGCAATAAAGATTGTATGGGTTCCACAATCGATAGATTGTACTACCTCACCAGAAATAAAAGCATTAACTGATTTTGAAAGATACATTACTCCGTTATTACTTCTTGAAACATCTAGAAAATCTTTAAACTTATTCGTTTCTTTTCCAGAATGAAAACCAAAATGTTGAATTAATGAATAAGGTACATCTTTGGATAATACAGATAAGTTAAATTTCTTTGAAGATTGAATCATTTCAAAGGTTAAATTATCGTGATTTACCGATATCATAATTTGTTTTGGGCTATCAGTAATTAGTTGAGCCGTATTAATAATACACCCATTATCACGTTTATTAAGAGTTGCGGTAAGAACATATAATCCATACGTAATATCAAATAATGCGTTTGAATTAATAATATCTTTGGATACCGCCATTTGTGGCATTGTTTCACAAATCATATTTACCAACTCATGAATACTATCTAGTCCATCTTCTTTTACAGAAGAGTGAATCGTAACAGTCGTATTTATATAATTCATATTCTTACAATTCTTCAATAAAGCTTTCATAAGCGATCCTGAAGCGGGTGCCCAGGTGCCATTTTCGACAAATGCAACTGTACGATTCTGGATATTATGATTCACTAAATCATGTAAGAAATCTTCCATCTTTACAAATATTCCCGTATTATATGTAGTAGATACAAAAATAATGTGACTATAGATAAATGCATTCGAAACGAGTTCAGAAACAGGTGTAACCGAAACATCAAGCACTCTACATTTAACTCCCTTATTATATAAGGAAGAAGCAAGGATATCTACCGCATTCTTTGTGTTACCGTAAACACTAGCAAAAGCAATAAGAACGCCTGCTACTTCCGGTTCATATTGACTCCATAAATTATAATAGTGTAAATAATGATCAATATCCTTCCTGAAGATAGGTCCATGTAAAGGACATATTCTCTCAATCGGTAGAGTCGCTGCTTTCTTAAGAATTGCTTGCACCTGGTCTCCATATTTCCCAACAATATTCGTATAATATCTTCTTGCTTCATCTAAGTAATTCTTAAAGAAATCTACCTCATCCGCATACGTTGCTCCTCCTAAAACACCAAAAGTGCCAAAAGCATCCGCTGAGAATAAAGTTTTTGTTGAAGAATCAAATGTCATCATTACTTCCGGCCAATGAACCATAGGTGCCATCACAAAATGATACTCATGATTTTGAGTTTTAAAAACATCTCCCTCATTAACAATCTTAAATACCAATTCTTTATCAAATGTAAAATATTGATAAATCATTTTTACAATCTTTTCATTTGTAATAATAATTGTCTCTGGATGTTTTTCTAACAATTGAGAAAGAGTTGCGGAATGGTCGGGTTCCATATGATGAATAATAATATAGTTTAATTTTCTTCCCTTTAATAAATAATATAAGTTTTCAAAGAACTCCTTTTCAACACTTACATCTACTGTATCAAACAATACTGTAACATCATCTAATAGTAAATAGGAATTATAAGATATTCCATGTGGAATTTCATAAACTCCCTCAAAGATATGGCCCCTATAATCATCTGAACCAATCAAATAAAAATCTTCATCAATTTTCTTTTCGTTATGCATAAAACAAACCTTTCTTTCTTAATCTATATAGAATGGACAACGAGTTTTTATACAATCCTTATTTAACTTTGAAAACTCACAGATAGTCTTAGTATTATCCATTTTAATATGATATTTATCATTAATAAACAAAACTGCTTCCCCAAGGGATAAAAATGCATTCCTTTTACAACAACGAGGGCCACCAATCTTACTCATTTTATTTAACACACGTGAGGTGTATTCCATATTATCTTTATAATAATCATCACAAGATAAAGGTCCTGTATGGTGAATAATAGCAAGAGCTGCTCCAACAGAAGCCGTAGAGCCACAAACACCCCAATAACCACACATAGCACCAGGCATCGTAGAAGCGCGTCTTTCCAATTCATCCAAACACGCTTTTAAATCAATCTCTCCACCTGAGTTCTTATACGTTGTAAGAAGTGCCCCGCCATCAATAAAATGATGAATCACTCCATGAATTGGTACAAATGGCTCATGCATTACTTCTTTAACTAGTACAATTGGATTTGTTTCAATACTCTTTAAATAGAATGATTTTATTTTTTCTATATATTCTTTTTCCATAAAATCTCACTTTCTTTATATATATTATACTACCAAGTTCATAAGAATGCAATCATAGAATACAAAAAAAGAACCTTGTAGCAAGCCTAAGGCAAGCAACAAAGGTTCTAACTTTATGATATTATGAAGCTGGTTGTATCGTAAACTCAACTTCAAGCATAGTCGTATATGTTTTACCAAAATCAGGTGATTCTTGAATAACAAATTTATAGGTACCGACTTCTTTTGGCCCAGTTGAAATCATACCATCGTAAGAACTAGAAATTTCTACCCCTTTTAAATCGGTCCAAATAGCACGTCCCATATATTTTTCAATAGAAGACCAATCAACAACATTTGACCCATTACTAATCAAAACATCTTTATACATATTCACACTAACTGGATTCCCATCATAAACCTTATCTAATGAAGATAAAAGTTTATATGAATTTACCTCAGGTTCAGGTGCTGGTTTTATATATTCCTTATAAATATAAATAGGATAACTCGTTCTTGTATCAGTTGCAGGATCCTTCATTGTAAATACATATTTCTTCAAAGTATCATCATAAACCATTCGAATATCGTGATTTCCTTGTGTTAGGAAAGGTGCACAAATTTTCGCATGGCCATCCTCATAGAAGTCAACAGTCATTTGACTGTCTCCATTTACGCCAAGTATTATCGCATCTGAGTATAAACAAATAGAGCCAATTCGGTACGGTCCATCCCCTGTTCTAAAATCAAGCATCGTGTAAGTATTTCCATCTACACCACTCACATAAGACTTTGTACGATTCATATAATGATAAGGTCTGAATGCATATGCATACTCATTCCCAACTGTAATTAAACCATTTTCATCTACAGGAACTTCATATGCTACCCGGTCAACTCTTTCATAATCAGGCATACTCATTACATACATTTTACCATCCACAACCGATGCAATTACATTGGTTGTCATTGTTTCATCCCCTAGCATGTCTCTCGAAGTGACCATTTCAAATGTATCCGCTAAAATGGTTCTAGGAACACTACAAACAAAAGTCTTCGCAGTATCCGATTGTACAAAGAATAAATTTAATAAATAATTTCCCGCAACTGCAGGTCCAGGGAAATAACAATCATCCAATGTATCATCAACAACAGGAGAAACCTCATCACCCGTATCAGCATTCACCCAATTATAAGTGAACCTGGCGCCAATGGCTACTTTTGATGATAAATCCGAATTAATCATAAACATATCATAATTAACGTATGCGGCACAACCACCATTATAATCACCTGTTGAATCCAAAAATCCTGTATAAGATACAATTGGAATTTGTTCTACAATAACCACCAACTTTGCAGTTAAAGGTGTTTCTTTAAACATCTCTTTATAACTAAATGTAATTGTATATGTACCTTCAACAGTAATTTCAATTACACCTGTAATTGTACATTTACTTTGAGCAATGGCAATTTTTCCTTTTACAGTATTACCATAAACTAAAACATTATCAACAATTGGTGCTTTTTCTGCTCCAATCGTATACGTTGTATCCCCTGATTCAGCAAAATTACCAGGTACTCCATCGAGCACAATCGAAGATATGTCTAAATGGAATACTGCCATAATCTTCTTATCCATACCAGGCATTATATAATCAAAGGATGTTGCTGTACTTAAAGGAGTGCTCGTATCATAGTCTGCATCTACTCCTCCATATTCATACCAACCTTGGAAAGTATATCCAATATCTTCTTGAGCAACCAACGTAGTAGTATTTCCTTCTCTTACCCTAATTGTAGAACCTGCACTAGGAACACTTACGCCATTCATAGTAACGAAACCACTATTCACAATTTGAACGGATAAATCATAACTATGAGCAACTATTTCAACTACTAAGGTGGCTGTTAATGGAGTATGTATAAACATATCTTCATAACTAAAAGTAATTGTATATACCCCAACCTTTGTAAAGTCAATTTCACCACTAATTGTGATTTTTGAAAGTTCTATTCGTATATTTCCTATAACGGTAACAACATAAGGTATAACAGCTGATATATTCGGACGTTCACTTTCCGCAGTCCCAAGCACAACTTTCGTTACGCCCTCGGATGCAAAACCACCAGGAACGCCATCAATTATTAATCCAGTAATATCTAATCGGAATACCGCAACAACATGATAATCTTTTTCAGGAATTGTTAAAGAATACGTTGCACCTATGGATAAAGGTGTTCTTAAATCATAAACTCCACTCTCATAGTATTCATACCAACCTTGGAAAGTATAACCTTCCGCCGAAGTTGCACTAAGTAATACTTCTTTACCGGTTGCAATACTCGTTGTAAGTCCTGATTCACCTACAGGTGAACTATCTAAAGTAACAGTTCCACCTTCTGTAATATCTAATTGTAGGGTGATATTTGCTACCTTTTCAAATGCTGCAAAAACCATTGCACCTTGAGGATTTGCAATTACTTCAAACTCATAATATGGGTTTGTAGAAATCGGTTCTATGTCTGTATAATCTGCTCTATTCCACCAGTACCAGCCTAGGAATCGATAACCTTCATTTGGTTTTGCAGTTAAAGGAATCTTTGTACCCGCATAATCTACACATTCAAAACCAGTATCCGGAATTATTGCTCCAATCTGAGTAATTCTTCCTCCCTCTAATGCTACTGCTTGAAATTGATACTTTTGAATCGCCTTGAATACCGCATAAGCATAGGTTCCATCTACTTCAGCACCAACAGTAAAGGTATGCGTTAAATCCATAGATATCGGATCAATTCCTGTATAATCACCAACAGAAACCCCATACCAACCAACAAATTCATATCCAGGGTTTGCTAAAGCAGTTAAAGTGATGTTTCTACCTTCATTCGTTAATACTTCAAAACCATCTTCTCCTACAAGTATTTCACTATGATAAATCTTTCCACCAGTTTTTGCAAGTGCTTTAAACTTATATGTCACTTCTTCTTTTTGTTCCTTTTGTGCAATAACAAAATAAGATAAACTATTTGCTTCAAATGAGATTTTTCCACCAGATACCACTGGAGTGATTTCTTCTACAGTATTATCTTCTAAAATATGAAATATAACATAATCATTTAAATCATCTATTGATTTCGATAAAGAAATCTTCACAGTGTTCTTTGGTTGTAGCCTTACATCATTCATTAAAACAGCTATATCCAAAATAATGATTTCTTTTGTTTTATCATACTCTTTTAAAGCAATATTTTCTTTCACAGCTGAGACAATTGTTTCATCTTTGATTTCTACTGCTCGTAAAATAGAACCTGATTCAAAATCTCCTTGTTCAACTGTAACACCATTTTTTGAAACTAATTTATTCACAGTAGAATCCATCGAACAACTAGCTAAACTAAAACAAAAAATAAATGTTAAAATATAGAGAATACTATTTATCCAAACTCTTCTTTTCATAAAATTACCCACCTTTCCTCTCATAATGGTAACATTCTTCATAAAATATCAAAAAATAAGCAATAATGCCGCATTTTAAAATAGATATTTATATAAATATTATTATAACAAATTAAAAAACAAAAAGAATTAGCCTTTTGGCTAATTCTAACATAATTTTTTTATTCATAAAAAATAAATCCCTTGCTTTTTTAAAAAAACGCTATATAATATAAGGAGAAAGGAGATTATATAAATGATTCGAAAAAAACATTTGATGTATCTTCAAGTACTATTGTTTCTTCTATTAGTTACTCTCTTTTCTAGTTGTGAAAAAACAACCTACAAGAATATTTCAATGAAATTAAAAAATACGAATATAATCTTAATTACACTCCTAATTATCGCATTCTTTGGTTAACAGATTTGCATTTTGGAACTACCTGTTTCACAGATGATAATACAGAACAAACCGAATACAATCATCTAAATAAGATTATTCAACAATCAAATTATCCCAACCTAATCATACTAACGGGGGACGTATTTCAATGTGAAACAAAAGATCAAGCAATAAAATTATTCAACTTTTTAGATGAATTAAAAACTCCCTGGATTTATATCTATGGAAATCATGATATAAAGACCTTTGATGATGACACAACCTTATATGATTTAATAAGTTCCAGTAAATACAGCATTTTCATTGATTATTTAGATGATGAAATCGACGGTGATGAAAACTTCTATGTAAATCTAAACGTAAAAAAAGTTTCCATCTACCGCTTATTCATTATCGATAGCAATTCTAGTTCACCTAGTAACATCGTTACTACAAGTGATTACGATATTATCCACGATCATCAATTAACCCACATCGCAACAATCCAACAACTCAAACATGATAATGCAAAATGTCTTGCCTTCTTCCACATTCCTTTAACTGAATATGAAGATGCTTGGCATAAATATGAACAAGGAATAATCAATGGAAAAGGGGAAAAAAGAGAGGATGTATGTTATGGCTATAAAAATAATGGAGCTTTAACCATTCTTTCTCAATCGAACATACAAGGGTGTTTTGTAGGACACGACCATATTAATAATTTTGATATTGATTATCCTTATTATTCCAAGCAAATACTATTATCTTATGGTTTAAAATCAACTCAGTTAAGCTATTATGATGATGATTTAATTGGTTACAAAATAATCACTCTTCCTATGAATGATACTTTAATTGATTCATCCAATGTTGAAGCTTTTTATGTTCCCTATGAATAAAAAAAGAACTTAATTCTGTACTTCACAGGACTAAGTTCTTTTTATTTTCATTCTATTTAGATATTATTATAATAATAAATACAATTATATTTTAAGTATGATAGACTTCTAACAAATTTATTCAACAAACTCAAGAATAACATTTTCAAACAGCCTATAGATCATCCGAATTCAATAAAGCTTTTATTCATGAGTATTATAGTCATTCCAACAAACAATTTTATTTCTACCCGTTTTCTTTGCAATATAGGTAGCACTATCTGCATAATCAATTAGAGTATCCGTAGATGTAGTATTTACACCATGAGTATAAACAACACCAATACTAATGGTAACCGGATAATTTTGACCACAATTAATTCTAGAAGTACTTGTTCGGATTTCTTCACATATTCTTAAAATATCTTCTTTTGATGAGTTCCAAAAAAGGATAACAAATTCTTCACCACCAAACCGGAAACTTTTTAAACTATATTTTGTTTCAAAATCTAATAGTAATTTGCCAAATTCATGAAGAAACTTGTCGCCCATTGTATGTCCAAACTTATCATTCAAAGCTTTAAAGAAATCAATATCCATTAAAAGCACTCCTGATAATTCTTTTGAAGTGTTTTTACTAATAATATTAAATTCCTCATAAAGGCTTCTTCGATTCTTAAGACCGGTTAATGTATCCACAGAAGATAATACTTTCAATTCTTCTTCGGCTTTATTTAAACTTAAAATAAGTTCATTCGATGTAACTGTTGCTAGATATCCTTTTAATCTACCCTTATTAATAATCCATTGAATGGCATTCGTTATAAAAAATAAAGAAATGGTGTTATACATTTCAGCAA
This sequence comes from uncultured Staphylococcaceae bacterium, assembly GCA_964474685.1. Classification (GTDB taxonomy): domain Bacteria; phylum Bacillota_I; class Bacilli_A; order ML615J-28; family CAG-313; genus UBA1737. The sequence continues at coordinate 8,721 of CAYYTE010000004.1, read as the reverse complement.
ATTGAATATTTGGTGATTGAATAAAGTGACCTAAAACGATATATAAAGTAGCCATAAAAAGAGTATAAATAAATACCCTTATAGAGTTATCCGCAAACAGTAATGGTAATAAGATAAAGATAATATGAATGATAGCCGATTTTTCCGTTGGGTAAGCAAACGCCAATCCATACCCTAAAGCACAATAGGACATACAAGATAGATACAATAGTACAATTGAAGGAACTAGTTCTTTTTTAATTGTCAAAAGTGATAAAACTACAAAAATACCCGTAAAAATAGCATATACTTTACGAAATAAAGCAAGCTCAGGAAAAACTAAGGATACCAAAAATAAGATAAACATTGTAACAGAACCTACATATACCAGAAACTTACTAATGCTACGATTGTTATCTTTGATTTGAGGAATACATTTTTTATATTCTTCATTTGTTAAACCATAGTATAATATTTTATACAAAATATCATTCACCCCTTTAAATAATGATTTTCTTTATTAAAGTATATCACGAATAAAGAAATTTTATTTAATTTTAGATAAATTAAAAAAAGCCTATGATAAATATCATAAGTATCCATTCTTTATATTTTAACAACAGCCCTTAATGCAATATAACCTCTTTTTCCAATCAGTTCTAGTCGCATCCGTGGATTTGAATCATCATACCGATACCCCATTAAAGTAGGGTCATATTTATCCATCGCACTTTCTAGTGTTTGAATCGCCAGTCTAAAATCCTCCTCTAAAAAAGAATCCCCTTGAAACATTAAATAGAATGCTTTTGGTAGTAATAAAACATCAAATCCTTTTGGTATCACATCGCTATACGATTCTTCTACTTCTACTCCATGAACTTACATCGAAGTATTATTCTTAATATATTGTTTCGGTAACCATAAGCAAACAGGTTCCCCACATAAAGAAGGCATACTTTGAAGAATCCCCCACGTATCGCTTCCTACCTCATTACAATAGTCCCAGTAATTCGAAGCCTTAATCCCTTTTTAATAATCAGCTTACGATTAGTATTTTCAATAATTTGAATAAATACACTTTTTATGATTATACATATTTTGCTCCTTTATCTTATTTTTAAATTTTACCCCATAAACAGTAAATAAGGGAATGGGAACCGGATGTACTTGATATGCTTTCGGGTTGCAACCATCTTCCTTTTTAAATGGTCTTTGAAACCCATCTACACTATCAAAACCAGATTGATTACAAACATCAATAACTTTCTTCTTTTTAGCAAGTAAAAGCAATGCGGATTCACGTAACCGAATCTTTTGAATATATTCAATCGGTGAATACCCACACTATTCATTAAATAGTCTTGCGGAATACAAAGTTGAATAATGAGTTACTTTACTGAGGTCCATTAAGGTAATCGTCTTTGAATAATGTTCATCGATGTAATCTTGCATTTTTTGTACCGTTAAAATCATCTAATCCATACTTACTCCTTTTATTTTACAGTATTACTTAAAGAATTGTTAAATAATGATAAAATATTAATTGTTTTACATATTTTCATTTATTTTTTGATAGTTTTTTGATATACTTTAATTGGATTTAGAAAAAGGAGAGAGTAATAATGAAAAAACATATTTATCTAATTCTAATTATTGCAACTCTTTTCGTATTTACAACCAATTGTGCAAGTCCAAATGATACAGAATCTATACCAATCGATAGTTATATCAAACGATATGAAAAAACTATGCCCTTCAAGAACAACTTTCGCATTCTTTGGCTTTCTGATTTACATTTTTAGTGAACCACTCAATACAATAAAATATAATGAAGAACTGGAATACAAAAGGCTTAAGAATATTATTTATTCAGCAAATCATCCAGATTTAATTGTAATGACAGGCGATACATTTGAAGAAACATCCGAAAATCAAGTAGAAACATTTGTAAATTTCCTTGATTCATTTAAAATCCCTTGGACCTTCACTTATGGAAATCACGATTTAAGTTCAAAAATTCAAGATAACTACTATATTAATGAACAAATTATAAATGCAAAGTATTCAATTTATATTGATTATAAAGATGATTCTATCTATGGACTTACAAACTTTTATATCAATTTAACAGAGTATAACAAAACTAGGTATCGATTATATTTAATTGATAGCAATGCCTTAAAGAAGATTGATATCAATGGTGACTCCATATGGGATGTTATTCATAATGATCAATTAAATCATATTGCAGGAATTGCTTCATCAAATAAATCAGCACCGGGTCTTGCTTTTATTCACATACCATTAAGAGAGTATATTCAGGCTTATGATGGTTATAGAAGTGATCCACAAAAATATCTTGGCAGTGGTGATAAATTAGAACCAATCACCGCCGGTTACAAAGAAAATGGAACCTTTGATACCTTTGTTAATGTGGGAATCATCGGCTGTTTCTGTGGATATGATCACAAGAATGATTTCGATATTGACTATTATGAAGGAAAAAATAAAATGTTATTATCTTTTGGTTTAAAGTCTACCCATTTAAACTATTATAGCGAATTAAAACTCGGGTATAAAATAATCACCTTACCAAGTGATGCAAATAATTTTAATCATACGTGTATAGAAAAATTTTATATAGGATATTAGGAGGAAAAATTATGAAAAAAATCTTTAAAAAATCGCTCATCTTCTTATTTTTATGTATTTGTACCATATCTCTCGTTGCCTGTGATGCATCTACAGGAATCACAATCAATACAAATACATCCACCATTGAACTAAATTCAAATGGTCATGGAAAACTTGAATTAATCGGTGATAACACAGAAAAGAATGTTTTATTAAACGAAACATACCTTTTAAGTGCTACCCCAGATGAAAATTACCATTTGGAAAGTGTATATGTAAATGATGAAGATATTACAACTTGTCTATCCTTTACACCCCTATCACTTTCTACCAATTACACGGTTTATGGAACTTTTGTTCCAAATGAAACAGGTACTTATTATGTATCATTATCAGGTCCTAAAACAATTGAAGTAGGAAAGATGGCAAAACTAACAACCACTATCTATGGACCGGATGACAAAATTGAATATTTTTCAACCGATACAGATGTTGCAACTGTATCAGAAGACGGAATTATTAAAACAAATAAAGCGGGTTTTGTCACTATTACCGCAACCGCAGTAAATTCACCCGCTGAAAATAAAGTATTTGATACTGTAACAATCTTTGTTATGCCTACATACATTGCAAAACTATCCGAAATAAAGAATAGTTATTCTCTTGAAAAAGGTATCAAAGTAAATGGTGCATTTAACCTTACTTTCCCACCAAGTACCAAGGTGGATACAGAATCCGATTTAATGAAACTTGAACTACCTTATGAAATCACTTTAAAGAAAACTGGAACATTTAGTATGGTTGGAAATCTATCTATCAATCTTGAAGATAGTGAGGCAATGCTTATTAAAATGATTCTTCAAAGTGTACTAAAAGTTGATTCAATATCGAACTGTAAAACCCTTAACTTTGCTTTCTTGGATGATGGAAACCTTTATTTCTATGGAGTAGCATCTGATGAATCCATTTGTTACTTTAAAGAAATTAGTATTACCAAAGATATTCTCCCAGAATTAATCAATAAATTAAAAGATCAAATTACTTCAACGATTAATAATGCTTTATCTTCAATTAAAGATATTTTCTCAGAAAATACAATAGAAAACATCTTTAAAGAAGGCATTCAAGCAATTGACTTAGGATCACTACTACCTACCTTAAATCAAATCCTTCATTATGGAGAAGATTTTAAAGATGGCATTGCGTTAGATTCTTCAATTCTTGTAACCATTCAAAAGTGGATTGATGAAATGAAGCCAATCATTAAACAAAAAATTGGTGAAAGTCTCAGTGAACCAAGCCTTCAATATTTTGTAAATATATTCATTGATTCCCTACTCCCAGTAAAACTATCCGGAGTTCGTTTATCCTTTGAAATGGATGAATCAGGAAATCTTGCCAATATAAACTTTTCTATCCTAGACACAAGAGATATTAAAGATGGAGATACAACGATTCCTTATGAATATGAAATCTATGAACTCATCTTTAAAAATCAATCCAATACCTTTTCAGATGAATTCTTCGTCCAACTAAAACAACTACTTGATTTACAAGTAAACACACCTATCAGTGAATAAAGAAAAAGGACTAAAAAGTCCTTTTTTCTTATTCAAATTTAATCGGTTCTCCAATAAATGCAATAATTTTTTCTTCTGTCATTAAATCCTTATTAATAACAAACTTCGGAATTAAATCATCATAATCCGCCATAACTTTCGTTAAGTGCGTACTTGATAAAGTAATAGCAACATTTACACCATCATTTTTTGATTCTAAGTCTTTTGGAAGAGTATCTAAAAACTCCTCTTGTACAAATAACATAGGAACCGATACAGTAATTTCCGTATATTCTTTTGTCGTTGCATCATAAGAATAGAAATATTGTTTTCTAAACTCAATATCATATCTTCGAGATAACATTTTAAGACTTAATCCACCTACTGTTTTGGATTCAAAAGCAGTACTTAAACCATTCACATAGAATGCGGCGGGAACAGTATCAGTTTTTTCAAGATATTTAATAGATGTTATACCACTGATATATTTTAAATCAAACCATAAAGTATTATAAGTGATTTTTTCTAAAGTCTCTTGAACCTCATAACTTAATAGTTTACCAGTTGTAGTATCATATAACTCACTGATAAAACCACTAAAGCCCGGAATACCACTCGCTTTATTTCCAACCACACTCGTATACTCTTCACCAATATAGAAATCTGCGGCATTCTTAAGTGTAACACTAGAAACAGTCGATATTTCATAAATATGTCCATCCACTGAATTATCCGTATTTTTAGTTAGTGCAAAGTATGCTCTTCTTACTCCTAAGTATTTAATACCAAACTTGTAGCTGTTCTCGTCAATTTCATAAGTTAATGCATTGGGGTTACCCATTTGGATACGAACCTTTTTAACATTTGTTGTAATATCCATAGATAAAGCAATTTGGGCTGTTTGTTCACCAAATACTGGGAAATTTCCTGTATAATCTAACACATAAGAAATATTCGTACCATCAAAATCAATCGTTACCGAATAAATCCCATCCTTGAAAGTATGATTTGCGGTTGAAGCAGGATTCTTATCTAAATAATTATTGAATGCGGCTATCGATGATGTAGCAAGACCATCAACAACAGTTAAAGCGTTAAAGAACTTTTGTGATTGCAATAAGTTCTCAGTAACCATATGCCATTGTTCACCAAAGCCAGATCCAATTATAGAAGATACATTTACGAAATTGGAGTAATCAGTTGTTAAATTATTTACATTCACAAGATTATTCTCATAAGTAAAACGCATTGCTTCAGGAATATAGTCATAGGGGCTCTTTTTATAACCATTTAATAATGCTTTTAAATACCCAGAAATATCAATCTTTACATTCCACTTTGCATAAAATGTAACATTCTTTGTTAATTTATAAGGCCATGTAACAGCTTCTTTTAAATCACTATCTAAACACCATCCCGCAAAACTAAATTCATCTTTTGTAGGTTTTGTAGGTATAGGAACTTCTGTATTATATTCTTTCGTAATCGAAGTAACGCTACTACCACCATTTGTAACAAAGGTAATTGTATATTGTTTTTTAACCTTTTCTACAACAGCAAAGTAAGTAGCATCTGCGGTTGCTTTAGGAAGACTCGTTAATAAAGTTCCTCCTAGGGTTTTACTCCAACCTTTGAATGTATAATCATATTCATCCGTATCTACTACATCATAACTATAAGTAGGAATTACATTTTCACCTACAGAAATTGTATCTAGCAATTTACCCGTTTCATCTTTAAATGTAACATTATACTTTACCTCTGGTTCTTCAACAAACTTTGCATATAAAGTAACGTTATTAACCAATTTAAGTGGCCAAGTAACCTCAGTTTTAAAATCCGCTTCCTTGTACCATTTATCAAATGTATAACCTTCTAAAACAGGATTTTGAGGAGCTGCAACATCGGTATTATAATCTTTTGTAATCGGGTCAATACTACTTCCTTTTCCTGTATTAAAGGTAATTGTATATTGTCTTTTTACCTTTTCTACAACCGCAAAATAACTCACAGCTTCTGTCACTTCAGGAAGTAATATAACACTACCTCCTAAGGTTTTACTCCAACCTTTGAATGTATAATCCCATTCAGCAGTATCTGTAACCTCATAATTGTAGGAAGGAATCATTCCCTTCTCATAACTGGTTGTAACAATCTCTTTTCCATCTGGATCATTAAATGTTACATCAAAACTTTTCTTTTTACACCCAACAGAAAATAACATAATAGCAAATAATACAATTAAAATCTTTTTCATAAATATCCACTTTCTTCCTTTCAGATAATAATTAGTCATCAAATTTCTCAGGATGCTTGTAACTTCTTACAATTGCAAACGGAAATACAAAAATAGAAACAACACAACCAATTACTATAGCTAAAATGCCACATATAATTGATAAGGTAAATTGTAAAATCCATAAACCTAACTTAACTGTTAAAAGCCAAAAAAGACCATCAATACTTAATTCATAGATAACACCTGGCATTTTAACAAAACCCCAGTCAAAGATATCTTCAACCATATCACCAACAAAGTTGTTCTTTAAGAACAAACAACAAATTAAACAGAATCCCGCAATCCCACAAGCAGTTAAACCAAGGAAAGGACCCATTTGTAAACTATAGGAGTTTTTCGTGCCAAAGTATACACCTAATGCAATGAAAATAGCGATGCATATTCCACCTAATACATAACCCCAAATCCGATATACTTTTTGTATATGGGTTTGTTCTGCTAACTTCTTAGCTTGCTTTATTTCATTACAACCACAACAAATCGTATGGACAGCCCTAGTTCTACCGCCACTTTCAAACCTTACAATCTCATCTCCATTATAAATGGGGCGATTGCACATCTCGCATACAGCAAGTAACGGCCCTTGATTCGTTGTATTTAAAGGAATTGATTCTTTTACAACTTCTTCTTTTACTTTCTCTTTTTCCATTCCTAAAATGAAATCTGAAGATACACCATATAATTGAGCAATTTGCCCAACGGTTGAAATGGATGGTTCTACCTCCCCGTTTTCCCAACGAGATACAGCTTGTGCTGTAACAAATAATTTGTCCGCTACATCTTTTTGTGTGTAGCCTTTTTCTGTGCGAAGTCTTCTAATGTTATCGCCAATTTGTGAACTCATGAATATAACTTCCTCTCTTTCTATACATTTTATATTATAAACCATTTGTTGAATTAAGTAAATCAACCAGTTGTTGAGTTTGATAAACGCGATGTGGAAACACTTGATTTACTAATAAAAAGACATAAACCGGTCTAATTTTACTACATTTTCAAATTGTCTCACATTTGTTATAAACAGATTGTTGATTTTTAAGAACTTACAAGTTAATTTCAAAATCAGTTATTATCTCTACTTTTTAATGATTTATAATATCAGTTGTATTATAGCCTATTAGTTCAATTACTTCTATAAGGGCAGCCCTTGAATTATGTCAATTTAAACCGGCGTTATTATAAAAAGAAAAGAAACTTCGAAAAAGTTTCTAAAAATTCTTCATTTCTGTTCTAAAAAGGATTGATGTTCATCTAATTCATTATTCATTATCTTATTATAAATGTCTACCAATTTTTTAGAATTTAAAACATCATAAATAATTAGGGGTTCATCAAAATTCTTAGCAACAACTTCTATAGAACTATGTTGTTTATAAATCGGCTCAATTAATTTAAAAGATATTATATCCTTAAAAGGAATTACCAAATTATGATAATTATAAATCACTATTTTATCACAGGATAAGTATCCTAAATTACAAGTAGGATTGCCATTTTTTATTGCTATTAATGCAAAAATTGAATTGACAATTGATAAACAGAAAACAATTAACAAAACTGCAGAAGCAATCCATAATATATAAAACTTACAAACTAACATTATAATAATTACTATAACCGTAAAAATCAGAAAAATGATGGAAACAATTATTGGGGTAAATAGTTTTAATGTAACACCATATCTTCTAAATATAAACGCACATTCGTTGCTTGTATTAGTTTTAGTGTCTTCAAACTCGACAACATTACTCGAATTTAAATCTATTGAATCATCTAGTAAAACATCAAAAGAAACGTCAAGTACAATTGCAAGATCTCTAATATTCTCTAGAACTGGTTCAAACTTACCATTTTCCCAATCCGAGATTGTTTGCCTACTAATGCCATACTTTTTAACCCTTGACAATGAATTTCCTAGTTCTTCCTGAGATAAGCCCTTAGCCTTCCTTAGATATCTAATCTTTTCTGCTAAATTCATTTTCTCCTCCTAATTATAATAAAAATAATTTATAAATAATTCTTTTAACAATTGTAATAACATTTTTGATATTCACGGGAATAAAGAGATATTAAGCAATAAAATTGCTCCCACTGAATCATGTGAATTATGGACTGAAGTTCTAAATGAATTAAAAACGCGTGGAATTGCAAAAGTAGAGCTATTTTGCACTAATGGACTTCAGGGTATGCGTGATGCAATTAATAAGTTATATCCTTCTTCAAAAATACAAAGATGTCTTGTTCATGTAA
>CAYYTE010000003.1:0-46527 GCA_964474685.1 uncultured Staphylococcaceae bacterium | reverse complement strand
ATTTTAAGGATTTAACATATTCTTTATACTTTTCCTAGTTATATCGTGTTCCAAAACTAAATATTCCTATAATAATTCCAAGTACAATATATTTATTATATGAATATATCATACAATATAAAATTAAATAAAGGTTCGTATATGCTACTGATACCAATATATAAAAAAAATAAACAATCATCAAAAGAAAAAGATTTAGTATACACTAAATCTTATAATCTGAATTCATATTATCATAATTCAAGTTGCTATCTTTTAAAAAAGCATGATATTTTTGAAGAGAAGCATCCCATTTTATATACTTAGAATCACCTAAATGGTTTTCTAATGTATAATTTTTATGAATGTATTCTCCTAAATAGGTAGTGATTTTCTTAGCACCGAAATAGTTCAGATGGTTTCCATTATCACGAAAATCTTTCGCATAATCAAAACCAGTGTCATAATAATTTGTATTGAAATCTAGAAAAGGAATCTTTTTTTCTTTACATAAAGAGGTTAATACTTTATTTTTCCCTTCATTCCAGTTATATGGTGTCGGAAGCATCATCATCATCAACTCAATATTATTGTTATCACAATAAGTTTTTAACAACTCTAAATTCCTTAAATTTCTTTTTGATAAGGAAGTGATTTTGTTGGTTCTAAGTTCCTTTTTTTCATAAGGTTGAACTTTCGTTTCAAACCGATATCCTTTTAAATAATCATAATTTGATTCTTTATTTGGAATCTTATAAAAGTCTTCTTTTTGAAGTTTTTTCCAACGTACATGATATAAGAAAGGAGTTGCAAAAAACTTTAATGCGGAAAGTTTTTGGACGCTTTGCCCAATTACTTCGTTTTCAAATAAATAATCTGCTTCTACAATAACCAATTTAATATCTTGATTCTTTCGAACTTGTTTAATAAATTTAATAGAAGGCCCGAGTGTTTGTTTTGCTACACCCGCATTATAACAAGTATACCCATACTTTTCATATAGGTCTAAAGGTATAAACCCACTATATAAATCACTGTTTCCAATCGCAAACACATCAATTGTATTTGTATCTTCTGCTTCAAATCCTTTTCCCTCATAATATTTATTACCTCCATACGCATGAGCTGTTTTTGGCGTAAAGACAAAACATATATAGGAATAAATTGAGAAAAAGAATAAGCATATAATGATAATTTTTATTGCTTTTTTCATTTTAAAAACCTCCATAAATTGGGTCTGGGGGAAGATATCCTTCTCCATATGCACCAAAAATAACAATTAACATAATAAATATAAAATAAACAGCTACTCGAAAGTAGATTGATTGCTTTTGTGTAAAATTCACAAAAGAGATACCTTTACTTTCAAAGAACTCAAATAAGAATAAACCTATAATACTAAGTAAAGCGATAATAGACTCTTTTAAATCAAATAATTTAAATAAACTAGTAGATGGTGTTTTAAATTGATTTAAAAATATCGTAAATGCATCCATAACTGTAGGCGCTTTAAATATTAACATACCAATGTTAACAAGAATAATCATTCGAATAATTTGAAATACTTTTACCCACATTTTTTTCGTCCAGGTTTTATTTTTAAATATCTCTTTACAAATCGTTTCAATGAGAATAATTAGAAAATAATAAAGTCCATAAACAACATATTTCAAACTTGCTCCATGCCAGAGTCCTGTTAGAAACCATACACAAAATAAAGCAATGGTTGCGGGAACAAATGTTTGTAAAAAACTATGGTTGTGAGTACGAAAGAATTTTGACAATTTCATCATCGGTTTCGACATAGAAATTGGATAGAAAACATACTCTTTAAACCATACTCCCAGTGAAATATGCCATCTACGCCAAAACTCACCAATAGAAAATGAGAAGAATGGGTGATCAAAGTTTTTAGCAAGTTTAAATCCATACATTCTACTAATACCGGTAACCATATCTATAATACCAGAAAACTCTGTATACAATTGTAATGTGAAAGCAAAAATCCCAAGTGTAACAATATATCCAGTCATAGTAGTAGTTGCAAAAACCGCAGTAACTAATATGCTTAATCGATCTGCAATTACAATTTTCTTAAACAAACCAATGAAGAAAGTTATAATCCCTATAGACGCATCCTGTTTGGTAATTGTAGGAGAATTAATTAAATCTTGTCCTACTTCATTCATACGAGCGATGGGCCCTTCGAGTAACTGAGGAAAATAACATAAAAAGAATAGCACTTTAAAGAAATTCTTCTCATAACTATATTTACCTACATAACAATCCACAATATAAGAGATTGCGGAAAGAGTATAATAGCTAATGCCTAAAGGAATAATCACTTGGATTAAAGAAACATTTGTTGAAAATAATTTATTTCCAATCGATAAAAACATATTAAGGTATTTTAAAACAAATAAGATACCTACATTAAGGATAATACCTAGTACAACCAGTAGCTTCTTTTTGCTTTTTGCCTTCTTTTTAATTAATTGATATTCATCTTTTTCAACCTTTGTTTTTTGTTCCAACATTTTTTCATGAATTTGCCCCATCCATTTACCAACAAAATAAATAGAACCGGCAGATATAACAATGAAAATAGCGGAATAGAGCGAAAAATATACAATGAAACCAAGACTAACTACTAGTAAAAAAAGATAACGATACTTTTTAGGAAATAGAAAGTGAAGACCATACACTACACTCATAAATATTACTAAGCATAGTAATTGACGATAACTTTCCATATAAATTACTCGTCCCCTGATTCCTCAATTAGATGCATGATTGCGTCTACTGTTTCGAAGTTCTCAGGAATAATTTTTAAAGGAGAAATAGTAACATCGAATTCATCCGAGATTTCCATCACTAAACGAACAATTTCCATTGATGTCAATACTTGATTGGAAATTATATGTTGTTCATTTTTAAAATCAATTCCCGGTTTAATTCCCTCTAATATTTTTAATAACTTGTCCATAAAATCCTCCATTACATAGTTTTATAATTTTCATTATACCATTTACGATCAATTTTTCCATTGGCATTAAAAATGAAATTCTGTACTTTCTTAACAACCTGTGGAACCATATAACTAACAAGAGTAATGTTTAAAATAGGTATTAATTCTTCTATTTTAATTTTACCTTGATAGATTAAAATAATATTATCCTCTTCCTTATTATATAGAGCGATAACGCTTTGAATGGCATCAATTGTTAAAACATTTTGTTCAATTTCACCAAGTTCAATTCGGTTTCCTTGATGTTTAATTTGATAATCGCTACGCCCTGCATAGATTAATTGCATTGAATTATTATAACAACATAAATCTCCGGTCTTATAAACAATTTCAGGGTAATTGTTTTGAGCAGGATTTTGTACAAATGTAGTAAGTGTTTTTTCTTTGTTTTTAAAATATCCGAGTCCTACAAATGCACCTCTTACATAGAGTTCTCCTTGTTCATCGGGAGATGTAACAATATGGTCTTCATTCCATAAGAAGGAATCAATTCCTTCACACGAAATACCAATAGGAACAGAGGCATGAATAACCTCATCTTTTCCAATTTTATAATATGTACATATATCTGTTGTCTCTGTTGGACCAAATAAATTTGCAAATAAACAATCCTTATTATTCTTCCGCCAATAATCTAAGAATTTTGTATTCATTACTTCCCCCGCAAACAAGCACTTGCGTAAAGTATTAAACTTCATATATTTAAATAAATCATAAAACATAAAAATACCGTATGCGGAAGGTACCCAATAAATAGTATTCACGAGATATCGATTCATTTGTTCAACAATACGAACAGGAAAGGAAAAATCACTTTTTGACAAGATAACTAAACTCGCCCCCGCAAGGATTGTCGCAAAAACATCCGATACCGACATACTAAAGTAGAATGGGGTTTGAGAAGCAAAAATAGTATCTTTTGTTATATCAAAACAATTCATAAACCATGTTTGATAATGAATTAAATTATCATAACTGATTACTGCACCTTTCGGAGTACCCGTAGAACCAGAGGTGAATAGAATATACATCACATTACTAGAAACATACTCCAATTGTCTCGTTCGAATCAACTCTTCTTCTTTTACACACAATTCATCACAAACAATAACTTTTCTAGAACCAATTAATTCCATTGGTACTATCAAAGCATCTTCTTTACAAGTTAATAGAATATCTGAATCCAGCAATTCTAGGATTTTTTGAACTCTAGTTAGTGGCGAATGAACATCTAATACTGTATAACTTACATTTGCTAAAACACACGCAAACATTGAAGCTAAGCACCAAATGCTGCGATCACAATAGATAGCAACTGTTTTATGAGAATTTGTTGCGATAATAGACGTCGCAATAAAGGAAGATTGTTCTAAAAACTCTTGATAGGTTACACTTTTATCTTTATATTGAAACAGCATTTTATTAGGTGTTAATTCAACATTATTTAAAAATGTTTCAACAATTGGATTCATATTCTTTCCTTTCAAAAAAGCAGGATATATCATTCATCTTACTTTAGTATATTATACAACTTTTTGGATTCTATTTCAACTAATATTATAATAGATTGCTTTTTTATATAGATAGAATACATAAAACCTGAAAGATAAAATTTCAGAGATTGTTTATTATTCTTTTTTAAAAACTTTACCTAAACTTTAGAATCGAGGTATATAATAATAACCATACAGAGGTGAAAATATGAGTTATTTATTAGAAATTACAAACATTGAAAAAAGTTATGACATTTCAAAGACTCAAAAACAAACAGTCTTAAGAGGTGTCGAAGCTGGTTTTTTCAAAGGAGAACTAGTTGCTATCTTAGGAGAGTCAGGTAGTGGAAAATCAACATTAATTAATATCTTAGGGGGTCTTGATACAACCTACACTGGGAGCGTAATTTTCAAAAAAAAATACTTACGTGATTACAGTGAAAAAGAAATGGATGATTACCGAAAGAAAAACATCGGAATGGTATTTCAAAACTATCAACTAATCGGTCATATGAATCTATTAGAAAATGTAGAAATAGCAATGACAATGTCGGATATAAACCCCGCTGAACGAAAACAACATGCTATGGATTTACTGAAAATGGTGGGACTCGATAAAATTGCGGATAAAATGCCCAGTCAACTATCCGGTGGTCAAAAACAGAGGGTAGCAATTGCAAGGGCACTCGCAAATGATCCAGATATCATACTTGCGGATGAACCAACAGGAGCACTCGATAAAGAAGCAACGGATACAGTACTTGCAATTTTAACTGAAATAGTTAAAACAGGAAAACTTGTCATCATAGTTACTCATAGTCAAAAGATTGCGGATAATTGTTCGAGAATTATTCAAATTGATGATGGAATCGTAAAAGTAGATAAGCAAATAAATACCATCGATTATGAGAAAAGATTTGTGAACAATCCATCCCAGAAGCATTAAAAACAAATCATTATTTAAAATCGCTATTGATAATCTATTACAAACAAAATCACGAAGTATACTCGTTTCCTTTGGTTTATCTATAGGAATTTGTTGTGTAATTTTAATATTATCCTTATCCGAAGGAATTACCAATTATATCAATGATGTCTATAGTGAAGACTCCACATCTTTACAAATGGTAGTAACAACAATCGATGATTCTACCTTTTCAAGTGATGTATTAACTTCTATTTCAAATATACAAGGTATAAAAACTACGGAAGCTACCCATGTGGACACCAACATGACCTTTACGAATGAGAAATATTCTGACCAAACCATTGCCTTCGCTTATACCTACTATGAAAACTTCGTACCGACCATTCTATATGGGAATGCCAATCTTACAAGGAATGAGATATTAATAAACGAAACCCTTGCCCAAAAAATATCGGATAGTGCCTTAATTGATTGTGTAGGAACATCTATCACATTAACTCTAGGAACAGATACTCAAGAATTTACTATTGGAGGAATCTATCAAGATAATACTTCCTATTATGAGGCTTATAATATTTATTTATATAATAATGCAATGAGTTCCTATTTTACGAATACAAACCTTACAAAAAATTTATTATATGTAGAATGTGCGAGTGCAAGTTATGTGAATGCGGTTATGGAAGATATCAAAGCAATTAATCCTAGATATTCCATATTCCAAGAAGATTCGAATGTATCAAGCGTAACAAAATATGTTGACCTTGGAACAAGTGTATTAAGTGGTGTTAGTGGTATATCAATGATTGTTTCAGCAATCATGATATTTATTGTTCTATACATTTCAATTAGTGAAAGAATGAAAGAAATCGGAATTCTAAGAAGTATCGGAGCAAGAAGAAAAGATATTCAAAAAATATTCTTCTTTGAAGCGGGAATTATGGGATTCATAGGCGGTGCCATTGCCTGTATCGGATGTTTAACACTTACAATTATTACAAATTCGATTTGCTCCATCACACTTCATACAACCCTTATTAGTTATAATATCCTATACTACTTATTAGGCTTAGTTTTATCAACAATTATTAGTATCCTAGCAGGAATTGCTCCATCAATGAAAGCATCGCACTTAGATCCTGTAGATTGTTTGAGGTACGAATAATGGCTAAGAAAACAGTTAAAGAACGGCGTATTCATAACCAAGAAAAACAAAACAGAAGAAAAGAAAGATTAGATAAATCTGGTTTAAAACATGAGAAAGTAAAAAACCCTTTCTCATATTCATTATTTTGTATATTAAAGATTATCACAATTGTATCGGTTCCTCTTTTTTACTTTCTCTATTCTCCTTTATTAATTGCTTCTATGCTCGCATTTATATTTCTCTTCTTTTTATCCTTCCGAGTTGAAAAGACAATAAATCGGAGTGTTTTAAAAACAAATTACGTTTATATTGTAAAACTAGATAGTGCAATTGCACTCTTAGCTATTGTTATTTCTATCTTTAGTGTTTGTATGGGGTTTACTACAAAAACAAAACAAAGCAACTTTAAACGTCAAACAGAATCAACCTTCGTAACAAATATAACAAATTTATCTACATTACTTACAGGATCAAGAACCCTCTTTGGTAATAATCATCAATTTAAATTTGGAACAAAAGATGCACCTGAAGGTTTTATCTCGAATAAAGATGATTTACATGACAAAATGGATGGCATGACACCACCCGATGATTTCTTTGAAGGTAAAGATCCCGGAAGTCTTCCTATGGATGATTTTGATTTTAAAGACTTTGGAGATGGTTTCGGGAAGAGGTTTGATACAGGAACCTACCAAGTATCGCTCGGCGACCTTCCTTTTGAATATATCTTTTCCTCGCTTTTATCTACTATAAATACTGTACTCGTCTTTTCTTGTAGCGTGTTTGGAACTATAGGTATAATTATAACTGAACACAAAAGGAAGAAAAGAGAAAAAGATGATTTTGAAATAGTTGAAGAAACAAAATTTATCCCATTAGATAAAAATGAGATTCTTTCTATATTATGTTCAAAAGAAGAAATCGATGATTCACCAACGAAAGTTGATTATTTCATTCCCAAAATAAAAGAAAACTAAAACATTTTTTCTCCATATAAAAAACGTAAGTAAGGCAATGCTAATACTTACGTTTTTTCTTTCATCTACTTAATTGAATTTAAAAGATACAAACAATCGTTTGAAATTTCTTCAGTTATTTATGACTGTCTCTATATTCTATCGCATTACGAATGAAGCCTTTGAATAAAGGATTTGGTTTATTCGGACGAGAAGTGAATTCAGGATGGAATTGACATCCAACGAACCAAGGTAAATCATGAAGTTCAATGACTTCTACAAATCCTCCCTCAGGATTTCTTCCAACAAAATCTATTCCAACCTTATGGAGAACTTCTTCATAATTATTATTGAACTCATAACGATGACGATGACGCTCTTTAATCAATTCTTCTTTATATTCATTATACACATGAGAAGCAGGATCTAATTTACAAGCAAAGCTACCAAGTCTTAATGTTCCACCAATCTTGATTCCATCATATTGGTTAGGAAGATATTGTACAATCGGGTTCGTAGTATCAGGGTTAAACTCAGTAGAATCTGCATCTTGTAAACCGACCATATTTCTTGCAATCTCGATTAATGCTACTTGCATACCCAAACAAATGCCAAAATATGGAATTTTATTCATTCGAGCATATTCACTCGATACTATCATTCCATCAATTCCTCTTGGACCAAAACCACCAGGAACAATAATACCCGAAACATCTTTGAATATTTCCGGTGCTGAATCCTTTGTTACAGTTTCAGAATCAACCCAAATAACTTGAATTTGATTTCCATACCAATATCCCGCATGAGAAAGGCTCTCAGTTACTGATTTATACGCATCATGCAAAACCGTATATTTACCTACTAATGCGATTGTAAGTTTTTCTTTTGACTTTTTAATTCTTGATATCATTTCATCCCATTCCGTCATATCGCAAGGAGGAGTTTGTAAACCAAAATGTTCACAAATTAAATCGTCAATATGTTGACTATGAAGTTTATTGGCAATTTCATAAATGATATCCACATCTTGTGCCTCAAATACACAATTGTCCGGAACATCACAAAATAATGCAATTTTGTTTCTTTGCTCTTTCGGTACCTTAACCTCACTACGAAGAATAATCATATCTGGTTGAATACCTAATTCTCTTAATTCTTTTACACTATGTTGAGTAGGCTTTGTTTTAATTTCTTTTGCGGCACGAAGGTAAGGAACGAGAGTATTATGAATGAATATAGTATTCCCATACCCAAATTCACGACGTGCTTGCCTGATTGCTTCTAAAAAAGGAAGCCCCTCAATATCACCAACAGTACCACCAATCTCAGTTATTATTACATCGGCTCCCGACTCTTTCGCCGCAACCGTTAATTGTCTTTTTATTTCATTTGTTATATGAGGGATTACTTGAACAGTACCTCCATTATATTTTCCAGCTCGTTCATTTTCTATAACTCGTAAATATACTTTTCCTGTCGTAATATTCGATCTTTTCGTTAACTCTTCATCAATAAATCGCTCATAATGGCCTAAGTCCAAATCAGTTTCGGCACCATCCGTAGTCACGAAAACTTCTCCATGTTGATAAGGAGACATCGTTCCCGGGTCACAGTTAATGTAGGGATCAAACTTTTGCATAAATACTTTTAATCCACGATTTTTCAAAAGTCTTCCGATACTAGAAGCAGCAATGCCCTTTCCAAGACTCGATACAACACCACCTGTAATAAAAATAAACTTTGCCTGATTTGCCATATACACTACTCCTTTTTAAAAAATACTTCTTGTATTATACCATATTGATTATTTTATTGGTAAAAAATGCCCACGTAAACGTTTAACCAAAGGATTGTTAAAATCGTAAAAAAGTAGATTCTACCAAGGTAAAATCTACTTGTTTTATCAATTGAACTAAATATCATACTCCGCCATTAAATCATGAGGTGTTTTATTAATTAAGGAAATGGAAGGTAACATACCTACAATAACATTCATAATAAATACAAACAAAAATATTCCAATAAGAAGTAATGGGTTCGATGATATCAATATTTTATATTTAATGTTTAAAATTAAATTTAATATTATACCAACAATATATCCAGGTAAACTAGAAATGAGAAAAACAGTAAATATATTCGAGAATTGAGATTGCAAAATATAAGTCCGTTTCATTCCCAAGCTGCGATAAATTGTAATATTTCGAATATTCTTTATTCGTTCTGAACGCATAAAGAATAAAAGGAATATCAAAGGAAGAATGAAGAAACCAAGAGTTACAAGTAATAGGGTTTGATAAACACCGGAATACCTTGATTCATATTCTTTTAAGTTGTTCTCATAAGAGTTTATATATTGTATTTTATCCTTTTTAAATTGATTAACTAAGTCCGTAGAATCAATTGCATATAAACAAAATCCATGACCGGATTGAACATAAGACATATAACCCTTGACACCCGCTTCAAATGCAAATCTCCGAATAACATTTTTTGATGTAACAATTGTTTTCGCATAGTCAGCACTTGCATTATCGTAATAACCAACTACTTTCAAAGAAGGGTTCGAAATATTATATACTTGTATTCGGATAGATGACCCGATTGCAAAAGAAGATTTCCACTTCAAAGGAATTAAACAAGAGGTATCATCTATTGTATTAATAACATTCCCGCTATCATCAAATCCTTGAATTTTATCAATGGTTTTACAATCAAAATCTAGGCTCGTAGAATATACATCAAATTCATCAATCGGATTACAATAGATCGTCATATTTGAATTATTTGTTGTCCCTACAATCTTATAAGATTCATTATTTACATAGATTGTTTGATTCATAATTAAAGCAGGACTAGGCTCTACACAAAAATCACTCTTTGGATCAAGCATCTTTTGAAATAACATATTATCAATGACTACTTCATTCCTACCCGGTTTGACACCTTTATAATTAGGAATCGACGTATAAGGAATCCAACCAATATCATTTAAAGTTTTACGTTCATTTAATTGATAACTCGTAGAGTAATTTTCCAAAGATATTTCAATAGGATATGTTATTTGTGGATACATCTTAATCGTGTTTGTTTCATATTTTTCTAAATCATTATAATCAAATGTTTTATCATCACAAACCTTAGAAGCACTATCTAAATCCACCTTTATTAAGTATTTATCACTATCTTGAAATTGTTCAATTGGAGGATTTTTACTACCCACATATAAAGTAGTAGATAATACCAACATTAAAGATACAATAAAGAATCCTATCAAGAAACTGTTTTTACGTTTTTTCATAAAGAATAGTTCTTTTATCTTTAACCCAACATGTTCCCAAAACCGATATTTATATGGTTTAATTAATGAATCATCTAATTTTGATAATTGGGTATTCTCTGTTATTTCATTTAATTGAACAAATTTCTTCTGATGAGCATCCCTCATTTGAATAGAAGATTTTGAATCAATGATTTCAATCTTATGAGTAAGAGATTGCGGGTCAATATATAGTGTATTACCTCTGATAACCATTCGAATGTCAATTTGAAAATCATCTTTCGAACCATCATTTGCACTGTATACATCAATAATACTTTTTGGGTTCAAAGGAAGGGATTCTTCTTTGGTGTAATCTAATAAATATAAGTCTTGATTATCCTCTAATTGTAAATTCTTGCCTTCTCTTAAATTGACCTCATCCGTTTCAACTAATCCATCTTTTAATGTAATAATCCTTGTCGCATAAAAATTAGCAAAATCCATATCATGAGTAACCATTACAACTAACCGATCTTCACTAATTTTCTTTAATATTTCCAGTATTCTTAAACTGTTCTTTTCATCTAAGTTACCCGTTGGTTCATCCGCAATAATAACATGAGGATTTTTCACTAAAGCTCTCGCAATAGCAACCCTTTGCATTTGACCACCTGATAACGTTGATACCAGTCTGTTTTGATACTGATTCATATCAACAACTTTTAATACTTCTTTAATTCTTTCATCAATGAATGTTTTATCCGTAATTCCTAACATCGTTAGAGTCATTCCAACATTATCAGAAACACTTAAATTATTAAATAGTTCATAATTTTGAAAAATATAACCAATCTCATGATTTCTTAAATTGTCCCACTTACTATAATTATACTTATCAAATACAATTGAATCAAATTCAATCGAACCACTCGTTACTTTTTCTAACCCACACATAGTATTCAAGAGTGTAGTTTTACCAGCGCCGGAGGCACCAACAATCATTACAAAACCAGACTCCGAAAAATCTAAAGTGATTCCTTTTAATACTGCTTGAGTAGATTTATTTTTTTGTATAAATGATTTCTTTAAATTCTTTACTTTAATCATACTCGATTCCCCTTACTCTAAAATCTTACTTGATACATTCAATTTTGAAATGAACTTATAATATTTTAATATCAACTCAAAACATAAAAAGCTCATAGCACATAAAAGAATGAAAGCATCAAATAGATTATACCTCATATTCGCAATAAGAGGAATAGAGGAAAATAAATAAATCACAATTGGGAATAGAATGGAGTAAATCAAGAAGCAAATGATAGTAACACCAATAAATTGATGAATTAATATTTTAAGTATCCCTTTTCTAGAAAAGCCTAAAGCCCTTAGGGTTTGAAAACTTTTTGATTCGCTCATTACAATATTTTTTAAAGATATATAGCTTAAGAAAGCAATCAACAATAATAAAATAAATGAAAAGATAGTTTTAAATATATTCGAAATGAAGTTTGTAATTTCAAGTACGGATGATTTTGTCTTAAGAATAGGTAATGCTAAAAAGCCCTTACTTTCTAGTTCAGCCGTTAATGTCTCCACATTACTAGCACTCGTACAATCAATTGTTACTTCATAAGATTTATCAATATATTCCTGAAACAAGCTCTTATTACAAGAAACAACATATGAGTAATCATAGAAATCACCATGGGAAACTTCAACTGTTGGATCTTTAATTTCAAAGGAGAAAAATGGACATTTAAAAGTAATCTTAGTTGGATTATATGGAACATAGGCGGATCCATTGCGCTTGATTTTAATCATATTTGAATCCAGTGTATCATCAAATACTACTTTTAAATCAGTTAATTCCACATCTCCCACATTTAAAGTTAACTTAGATAACAACAGATCATTTCCAATTTCATCGATTTTAGAATTACTTGCAAATATGTAACCCCTACTTCCGTGAAGGATTCCAGTAACTTTAAATTCATATACCTTATTTTCGTTTCGATTGTTTTTAAATTTCAAACTGCGATTTAATAAATCTTCATCATGAATTCCTGAGTATTTAAAATCATTTTGAATCACAATTTCATCTTCGTTTGTCGCAAACTTTCCAACACTTACTCTTTGATTCTTAATAAGGTTTTTTGAACGAAAGTAAAAGAACTGATAATAAAATGAATCATCATCGATCATAAAAGAATTATCTAATCCTAGATCATTTTTGATCACCCCATTCACATGTTCTAAACGAGACATAGTTTCTAATTGTTCAACCGTAAAAGGCTCAAAATTACTATTTTTCACAACAATTCGCTCATCATAAGAATTACTAAATGAGTTTTTATAATAATCACTATTTGAACTAGCGGATTGATTGAACAACATTTGATAAATAATACCAAAAGATAGAGTACTAATAAATAAGATTAATGTCCATAATACAAATCTTCTTGGTGTAGAAAGTAATAACCGATTACTAACTTTAAATGTTTTCTCAACTAAAGGTTTATCTTCAAGTGGAGTAAATTCCTCTTTTACAACCTCTTTTTGAATTTTATCATATACAATTTGTCCATCATGCATTTTAATCACTCGTGTAGCAACATCTTGTATTTCTTCAATATCATGAGTAACATAAAGAACTAACCGTTTATTACTAAGTCTTTTTAGAATTTCAACTATTTTCTTGCTATTCTCACTATCGAGATTTCCAGTCGGTTCATCACACGCTAAGATCTGGGCATCACTTGCAAGCGCTCTTGCAATTGCAACCCTTTGTTTCTCACCACCAGATAAATAAGAGACTTTCTTATCTTTCATATTTTCAAGAAAAACCTCTTTTAATAATTCCTTAATTTTAGTATCTTTTGTAGTTTTATCAATATCTTGATGATCAAAAGCAATTGCGACATTCTCATACACCGTAAAAGAATCAATAAGATTATAATTTTGAAAAATAAAACGTACAGAGTTTCTTCGATAATTCTCATAATCAATGGGAGTAAAGGTATTTACATCCTTACCACCAACCATAAAATAACCATCATTATATGTATCCATACCACTAATTACATTTAAAAGAGTGGTCTTACCACTCCCAGATGCACCAGTAATCGCAATGAATTCCCCGATGTTTAAAGATAAATCAATATTCTTTAAACCTACAACAACTTGAGATTCGTTTGAATAATATTTATTAAGACCTTTTATCTCAATAAAGTTATTATCATTTAATTTCTTTTCCATTCACCTACTCCTTCTTATGCCTATAATCAACATCATTTAAACTAACGAAATCCATCATTGCTTTCATTCGTTCAAAAATTCTAGAGGCACAAAGATTATTTGTATTTTGATTGGATTCTGCTAAATAATTTTCAACTAAATCGGAAGATAGATTCGATGTCATACAAGTAACTAAGTTGTTATCTAACCGGTATTGAATAATTGGTGCTAGCACTTCATCTCGTATAAATTGCGATACTTGTCCTACACCAAAATCATCAAATATTAAAACTTCAGCAGTTTTAAGTTCAAGAATATTTTGTTCTAAATCTCCTGTTCCAATAGAGCTTTTAAGTAATCTCATTAAATCTGGATAAAAAGCAAATACAACTTTGTGACCACTTGCAACCATTTGATTAGCAAGATTAGCCATAATATAGCTCTTACCAGTACCAAAAGGACCATAAAGATAGATTCCTTTCGTTGGTTTATTTGAAGTTAAATTTGTAACCATATCTTTTCCCATCTTATAAATAGAACTACGAGCAATGGGCATATATACATCATTAAAATTATAATTATCAAAATTGCAACAAACAAGTTTTAAATTAAAACTCGAAGCGTTCTTTTTAAATAAAGAACTTGCAAACTTACACCAATTATATTCAATGGAAACAATACCTTCTTGATATACAAGACAAGGTTCTTGTCCTGGTGATTCTTGAAGACAACTCCCTTTTTTACAACTCACACAAATATCTTTTTTTAATTTATAAGAATACAAAACTGGAAGATTATTTAACACATCTTCTCTCGATAAAAAGTTATCTGTAAACCATTTTGTAAGATATGAAGTCATTATGACATCATGATATAATTGTTCTGTTAAATAATCACTCATCTTCATTCTCCTTTGGTTTAAAAAAGTCCGCAAATTCTTTTGCTTCTTCAGGACTCATTTTTTGTTGATTCTTATCATCAACCTCATTATCAAAACGATTCTTTTTATAAGACTCATACCACTCAGGTGATTTGACTTCTGGTTTTTTAGAATACGTATTCTTTCCCCCGCGTGGTTCGTTAATCTTATTAAGAGCGTCTTTAATAGTTAAAATATTATCACGTTTCCAAGAGTTCAATATTTTTAAAAAATAGTTATAAGAAGGAATTTCTCCCTTTTTATTATCCATAACAAAAATAATACAAACATTTAACACACCTAATGGAGTCTTTTCCTTATATTGCAAGTCTTCAAACATTTGAACCTCATTTGGTGTTAATTTCGATCCATACTTTTGTAAAACAACATCGTAAGGCGAAGCAGAAGTTAAATAGTTCTCCAGTGAATCTTTCATTTGCTCACTCGGTTTTGCAACCTTGTTTAAATGAATTCCAGTCCCTTTATTCTTTTCCCCATATAGCTTTTTACAATTTAGGGAAAGCAAATCATAATCAATTTGTTTATTTATATCACTACTTTTCAAAACCGCTTCTTTTAATTCTTCAATCGTTAATTTATAAAGAAAATTATATCTACTCATCATTTCAAGAAATAGAGGGCTACTAAGTGTGGATTTATTTAATATATCCGAACTATCCAATAGAACTTGCAAACCCTCAAAATTGAAATCTTTGTTGATCACTTGTACATCACTATTTTCTCCCTCAAAGGTATTCATACCAAAGGGATTCGAATGGTTCGAAAACTCAAAGACATCATCAAAGCTTTTTGTTATATCTTTAAATTTCATAGAAATAGGGTCATAGCGATGAATTAAATGTTCTTTATGAATTCTTGATGTTTCATCCATCCCTAAAGTCCCTAATAACGCACAAGATAAAATATCATCTTTGAAAAAAGCCCCATAGTTTTTTACAGGCTTTAATAGATAAATAAAGGATTGGTCTTTTGTATAAGTTTCTAAAAGCCCTACTGCCTCAAGTTTTCCTCTTGCTTCTAAAAAGGGCATTTCACTTAAATCACCACATTTTAAGAATAATTGTTTATGAGAATAATATGGGGATTCATTCGATATTGGGTCAATTAATTGATTTAACACTCGGTAAATAGTTTCAGCAACTCCACCTACTATCGGTAAATAAAGATTTGTAAAGCATTCTTGTTCATAGTCTAAAAATGGATGTTCATTGATTACTCCAAAAAACATGTCCACGATTCCAAGATTATATGCCTTACTGCTCATTTTTTCCTCCTACGTGATTGAGCTCGAGAAGTTTGTTTAATTCATCATAAAATTCATTAATCATTTTTGCGGGACGCATAAATGGTAATAAGAAATGACAAACTATCTTGATATCAACACTTGTAATTGTATAATTAGGATTTGCTAAATTAAAAATATACATTTCTTTCTTAGATGAAATTCCAATTTCCTTATAACGATCATCAATACCATCGATTTTAAATTGATGTTTTTTTGCTATAGAAAGAATTGCCTCTTTCACAGTATCATAATTATTATGATAATACCTCGTTAATAATCTTTTATCTGTCTCAATATCCGCTGTTTGAAAACTATTTGAAAAACTCTTACTTAATCCCATATACTATCCTTTCAATATTTCTTTTATTATTTTATCTATTTGTTTATTTGTTTCATCAATACTACCTGTATTATCAATCACATAGGTAGCTTTTTTAATCTTATCAGCCAGTGACATTTGTCCTTTTATCTTTTGAATTGCATACTCTTTATCGATACCATCACGAGCCATTAATCTTTGTATTTGCGTTTCAATTGAAGTTGAAACAACAATTGTTTCATTACAAATTTTGTCTAAGCCCGTCTCAAATAATAAAGGAGCATCCAAAAAAACAATCGGTGCTTTTTCATTTCGAATCCTATATACAATGGTTTTATAAATGGATGGATGCGTGATTTGTTCTAACTTAGTTTTTGACTCTTCAGAATGAAAAACAATATAACCTAATTTCTCACGATTAATCTCACCACTTGGAAGTAACACTTCCTGGCCAAAATATTTTGCAATTTCCTTTTTAACATCAATATCACTTTTCAACACATCATGAGCAATTGAATCACAATCAATTACATCAAACATAAGCTTCTTTAAATATAGATCCACTTGCGTCTTTCCACTGGCAATCGAACCAGTAACACCTATGACCTTCGGCCAGGGAATCATCTGACAATGAGGACAAAAATAAGTGCCACGTCCTCCTACCTTTATTTTTTTGATAGGACTGTTACATATATAACAAGGCTTGTCAACTAAACTATGACAGACTAAAGAAAACTGAAATAAGCCGCTAACACCTAAACTACTTGTATAACTTCTTATTGTAGTTCCCCCCGCAAGAATCGCTTGTCGCATAATATGATTCATGAAAAAGAGAATTCGGTTACAAGATATAACATCTACATCTTTTCCTATAGTTAAAGGATTTACCCCCGCAAGAAATAATACTTCGTCCACATAAATATTCCCTAAACCAGAAATTACTTGTTGATCTAATAAAATAGACTTAATAGGAGCTGTTTTAGTAGATAATATTTGATGCAACCAAACCCCCGTTAAAGAAGAATTCGTAGCTTCCGGCCCCATTTTACAAAAGGGAGGTTTTTTTAATAATTCATTAAAACTACACATATTCATAAGTTGAAAAGTACCAAACTTACGAACATCTTGATAACGTAAATCAAAACCATTTGTTAAATGAAATATTACATGAATATAAGGATTTAATTGTTCACTACTTTTTTGGTAAAAATACTTACCTTCCATACGTAGATGGCTCACTAAAACATAATTTGTTAAGTAGAATATTAAATATTTTCCATACCTTTCAATTTTTTGAAAAGTTTCACCAACAAGCTTCGAACAAAAACTATCAACCGAATCCGTTTGAATCATTCTATTGCAATTTACAACAACACTTTGAATTGTTTGATTTAATATCAAATGATTCAGTGTTTTTTTAACTGTTTCCACTTCTGGTAATTCTGGCATAAATACTCCTTACTTCAAATCCCAAGTTGAACCAGTTTCAACATCTACTTCAAGTGGGACTTTTAACTGAGCAACTTTTGTCATTTGTTCTTTTAATATCTTTTTAACAATTTCTACCTCATCCGCTGGGGTATCAATAATTAATTCATCATGGACTTGCGCAACCATACAGGCTTTTAATCCATGTGATTCAATCTCATTTTGTACTTCATTCATAGCAATCTTAATAATATCCGCCGCTGTTCCTTGAATCGGAGCATTCATTGCGGTTCGTTCTCCAAACTTAGCAAGTACACGGTTACTACTTTTAATTTCATTAATATAACGCCTTCTGTTATATAGAGTCTTAGAATATCCAAGTGATTTCGCATCACTTACAAGTTTATCTAAAAACTCTTTAACTTCCGGGTAGATAAGAAAATATCGCTCAATAAAATTTGCGGCTTCTAAAGGGCTTATGTGAATCTCATCACTCAATCCCCAAGTGCTCATTCCATAAATAATACCAAAATTTACTGCTTTTGCAATTCTTCTCATATCTTTTGTAACCATATTTAAAGGTAAATCATAAATCTTCGATGCGGTATTGGAATGGAAATCTACGCCTGTTTGAAAATCATGAATCATACTTGGGCAATTGGACATATGTGCAAGAATACGAAGTTCTATTTGGGAATAATCAGCACTGATTAATAAACCATCTTTAAAAGAAGGAATAAACGCCTGGCGGATAAGTCTCCCATCTTCCGTACGTACAGGTATATTTTGAATATTTGGTTCCACCGATGATAAACGACCGGTTAGTGTATAGTTTTGTTTAAAAATAGTATGAACTTTCCCATCTTCTTTATTAATAACATCCTTAAGCCCCGCAACATATGTACTATAAAGCTTACTATATTTACGATATTTCAAAACAAGTGATGGAACTATGTGACGTTCCGATAGTTTTTCTAATACTTCCGCATTTGTCACATAACCAGTTTTATTCTTTTTGCCTTTCCCAAGGTTTAATTTATCAAATAATACTTCTCCTAATTGTTTCGGACTAGAAATATTAAACTCTTCGCCCGCTTCTTCATATATCTTTTTTTCTAGTTCATTCATTTGTTTTAAAAGGTCAAAACCAACTTGATCTAAAGTTGCTTCATCAATTTTAAAACCATTTCCCTCAACAATTCCTAAAGTTCTTGCCAGTGGTAATTCTACTTCATAAAATAAATAATCACAACTGATATCATGAATTTCTTTTTTCAATCTCGGGTATATCACCATTGCTCCATAAGCAAGATTCATCGCATATTTTTCACAAACTTCTATATTTTCCATATTATAAATAGTCTTCTTGCCATATACTTCACTTTGTAAAGGTAGATTATCCATATCAAAATAGCGATAGAGTATGCTTAAATCAATACTCCCATAAGACGGATTAACAACATATCCCGCAAGAGAAATATCAAAAGCAACTTTAGGCAAGTTTATTCCATAATGAGATAAAGCAACAAATACCTTCTTACTATCGATGGTAATAACTTCCTTTTCTTTAAATAGGGAAAATACATTGGAAGCAACAAACTCATCCAAGGATAGATAAAACACATCATTTAACGTAGCTAGAGTAATTCCAACAATAGAAGCAAGATGATAATTATCTTGGCTTAATATAACATCAAAACAAAATTCATTCGCTTGATTAAGAATCGCATATAAATCTTTTATGTCATGAATATGATAATTCTTTATATTTTCATTCTTTTCTATCTTTGGAAGATTTACCACTTCAGAAGGTGTAGAAAAAAAACTTACTTGAGTAAAATCTTCTGTAGTAGGAATATCTTTTAAGAAACTTTTAAACTCCATCTTTTCATATAGAGTTCTTAATTTATTATAGTCCGGCTTTTTAAACTCACAATCATCGATGGAAAAAGGTAATGAAACATTTGTAATAATGGTAGCAAGGTATTTTGTTTTTTTGGCATTTTCAATTCCTAACTCGACATTCTCTTTTAATTTACCTTTTAATTCATCGATATGAGCTTCAATATTTTCAATTGAATGATATTCATTAATTAAACGAACAGCCGTTTTAGGTCCTACTCCTACAATACCAGGTAAGTTATCACTAGAATCACCTACTAATGCTTTATAATCTGGGGTTTCACTAGGGATATAGCCAACCTTCTCAAAAAAATTCTTTGAATCAAAACAATCCAATTGTGTAATCCCTACTTTATTTAAACAAACAATTCTATTATCCCCAACAAGTTGTAACAAGTCTCTATCCCCAGAATATATTTCAACACATTCATAGTCTTTCGCAAGAGTTGCCACTGTTCCCACTAAATCATCCGCTTCATAGTCATCTACTTCATAATGAAAAATATTCATTGCATCTAAATATTCTTTTATAAATGGGATTTGCATAATAAACTCATCCGGTGTTTTACTTCTAGTTCCTTTATAATTGTCATAGAGTTTATGACGAAAGGTTTTTTTACCTTTATCAAAAGCAACAAAGATTGATGAATCTAAATTAGGCAAAGAATTGGAAGAACAATTCAAAGACAACAAATGTTTCATCATATTAATGAAACCATACAAAGCATTTGTATAAATCCCACTTCTTGTTTGCATTAAATTTCCTGTATATGCGGTTGCATAATACGCCCGAAACATCAAACTGTTTCCATCAATAACTATCATCTTTTTCTTATTCGCCATATTCTCACCAATCCTATTATATATATTCTATCACAAAAACCCCTAAAAATAAAGCATACCGCAAAACATTATAATTAAATGCATTAATTGGGTAAAAAAATGCATTTTGTATAAATAAATTAAACAAAATGCATATTTTGATAATGTTAAAAGAATAATCGAAATTTCTTACTCCTGTGCGCCGCATTATCCACGAGCACTGCTGTAATAATTGCATTTTCAACATTCTCTTCCTTAACAACACTTACGACATAACGATCTTTTAATTCCGGCATTTCTTTTTGTACTGTTGCAATGATTTCATCATTACACTTAATAACAAACTTCCATCCTAAAAAATCTCCTTCAACATTCCAAATAATATCGATTGGGAGCGTAACCTCATAACTATGTTTTAATAGTTTAACATTATCTTCTAAAACACCAATAACATCTTCATTCGAATGCCTCTTTTTCGACTTATACCATATATAAGAAGTAATCTGACTTGGAGTTCTTTTTACATAGGCTATTTCCTTGTTCTCTTTATTAAAAAATTGAAAACGACTCGTAATTGCAAAGAGCGGGCTATTCACGGTATAAACGACTTCCCCTGATTCACTTAGAACTGCAAATTTATCTTTTAATGAAAAATAAGCTTGATCAACAATATAAACCATAAATACCTTCTTTCTATTGAATACGTATATTATACTAGAAATGAACAAATAATTCAATACTATAATTAAAAAAGGCACTTACAAATAATCGTAAATGCCTCATTCATTTATAAAATTATAAAGATTATATTCAAGCAAATAATGCTTTTACTATTTTGACTTGTCCTCATCATCATCATCGTCATCATCTCTTCGATAATAATTCACTTTATAATCATCCACAACACTTTTATCATTATCCTCTTGTATACCATCATGAGCATCCGGAGTTTTGCCACCATAATACTTGAAAGGATCATCATCCTTTAAATTACTTTCACTTACATCTTCAGCGCTTGTATCAACAAATTGATTTTTTTGTTGGTTTACAGGTACAAGAGGGGTACCATCAAGTTGACAAAATTCATTTCCACTTTGATATACTCTTCCACATTTTGGACAAACCATATCATTTTGATGAAGCATTGCATCACGAAGTGACTGTGCTGCTTTTTGCATTTCCTCTGCTTGTTTTATTTTTTCCATCATCTGTGGAGCAATAACTTTTTCGCGTAATATCACATAAATGCCCTCAAGAACAAATAACGCTCCCATTACAATTGCTAATAAAGTATCGCCCATAGTAGAATTTGGAAGGGCTACATAACAACCAACAGAAATAACTAAATCCGCAATTCCAATAACTAGAATCATAATCGAGTGTTTCACACCAATTTTTCGATACATAGTGCTTTGAACAATCTTGGATATACCACCAAAGAACATCCATAATACCCAAAACAAAGGTAAGAATTGAGAAAAACCTTCAATATCTAATAATACACTTCCTCCAAATAATATATCAATAATACCATCAACGACATACCAACTATTTACACTTACCTTTTTTCTTTTTGCAATAAAATAACTCGTCAAAGAAAAAATACCCGATAAAGAAAAGAATATACCAAAAATAATTGTTATAATTTTAATACTAAACATTGGTGATAAACAAGTAGCTATCCCCGCAATAATTAAAAATGAACCTGAAATGATTTGATATATCTTATTGTCTTTAAAACTTTTAATCATAATTATCCTATCCTTTATACATCATTCGAATAAATATATAATAATTCATAGAAATATTTATTCATACTTATATTATACCACAATTTTTTTGAAATAGAGGCTGAAATTATCAAATATAGCATTATTTGACATTATTGAATGAATTTTAACTGAAGTTTTATTTATCAAGCGTAAAGATTTTCGATTGATTTAAACAACATGTTACTATATTGTGAATCTCAAGAATAGGATTCAACCAATAATTAATAGACCAAACTCGGTAGATTCGCCACCCTCTTGTATTTAAATAAGCACCTCGATAATAATCACGATAAATGGCATCACTATCACCTAAATATGCACCATCTAATATAATCGCAAGAACAAACTCTTTATTCATAGTATCCTGAATTGCAAAATCAAGTTGAAAAGAACCAACAGAATAATTTGAACAAACCTTGTAAGGTAATTCTTCTAAGGCCTTTCGTAATAAAGTCTGTAAACTAGCAAAAGTATTTGTAAAAGTAATATTATCTTTAAACTTGAGACTTGATTTACTTCCTATATCATTTAATACCAGTTCCAACCCCGCTTCATCCTTATTTGTTATGCATTCCGCATACACTAAATACTTTTGTAACAAATAAGCTCCTCTTGTATCAATGGAAGGATGAAATGAACTTGCGGGAACACTCTTAATAATATAGATTTTTTCTTTTGCTCGAGTAATCGCCACATTCAATCGATTCTCACCCCCAGGCATATTTAAACTACCAAAAGAGTTCAAAACAACTCCTTGAGGATTCTTTCCATAGCCAACAGAGAATAGAATAATATCTCTTTCATCTCCTTGAACATTTTCAATATTTTTTACAAATAAGTTTTCCTCTTCCCCAATATCATTCTGCCTGATTAATTCTTGTTCTAGAAGTTTATAATTTGGTAACTTGTTTTCTATATACTTTTGAAAAAGAGATTGAATTAGGTATTGCTGAATAGCATTGAATGTAATTACACCAATTGTCTCATTATTTGTTCGATTAACTAGTATATTCAGTATTTCTGAAACAACTGTTTCAGCTTCTTTTATGTTTTTATTATTATCCCAAACACCATCTACATCAATCACTTCAATTGCTTGATGAATTGTTTGATGACATAAAGATGCATAAACTAACTGCGAATCATAAAATGCACGATTCGAGAATTCAATTAAATCTTTACTCTCTGAACGATAATGATACTCCAGTATCACAGGCGGTGCGTATTTTGTCTTAGCATAACTTAGTAAACTTACAGCACTCATAGCATTCTTCATTAATTCATCATATTCATCATTATATTCAATATCTTCAATTGATTCCACCAAACGAACACTAAATAAACTACTGGGGGATAATTGTTTTTCATCCCCCGCAACAATCATTTGCTTACTCCGATAAATAGAAGGAATACTTCTTTCAATAAACATTTGACTTGCTTCATCAAAAATTACAACATCAAACATATCTTTTTTTAAAGGCAATAGAGTAGATACAACATCCGGTGTTAAAAAAACTAAAGGAAATAAAGTAAATAATGCATCCGAGTAATTTGAAAATACGGTAGTCAGAGCTTTCTTACGTATTTGATTCGATAGTACTTTTAGTGCCTTAATATCACTCGATAATTGAGGATTCTTTTCAATTGTTGAAAGAATCGATTTCTCTAAATACTCTTCTGTATATAAGAAAGACTCATCAATTTTATCATTATAACTCTGTTGAACATCTTTAAGTTCTTGTTCATAGTTTTGAAAAAAACGAATAGTATCACTATGAGTAGATAAGTACTCACTTGCAATTTGATATTGATACATTAGATAAGTCATCGAACGTGATATATTATTTGCCTTTAAATATTGATAGAAGTTATATATTTTAAAGTCAAGTTGATACATAGAGACTTCTTCAATTTTTAAATCATTTAATTCTGAAACTACATTAGTATACTCTTTTGTAGTTATCTCTAAATGTTTATCTATATGAAATGCTTTTTTAATTCTATCAAATAAATTAATATGAGGCTTTTTCCCTCGAATCACTTTATCAAAAATTGTTTTTCGTTCCCACTCATCTTTACCATTAAAAATAGAATTCTTTAATAGGATTATCTTATCAAAGGATTTAATTATCTGATAAGTATGATGTGTGGTTAATTCATTATAACAAAAATCATATTTTTTTATATTCTCCTGGGAAAAATTGGTTTCACAAAAAGATACAAATTGTAAATAATCAAGCCCTACTGGAGCAAAATACAAAAAGTCTTTCAATTTATTTTTTAAAGGATCTATAAGTGTCACCTTACAAATTTCCTCAATCGTTAGGCCTCGATAAGAACTCTTTAATAAATCACTATATAACTTATTTTGGATAAAAAAAGATTCAATCCCGCGAGCAGTTTTAATAAAACTATCTTTTTCACTGACAACTTTATTTTGAAACTCAAATGCATTTTTTAAATGTTCATAGAATTCTTTTTTAGAATTTAATACATCTACAATACAAATCGCAAAACGATTTAACATACCTAAACGATTATATACAACATCTAATGCACTTTTCTTTTCTGAAACAAGCAAAACCTTTTTCCCTTGTATAATATAATTTAAAGCTAAATTAACAATTGTTTGACTTTTTCCTGTTCCCGGTGGTCCTTGAATAACTAAGTTATGAACAGATCTCTCATCATGAAACAGTGCTTCTTCTAAAATCATCTTTTGAGTGAAATCGAGTGGCGTAATATTAACAAATTTATCCTCGTGAATCACCCCTTGCTTATTAATGCCAAAAATCTTTTGAATTGTCTGATTATCAACATTTGTATCCTTATACAAAAAATCAGTAGTTAGAAGATTTAAATTATCAAGACTTGCTAATTCCTCACAATCATCAAAAATACTACTACCAGATATCGGAAACAATCCAAAACAAGCATGATAAGAAATAACAAACTGATTGATAGAATGCACAGATTCAATGTAATCATTTTTAGTGCAGTCTATAAGGGGCAAAAGATTTTTAAAGCAAACATCGTCAATTTTTGTCGTATTAAATTCTAATTTTTCTTTTAAAAATTTATTTAATGCATCAAGAGAACCATATGCATCAATTGAAAAATTATAACGCATAAATTTCTCATTATTTTCAATTAAATAAGATTGTACAAACACCGGATTTATATAAGCATCTTCCAAAAACTCCAAATGAACTTTATGAAGTCCAATCAAACATGAGACTTTATATAAAAGGATGGGGGCACGAAAAGGTTTCCCTGAAACAAATAGTCCTTCAATAAAAGGATATCCTAAATACAAATCATTCTTACCATATTGCCGTTCTACTTGCCGACTCGTTTGCAATACATCCTTCATCAAGGAAAAAAACTCCAAATGTTTTTTCTCCAACCCTTGAATTAAATCATTTTTAGTTTTACCTAAAGATTTTTTTGAACTTTTTGAAGAATCACTATAAAGACCTTGAATAGTTAGAAATTCTTTTTCCGTCAACCCAACGAGTATTTTCGATGCAACTTCTAAATCAACTAAATTATTTGCAATAGAACTAAATAGAATAGAAAGATCATTTCCACTATAGGGACGATAGATAAAGTCAATTGGCGTGTGTTCTATAAGCGAGGCACTTAGTATATCAATTGATTCTTGAACATTTTGAAAATTATCCCGTTCAATAAAACTATAAGCAAAACGTACAATATCCACACAATATTTATTATTTACTTTTGATAAATAGAAACTTCTCGTGCGAGCGTCACTTTCAATTAAACGCTGTGCATAATCTGATAATACCAAACGAATGGATTTGTTCATTAAACCTTCCTTTCCTTATACTATATAATAATAGCTAAAACTAAATATGCAACTAAGAAATAAACAACTAAGGCAACAATGTCATTAATTGTAGTAATAAATGGACCAGATGCTACTGCTGGGTCAATATGACATTTGTCAAATATAATCGGTGTAAAACTTCCAACGAAATTTGAAATAGAGATTGCCACAAAAATAGCAAACCCAACCGCAAATCCAACCGCAACTGGAGTTGCTAAAGTTTCATGAGCACCCACAATATTTAAACTAGGAATTACAGTTAGCAAAATACTAACAAAACAAAAACTAGCAATACCTAAAATAAGCCCTAAGCAAAATCCTAAACTAGATTCTTTAAATAAGTGATGCTTTATTGCGTCTTTATCATTTAAATCATTATCACTAAGTTTACGTACAGCAACTGCTAAACTTTGAGTACCACAGTTTCCCGCAAGTCCTAAAATAGATGATTGAAATAAAATCAAAACCGGCCAATTTTCTATCACTCCCTCAAAGAAGGAATCAATAATGGAAACTCCAATATCTAACACCAACAAAATTGCAAGCCAAGGAATACGTTTCTTAATCGATTGTTTAATCGTTTCATCAACATCTTGGTCTTCTGTTAAACCAGCCAAGTGAGCATAATCACTTTCCGCTTCATCAGTTAAAACTTCAAAAGCATCATCCATGGTAATGATACCTTTTAATACTCCTTTATCAACAACAGGAAGTGCATAAATATCATAATCTTGAACATCTTTTAATGCACTATGATAATCGGCAGTAGCTTCTACTGTATGCACGTTGGCATTCATAATAGTTTCTACCAAACAAGGACTTTTTGTAACAATTAATTTCTTTAAATCTATCGCTCCTTCAAACATTCCATTGGAATCCGTTACAAAAATTGTCGATACGGTTTCAACATCTGGTGCTTCTTTAACAACAAGTCTCATTGCATCTTTTACATCACTACCAATTCCAATATGCAAGTAGTTACTATTCATAATCGAACCAACGGATAAATTGTCATAAAGAGATAGACTTGAGATATCCTCTTGTACTTCTTTATCTAGAAGAGGCATCACAATTGCTACTTGTTTTTCTGTCATCTCATTTAATATATCATTGGCATCATCCGGTTCCATCTCATTAATGATTTCAGCGGCTTTATCTCTACCAAATGATACAAAAGTATCTATAGCAATAGGTATATCAAAATAGGCAATAATCTTTGCTAATTCATTATTTGTAAATAGCAACATAATTTGCTTGCGTTCATCTTCAGCAAGCGTTAAAAAGGCTTTTGCTAAATCATAGTCATGATATTCCATTAAAGCTGTATGAAGTGACTCATCTACTTTTCCTGAATTAATCAAACCAATGATATCATCTACACTTTTATTCTCATCTAATGTATCCATATAAGCCTCCTATCCAACAATTGCCTTTAAAAAGGCTTCAGCAAGTCCAAAGTAAGTAAGAGTTGCAATCATATCATTAATTGTAGAAATCAAAGGTCCCGACGCAACCGCAGGGTCAACATGGATTTTATCAAAAAACAAAGGAATAAAAGAACCAAGCAATCCTGTAATAATTAAAGTGATAAACATCGACAATGCAATTACAAAGGATGTAAGTCCAATATGAACCATATCTTTTCTAATAAAGATTACAATAAAACACACAACAAAAGCAAGAAAAGCGAGCATGAAACTATCTAATGTGTTGATACCTAGTTCTCTTAAAAAATGCTTCCCAATCTTCTTTGGAGTGTTGAGTTCACCTTTACTAATCTTACGAACAGTAACAGCCAAACATTGAGTCCCAACATTACCAGCCATATCAAGTATCATCGTGGTGAAAAACACAAGTACCGTTACTTGTTGAATAACTTTTTCAAAACTACCCATAATATTCGAAACAACAAGGCTCAAAACAAGTAAAACTAAAAGCCAAGGAAGTCTTTTTTGTAAAGACTTTCCAAGTCCTTCTTTACTTACTTCATCACCAACTGCTGCCATCTTATTATAGTCATCTGTAATCTCTTCTTTGGTAACGTCCATAGCATCATCCATGGTAATAACACCAACAAATTCACTATTCTCCGTTACCGGCAAAGCATATAAGTCATAATCATTAATCTTGTTTGCGGCATCAGTGACTGAATCCAATGTTGTTACACTAATTAGATTCGTATTCATAATGCTATCAATCAAACAAGGAGACCGAGCAATGATTAAATCTTTTAACTCTAAAAAACCTACTAACACCTTATCTTTTACAACAAACAGCGGATCAATTAATTCTGATTCATCTACCTTACCAACCAGTGCTCTCATAGCATCTTTTACATCCACTCCAGAAGTGATGGTAAAATAATTCGTAGTCATAATTGAACCAGCGGTTCCATCCGCATAGTGTTTTAAATAGGTCAGTTCTTCTCTATCATCTTGATTTAACTGAGTTAAAATTGCTTCCGTTTGAGAAGCATTCTCTTCTTCCATTTCATTTAATACATCCGCCGCATCATCAACTTCCATTTCGTTAATGATATTTGCACTCGTCAATGTATCTACTCCACTCAAATATTCTACAGCATCTTCATCTTCTAAATACTCAAATATATCTGCAAGTTCCTTTAAACTAAAAGACTTACAAACATGCGTTTTCTCCGCTTGAGTTAAATCTGGAAAAACTTTAGCAATATCATAAGGGTGATACGTACAAAGCTTTTCATGAAGAAGTGAAGAATCTGGAGTTTCTTGAACAATCTTTAAGATTGTATCATGAATCGTTAATTCATCCATTTTCCCTCTTTTCTAATACATCTAGTAAGAGGGAAAATAACTATTCTTTATCTTTATCTCTAGTTTCTTCCCAAACTTCTATAAATGTATTTGTTGAATTTTTAACTTTAATTTCATTTTCTAAAGGCTGACACGGGTCAGGCACACTATTCATATAATTATTCCTCCAATATATATATTATACCATAGATAGAAATTCAATTCAATTAGTTTTATCTTTTTATAAATTCTTATTTTACAGTTGTTGTACTAAGAATACCACAAGTAGAATTCTAGGGGCTAACGAATTTATTGTTTCTTTTACAGTTGTTGTACTAAGAAGAATTATATACTAAATGAACACATATTTAAATAAGTATTCTTATCTAATAATAGTAATTTCCATATGGTAATTTATTTAATAGTAAAAAAACATTATCAAAGAAATATTAGCGGACAAATGATTGTTAAATTATTACATTCTATACCAACACTTTTCCTTAAGAAACTCTTTAACTTCATCACTTTTTTTGAAATATAAAATAGGTTTATTTTGAAATTTTTTAACTTGATCTTTTGAAACAATTTAAAGCCCAAATGAATGAGAAACTAGATAATGATTCAGGAAAGGACCCCAGTCCTTTTATCACAAAAAAGAATAATATTCATCATTATATATTAATATTTGCATCTTACTTTTTAAAAAGTACAACATTATAGTACAACAACTCTAAAAGAAAACTTAGAGTACGGATGATATATTAGTTCGTTTGCGTTTTAGCATGTTATAAATTAAGTAATTTGAAAATATATTATATAAACAAGACTTCGATTAAATAAAATAGTGATAAAAAAAGTCCTATTGGAATTTATAATAAAATTACCAATAGAACTAATTATATCTAATTATCAACAATCTCACCAAATAAATGCCAAGAATAAGCTTTAGATATCTTAACTGTGACTATTTTACCAATTAAAGATTTATCTCCTTTAAAATTTACAAGTTTCTCATGTTCAGTATAACCACACATCATATCCTTATTATTTTTACTAGGGCCTTCTACTAGCACTTTTACAAGTTTATTTTCGAAACGTAACTCTCCTTTTAAACTATACTCATTTACAACATCATTTAGTTTGTTTAAGCGAATATGTTTTTCCTCTTCAGTTAACGAGTTTTCATATTTTGATGCAGGAGTACCTTCCCTAGGTGAGTATATAAAAGTATAGGCACCTTCAAACTCAACATCTTTCACAAGAGAAATAGTATCCTCAAATTGTTTTTCAGTTTCTCCAGGAAACGCAACGATGATATCAGTCGTAATACTAATACCAGGAACTAATTCTTTTAATCTGTTAATCTTACTAAGATATTCTCCTCTTGTATATTTACGATTCATCCGATGCAATACTTCATCATTTCCAGATTGAACAGGCAAATGTAGGTGTGGCATAATGTTACCACCCAGCGCCATTGCTTGCATGGTAAGTTCATCTAAATCCCTTGGGTGCGAGGTAGTAAATCGAATACGTTCAATAGGCAACTTATGTAAATCCATTAATAAATTACCAAAAGTGTAATTACAATCACTAAAATCTTTCCCATAAGCATTTACATTTTGTCCTAGTAAAGTTACTTCTTTATATCCAAGTTGAATTAATTGATCCACTTCTTTAATAATAGCCTCTGGTTTTCTTGACCTTTCTTTTCCTCTCGTGTAAGGAACTATACAATAGGTACAAAATTCATCACAACCATACATAATATCTACCCATGCTTTTGATTCGTTCAATCTCTTCATCGGTACACCTTCGTAAATATCACCCTCAACAGATAATACTTCAACCACTTTTAAATGATTTTTTATTACATCATTTAATAATGTAGGAAGACTAGCAATATTATGAGTACCAAAAATTAAATCCACTTGTGGGTAGGTAGTTTTTATCTTATTAACAACTTTTTCTTCTTGGCTCATGCACCCACATACACCAATAATCATATTCGGGTGTTTTCTTTTAAACTTTTCAAAACGACCAATTTCACCAAATACACGGTCTTCCGCATTTTCTCTGATTGCGCAAGTATTAAATATTACTACATCCGCTTTAGTTTCTTCCGTTGTTTCTACAAATCCCATAGCTTCTAAAATACCCATAATGGTTTCCCCATCCGCAAGATTACCTTGACAACCATAGGTTTTTACCATATATGTTTTACCACTACCAAGATTTATAAATTGTGAATTTAAACAAAAATCAATAATTTGAACAGGAGTACCTCTTCTTTTTCTTGCTTGATTTATTGAAGGATCTAATTCTATACTATACTTATTATTTTCCATAACTTCCTCTAGTTTTCTATTTTTTTCTTTTTGAAATAATCCGTATCGGTCATACCATAACTCATCTTGTCAAATACCTTTCCATCATATCGAAGATATCCATTTCGAGAGGTACCTTCATATACAAAACCAAGTTTTTCGCAAACCTTTTGAGACCGAATATTATTCGTAAAAACCTCTACTTCAACGCGTTTTAATTTTAAAACACAAAATCCATACTCGAGCACAGCAAAACCCGCTTCAGGAACAATGCCTTGCCCCCAATAATTATTGTTTAACGCATATCCAAGTTCCGCTTTAAACATCGGTGTATAATTGAAAAATTCAATTGTCCCAATCATCTTATGATTTTCTTTGTAGATGATTGCCCAATTTCCCAATTGATGATATCCAGTTAAAGAAGTCATTGCCCGAATGATTGCCATTGTATCACTAATCGACCTATGTGGCTCCCATCCTGCCCAAGGACCAACAAAATCCGTTTTCGCATATTCATACATATCTTCCGCATCACTAATAGATAATGGCCGAATAATCAAACGGTCTGTTACAAGAATTGGTAAACTCATATTATCATCTCCTATTAAAATAAAAGTTGGCACGTCGCCAACTTTTATTAATAAATTTTATGAATTATTTCAAAACGGTCTATACGTGATGTAGAATCATTTAACTCCACATAAAGGCCTGAAAATTGGTGCTTTCCTTTCGACATTGGCACATGCCGTTCAGGAAGACCCGTAACAAATTTTTTAATAATAATTTCAGGTTGTACACCAATAACACCATCTAAAGAACCAGTCATACCCGCATCACTCATAAATAGTGTGCCTTTTGGCAAAATATGAGCATCATTGGTTTGAACATGGGTGTGTGTTCCAACTACCATTTGAACTCTTCCATCAAAATTCAGCCCGAAAGCAATCTTTTCTGATGTAGCTTCACCATGAAAATCACAAATATAAATATCACTTTTTACTTCTTTCAATAACTTTTCAGTTGCTTGAAAGGGGCAATCTAAAGCTGAGTTCATAAATGTTCTTCCCATTACTTGAAATACCGTAATTGTTTTTGAATTGAAAGTCTGTGTGACATAACCAACTCCCGGAGTATGATCTGGATAATTGAGCGGCCGCACCAATTTTGATGCACTATCAATAAAATCAAATACACTACGATTACTAAAAGCATGATTTCCTAATGTAACCACATTCGTATTTTGTTGTAATAAATACTTATAATATTCTTCAGTGATTCCGGTTCCATGAGCAATATTCTCACCATTCACAATTAAATAATGAATGATTTTTGTTTCTCTTATTTCTTTTAAACATTTAGTAAAAGCAGCACGTCCCATTTCACCAAATACATCACCAACAAATAAAATATTCATAGAAATTATCTTGCCGTCTCTGTTGCACGAGTTTCACGAATTACCATTACCTTAATTGTACCTGGATAATTCATAGTAGTCTCAATCTTATTCTTAATATCACGTGCAAGTTTAACTGCTTCCGCATCATTGATTTCTTCAGGTTTTACAATAATTCTTACTTCACGACCTGCTTGTAAAGCGTAAGTCTTGTCAACACCTTTGAATTCATTTGATAATTGTTCTAATTGTTCCAAACGTTTAATATAGTTATCCAAAGATTCAGATCTTGCCCCTGGACGAGCAGCTGATAACGTATCCGCAGCCGCAACTAAGAATGAAATAACATTGTTTGCTTCTACATCGCCATGATGAGATGCAATTGCATTAATTACAACATCGTTTTCTCTAAACTTTGTGGCAATCTCAACACCAATCTCAACGTGACTACCTTCTTGTTCATGGTCAACTGCTTTTCCTATATCATGAAGAAGACCCGCTCTACGCGCAAGTGTTTCATCCGCACCAATTTCAGATGCCATCTTTCCCGCAAGGAAAGCCACTTCTTTTGAATGAGCTAAAGCATTTTGTCCATAACTTGTACGGAAATATAAACGTCCAATAAGCTTAATTAATTCTGGATGAATCTTTCCAATACCAACTTCAAAGACAGCCTTTTCTCCCTCTTCACGCATTTCATTTTCTAACTCTTTTGTGCATTTCGCAAATACTTCTTCAATCCTTGGAGGTTGAATTCTTCCATCTTGAATAAGAGTTTCAAGAGTTCTCCTTGCAATTTCTCTACGAATTGGATCAAAGCATGAAATAACAATTGAATCTGGAGTATCATCAATAATTAAATCTACTCCTGTAACTGATTCAATGGCACGAATATTACGACCTTCACGTCCAATAATTCTACCTTTCATTTCATCATTGGGTAATGCAATAACCGATACAGTTTTTTCTTGTACTGTTTCATTTGCATATTGTTGAATAGCATTTGCTAAAATCATTTGCGATTTCTTCGATGCTTCACTCTTTGCTTTTTCTGTTTCATCTTTAACATACAATGCAAGTTCTTGATTCATTTCAGTTTCTAATTTTGAAAGAATAATTTGACGTGCTTGGTCTTGTGTTAAAGCCGCAATTTCATTTAATTTTGTTTCTTGTTGTGTAATTAACTCTTCTACTTGTTCATTGCGTTTTTCTACTTCAGAAATACGAGTTTCTAATTTGTTTTCTTTAAGAATTAACGTGTCTTCTCTTTTATCAAGGTTTAAAGTTCTAGTATCTAAACTGTCTTCACGCTTTGATAACTTTTGAGAATCCTGTAATAATTCTTGTTTTTTATCCTGATATTCTTTTGCTTGTGAATTTTTTAAATCCGCAATTTCTGCTTTTGCTTCAAGAAGTAATTCTTTTTTCTTAGATTCTCCTTCTTTAGTAGCATCCACAATAATCTTA
Organism: uncultured Staphylococcaceae bacterium; assembly: GCA_964474685.1. GTDB lineage: Bacteria > Bacillota_I > Bacilli_A > ML615J-28 > CAG-313 > UBA1737. The sequence goes on along the minus strand of CAYYTE010000003.1, from coordinate 12,221 downwards.
TCAGCCTCTTTGCCAAGACGAACATACTTTTCTTCTGTTATCGCCTTACCTTTGTTGAAAGAAATTATACCCGCAATAAAACCGCCCAAGGCGATTGCAAGAACAAGGAGAAGAATAAATAACCATACTTCAATAGTCATATTTTCTCCTCTTTTATTATATTTGTATAAAGAATAAATATATATACTTTCAATTAATTATAATTCATACCTTATTATTATACCATTTTTCATTCTATAAGTCAATGAATATTAATGAAAAAATGTAAACGATAACACTAGAGATTAAAATTAGATATTTTGTCAAATGAAATTAGAACAAAATATAATATCGAATAATACTATTTCATTTAATTCATAGAACCAAATACGAAATATCCAAATGAAATAGTTCTATAAGGAAGTTTGCCTTTTGTTTTTACAATACTCCCATATCAATATAAATATATAATAGGCTAATAAGAATAAAGGCCCAATCACATACCAATAAAAGATAGTATTCGGGATTACCGGCTGTCCAATCAACATTGCGCCCGGAAGGTTAAATAACTGATATAATAAAAGTCCATAAGTCATAAATATACATCCACATAATAAAATCACATACCACTTCCGAATCGTCGGTTTCAAATATCCAGTACAAAGAATTAAGAAAAATAAATATACCGATACCGAATGATGAAGTAACCCTGATATTGTCGGAAGAAATAAATAAGTTGTACTTTGAGTAATAAAGTCAGGATAAATGAGGGTTGCAATTCCACCCATTACCCCGATATAGGCAAAGCCATGTAAAGCAATATTATCTTTTTTTCCAATAATAATAGCAAGTGCAAATAAAAGGCTACTTGTAGCACAAAAACTATCCGGAAATATATCAAACCACCTCTTAGATACAACGGTAATAGAAACTCTACTAAAAATAATCATAGCAAGAAGAAACCATCCAAAGCCCTTCACTACTTTCTTTAATGATGCCTCTGTAGTACAATTCTTCTTAACCAAGTAAATAGAAACTACACTTAGCACTATAAATACAAAAATGAATAAAAGATGACCGAACCCAAAGATTTTAGGTGTTGCTAAATAATACATATTATTACCTCTCTTGTAATATTATATCAAAAAGCATCCAAAAAACGAAAAGAATCAACTTTTTTTTAATTTTTTAAATATAGTTAAATCCACTTGAATGTTCAACGAATATTTGATATAATTTGAATATATTGATTTGAAAGGAATTCATATGTCTGAGACAATTAAACAAAATAAAATAGTCTATCCCGCAGGAACGATGATACATCAAACAAAGCAAACTCCCCTACATACGAAAAATACAAAAAAAGCCAAACTAGGAGAAGATTTTGAAACTAGAATCAATCACTCGAACGAATATTATCGAAACAAAAAAATCGCCTGTATCTATAAAAAACCTACACCCATTCAAGTTGTTTCGGTAGATTACCCCAACCGTAGTAAAGCAAGAATTACCGAAGCATATTACAGAACTCCATCAACAACTGATTACAATGGAATATACAACCATAAATATATCGACTTTGAAGCAAAAAGTTGTCACTCAACAAGTTTTGCTTTCACTCATATATATGCTCACCAAATCGAACATCTACGATTTATTCAATCATTAGGTGGTATTGCTTTTTTACTATTAGAATTTGTCCCTATACAAAAAATATTTGTAATCCCCGCCTCTTCCTTAGTAGAATTGTATGACCAATCAAAAAAAGGAGGAAGAAAATCAATTCCTTTTGATTATTGCGAAGAGAATTGTTTAGTGGTAGAAACAACTTATAATGCACCTGTTGATTATATAAAAACTGTGGATAAAATATTTTTTCAAGAAAGAAAAGAAGAAAGCTAAACTTTCTTCTTTTTATATTAAGCGTTCTTTTCCCACTTTGCGAAAAGTGTATAATCCTTTGTGCTTCCTAAAGGAATAACTGTGATCTTATCTGAAGTACCTTGATAATCTAAATACCATCCTAAAAAAGTATAACCATCACAAGTAGGAGCTTCTAAAACAACTTCCTGTAAAATTGTATAAGTGCTATTTTTAGGCATAACAAGATTCGTTGTCTCTACTGATTTTAAATTATATACAATAGGTAGAGTATTTAGTGATGCAATCGCACTATAGGCTTCATCTTTCATAGAGCCTTGGCACCATTGTTGAAAACGAAACATCACTTGAATCTTTCCTGAACTATTTCTTTTGTAATTCGTATCATACGAATAACTAACTGCACATGCTAAAAAATATTCATCCATATTTATATATTTGTCTCTGTATTTACTACTATTTAAAAAGAAACTTTCGTTCACGATTGGAACAACAGCCGCGTCTGTTGTTCTGGAAGTAGGTGCATAGATTAAGCCACTTAATGTTTTTTCAAATATATATTTATCCACATTAATTAAACTATTTACATCTGTAAAAGTTGCGGTTGTAGAACCAACAACATAAGAATATGTCGTAACATCATTAGTTGTAGCACTCGTTAATCCTAAAATAGTATTACAATTTGTTTTTAACCAATCAAAAAAGTCTTGATAAAATAATTCAATAAATGCTTTTCTAGTAGGAAACTCTACCTCTTCACGAATTGAAAGATTGGAATTATACAAAATCTTATAAACACTAAGTTCATATTGTGCTGTAAAAGTAGTATCTTCCACAATATTTTCTAATGAATTATCCCATCCTAAAAATGTATAGCCTTCTCTATTTGGTGAAAGAGGAGACACCGCATTATGCTTTGCTTTTACTTTTGAGGTTTTTAAAATCGTTCCATCATAGTCCTTGAATGTAACAGTGAAATAGTCGGTCGTATCCACTTCTTTTTTTGGTAAAACAACTTCATAAGGTTGTAACAAGTCACAAGTTACATAATCAACGCCTAGGTTAATCCATTTTTGTAAATCTGTTTTTGTTTTATATTGACTAAATGTATAACTTGCAACCTTTATATTATAATCTTTATAACGTTTTATCCATTCCTCAGAATTTGAGTCATCAATACTAAAACTAATATCAAAATCATTTTCTAAACATCGTTTTAATGTATCCTCAGACTCTATTGACTTTACCAAATATTGACATGGAATATATTCATAACCATTATTTCTAGTCCATTCTAAGCATTTATACTGAGATCCTAATAGGATAATTTGTCTATCCATTCCAACTGATTTCACAAAATCTAAAAAATCTTTCATACGTGATTGATCATTATTATTGATTCCATTTGAATATTTTACCTCAATAACACCAATCTTATTATATGTCTTACATATCTCTAAATATCTTTTTAATGTACAAATCGTAGTTGTGTAGGATACTCCACCACGATTCTTTGTTTCTTCAACATCTTTAATCTTGTCATACGTTGTACTAGCAATCGTAACTCCTCCAAATGTTTCATCATGACATAACACAAAAACACCATCGGATGTTTGTCTTAAATCACATTCAAGTAATTGATATGTACACTTTTTACAAGCATTTAAAAATGCTTCTTCACTATTCATAATCCCATAGTAACTTCCCGCATGCCCAATGAACTCAACACCATAATTATATATAACCTCAATTTTACGATTGAAAGTAACATAATTGCCCGATTTATCTAAGGCTTTATAAATTAGGTCATATGTTCCACATTTTTTTACATCTACAATTCCAGTGACTTCAATTAAATTCGTCACGTCTCCATCCACTTCATCAGTTGCGTGAATTCCTTCTAATTCATTAAAAGCCTCATTATAATTTATAGTTTTATTACTTATAAATCCTTCATCAAACCAAAACTTTGGTTTCGTTGTATCCGGTTCTATTACTTTAAATGTAATAGTTTTTTTAACGCTTTTATCTAAGGTTTCCATAGAAATAGTTACTTCTCCTTCTTTTATGCAAAAAACATTACCCATTTCATCAACACTTGCAATATTCGGATTCAATGAAGAATAAATTAATGTTTGCTCGGCGCTACTAGGTATTACTTTTGCAATTATTTGAAATCTTTTGTTAACCAAACATTCAGAAGAATACTCTTCCACAACAATATCCGTTGCTTTGGGTAGAATAACTGTAATTTCAAACTCTTTAAATATAAGCTCATCACTTATTGCTTGAATTCTTACCGTTGTTTTTCCTATTTTAGAAGCCACGAGTACTGGTGTACCACCAGTTTTATCCAGTGATAAAATAGACTCATCGCCAATAATAATTGAACATGTTTGGTCTGCCTTGTCCGGCTTAACTAAACATCTTACTTCTTGTTTATCACCTAATGTCATTTGCAAATCTAAACTACATTCAATACTCGTAGGATTCTTCTTGCATCCACAAAGCATTAAACTAAACAATACTAAAAATACTATTCCTAATTTTTTCATACTTCTCTACTCCTAAAAAAAAGTATTACCGCTTAATAGCAAACAAGAGTTTGAACAATCAAGCAATAATACTAGTAATAATTATTTCGTTCCGAATAATCTATCGCCACAATCTCCAAGACCTGGAACAATGTAGCAGTTTTCATTTAATTCAGGGTCATGCGCAGCAAGATAAATATCTACATCTGGGTGATGGTCTTCAATATTCTTAATTCCTTCATCAACACCAACGATGCCAATATATTTAATATTCTTAGCACCTTTTTCTTTTAAGATATCAATTGCTTTTACAGCAGATCCTCCTGTAGCAAGCATTGGATCACATAAGATTACCATAGCATTGCTAATATTTTCTGGAAATTTCGCATAATAAAGTTGTGGGAGCTTCGTGTTTTTATCACGATACAATCCTATATAACCAACCTTTGCAGTAGGAATTAAAGATTGAATTCCTTCAACCATTCCAAGTCCCGCTCTTAATACCGGTACAATAACAACATCACAAGCAAGGGTAGCACAATCAGCTACGCCACAAGGGGTTTTTACTTGGATCTTTTCTACAGGTAAATCTCTCGTTACTTCGTATGCCATTAAATTAGAAATTTCACTTACTGTTTCACGAAAATCTTTCGTATTAGTCTTTTCATCACGAATAAGTGCCAACTTATGGCTCATCAATGGATGGTTAAAAATTACAACTTTACTCATATTCTATCTCCTCTAAATTATTAAATCTATGCGAATAACTTCGCTCTAACTTTGGTTTCTATTTCTTCACAAATAGACTTGTTATCTTTTAAATACTTCTTAACATTTTCACGTCCTTGACCAATTCGCTCACCATTATAAGAAAACCAAGCTCCACTCTTATCAATGATTTCTTCATTAACTGCAAGATCAAGTACTTCACCTTCATGGGAAATTCCTTGCCCAAATATTAAATCTATTTCAGCTGTTTTAAATGGCGGTGCCACCTTATTTTTAACAACTTTTACCCTTGTTACGTTTCCAATTGGATTCGTACCATCTTTAATTTGATCAATTCTTCGAATATCAAGTCGAATGGTTGAATAAAATTTTAACGCTCTACCACCACTTGTCGTCTCAGGACTTCCAAATAATACTCCGACTTTTTCACGAATCTGATTAATAAAGATTGCTACCGCTTTACTTTTACTAATAGCACCTGCTAGCTTTCGCATAGCTTGACTCATTAGTCTCGCTTGAAGACCAACATGACTATCGCCCATGTCCCCCTCAATTTCAGCCTTCGGTACAAGTGCAGCAACACTATCGATAACAATAATATCAATTGCGTTACTTCTTACTAATGCTTCAACAATTTCTAATGCTTGTTCACCATTATCTGGTTGTGATAAGATTAGATTATCAATATCCACCCCTAATGCTTTCGCATATTTTGGGTCTAAAGCATGTTCCGCATCAATGAATGCGGCATAGCCACCCTTCTTTTGAGCTTCAGCAATAGCATGTAAAGCAAATGTAGTTTTACCACTTGACTCTGGACCATAAATTTCAATGATTCTTCCTTTAGGATAACCACCTACTCCCATTGCGGCATCAAGCATAATAGAACCCGACGGAATAATATCAATCTTTTCCATTGGATTATCTCCAAGACGCATAATCGAGCCTTTTCCATAAGCTTTTTCAATCGTCTTAAAAGTATCTTGTAATGCCCTTTCTTTTGCAGTGTCTTTAACAGGCACTGCTTCTTCTTTTAATTTAGTAACTTCTGTCATAATAATCTCCTTTACCCCCCTATTATTATTTCTTAGTCACAACCTTAGACTTCTTTTTGTCCCCTTCTTTAAATAAGTCTTTGTTTTTTAAAACATAATCAACACCACTAAATACTGTGATAACCATCATTAAATATAATAAGATTTTATCTAATATAATAATCCAAGTTGCAGGTCCTACATACCCAGTAGATGTAGTAACAACACTTCCATTAAACAATATAACTAATATTGTAACAAACTGTATAGTAGTTTTGATTTTCCCGTACCAGCTTGCTGCAATCACACGATTTTTATTTGCCGCAATTAACCGAATGCCTGTTACTACAAATTCCCTAGCAATTACAATAACTACCATCCACCATTCAACAAGATTTGCTGTTCCTGGTAACTTTTGTTGATTGTACATACTTTGAAATAGTAAAATTATCAATAATGTCGTAACAAGAAGTTTATCCGCTAAAGGATCAAGAAATTTTCCTAAATCCGTTACTAAATTTCTAGACCTTGCAATCTTACCATCAAAATAATCACTCATAGCACCTATGAAAAATAATATAAGAATAATAAAGCAAGCTACAGATAAATTCCCAAAAACTTGAGCAGTACGTAATGCTTCCGAGGAACCATAAACAATCATTATAATAGGAATAAGTATTAGCCTAACCATTGTAAGTTTATTTGGTAAATTCATTTCAACACCTCTTCATAGGTTTTATTATATCATTTTTTTAATTAAACTTCAAGGGATTCATTCTATTAATCTCAAAAGTACTTCATTTGGTAAAATAAGAAAATTACTTAAATAATTCTAAAAAAATAGAAGTAAATTACTTCTATTTTTAATATTATATATAATTTTTCAAGAATTCTCTTGTTCGAATCTCTTTCGGATTCGAGAAGATGAGTGACGTTTCTCCCTTTTCTACGATTTTACCTTCTTCCATAAACACGGTTTTATTTGATACCCCTTTTGCAAAACGCATCTCATGAGTAACTACAACCATTGTCATTCCTTTTTTTGCTAAATCGGCCATAATATTTAATACTTCATCTACCATCTCCGGATCTAATGCGCTTGTAGGTTCATCGAATAATAATACCTCTGGTTCCATTGCTAAAGCTCTTGCTATTGCTACCCGCTGTTTTTGTCCACCGGACAAACTTTTAACCGATTGTTTAATAAAAGAATCCATACCAACTTCTTTTAATTTATTTTTAGCTTTAACATTTGCTTCTTGTCTACTAAGATGATTTACTTTTCGTAAAGCTAATGTACAATTATCTAATACATTCAAATTATCAAAAAGGTTAAATGACTGAAACACCATACCAATTTTTTGCCTTACAATATGAAATTTATTTGGATGTAAAAAGATATTCTCATTATGAAAGAACACCTCACCACTATCAGGAATAGTCAAAGCATTTAATGAACGTAAGAATGTAGATTTACCACTTCCCGAAGGTCCAATAATTGCAATAACATCACCGGAACATACCTCTAGAGAGATATCTTGTAATACAGGATGATTCTGTGAAAATGATTTAAAAATATTCTTTGCTTGTAAAATTAAATTCATAACTCCTCCTAATTACAACTTGTTAAATCTTTAGTTGGTGCCCCAATTCTGGATTCAACTTTCTGTAGTACCTTGGATGTAACCATCGTGAGAATAAGATATATTACTGCAGCAATCGCCATTGTTTCAACATAATGAAATCCATCATTTCCAGCAGTTTTTGTAGAATTATATAAGTCCATAACACCTATACAACAGAATACGGAAGTATCTTTTATATTTATAATCATTTCATTACCAATAGCAGCCATCGATGTTTTTAAAGCCTGAGGAAATAAAACATTCATAAGTCCTTGTCGTGGTTTCATTCCGAGTGCTAAATATGCTTCACTTTGTCCCACCGATACCGATTGTAATCCACTACGTATAATCTCCGTAAGATATGCGGCAGTGTTTAAAGAAACAGTAAAGAGTGCCGCAACAAAACTAGACCAATTAACTCCAAGTAAAGAAAAACCATAATAGAAAAGCATTGCTTGAACCATCATCGGAGTACCACGAAAGAAAGTAACATATGCTTTCACAAGTGAATTTCCAAATCTTTTAAGAAATTTTGACGTTTTTGTATCATAAGACTCGGTTTTACTGATTCTCATAATTCCAAATGGTAACGAAATAAGAAGCCCAATCAACGTTCCAATGATTGATAAAAGTAAAGTAACCCCTATTCCTTTTAAGATTGTAAGCCACCAATCTGAAAATATATTTTGAATATTCTTAAAAAAACCTAAAAAGTTAATTTCCACTATGACTAACCGCCTTTTGCATTAACTCTTCTCTTTCTGCAAGAGAAATCTTTTTTAAAGCTTCATTAAGTTTATTACATAATGTTGTATCAATTAATCGAAGTCCAATTGAAACCATTACATCACTTTCATCCACATCAAAGTTCTCATCTAGTACAACATAAGTGTAATTTGAATTACTAGCAACAACACTTTTAGCAACCGGTTCCTCAACAACGGTAATATCAACTTTACCGCTTGCCATAGCAACCATTATTTCAGACATAGTATCTAAAGCATTAATAACTGTTGTTGATGAATTCTTTTGATGAACTTGGTTAGCAAGTGTCTCATAAAGAGTCCCTTTTTGTCCTATCACTTTTGCTCCATCTAAATCACTAAACTTCTTTGCATCACTATAAGCACCATCTTTTTTTACAAGAAGCACTTCAACTGAATGCCAATATTCATCTGTAAAAGCAATTGTTTCTTTTCTTTTTTCCGTTGGACTCATCCCCGCAATTATTGCATCAATCTTTCCAGTTAATAAAGCTGGTACCAATCCTTCCCAACTAAAAGCTTGTATCTCTAATTTATACCCCATACTTTCACAAAGCCTTTTTGCCATAGCAATATCATACCCTTCCGCATAATGCCCGGTTTGATTTGATATAGCTACATTGGTACTTGATTGAACATTTTCAGTCCAATTATATGGTTCATAACAACATTCCATTCCAACAACAAGTGTATTGGAAGATTCATCAAATTGAATCTTTTTACAACTCGTCAAACCTAAGGCTACAAATAATAACATCCCTGTTAATAAAATCTTTCTCATTTTTCTTTCTCCTTTGATTTTAATTAACAAAAAAAGCGCCTTAGGCGCTTTACTAACTCACTTCATTTAAAAAATAAAAATGGTTATCTTAGCGCCTCTACTTTCGTAGGAGTGTTACAAGTATTCCTTATAACCCCACGAGTTTTCTATGCCTAAAAAACCCGTTCGGCGGTGATTACCTTTCAATTTAGCGTGCATGCCTGCTGAATCTAAATCTACTCTTTTACACCGCAACCTCTAATTAACTTAATTTGCTCTTAAATTATATCAAAATATCTAGGATAATTCAACACATAAGTAAAAAAATAACAATGAACACGTTATCAAAAAAAATTTACGAATATATAAAGAAGTTGGAATTTTATATTCACCTATTAAGTTGAAAGGGTGTCCCTATCTTCTTTATAGGGGAATTTCGAAAAACCCCAACTACTTTAAAAAGCCAAAAAATATACTTGAATTGAGTGATACAAAATATTCTTTATTAGAATAACAGACAATATTCTTATTTCTTTTTTTTCAATCCTATATATGTTTTTTAACATTACTTCCGAAAATAAAAAGCTATTTTGCCAAAATAGTTGAATAAATATATTTGAACTGCAAATCAAAACAGTAATAAACACATTCTAATAGTGAAGGTGAAGGGACCCGAAACTTTATAATTACATACAAGAATAATACATTATTTTAGAACCAGTTTTAGGAGTAATTTTTAATAAATTTGAATACATCAAACCATTAATTAAACACATAATCACAGTAATAACACCACCATGAGTAACGATTAATACTTTCTTACCTATATATTTCTTATTAATATCTAAAAAGCTATTTTTAACTCTTTCATAAAACATTAAGGGGCTTTCACCATTAGGATATGTTTCATCCATCTTCAATGTGTTAAAATATAAGCCAGGAAATTTTTCTTTTGCTTGTTCTTTTGTTAAATTCTTTAAACTCCCATTATTTGTTTCTCTTAAAGTTTCTAAAAATACTACATCTATTTTTAATTTCTTGTTAATTAATTCCGTTGTTTCTTTAGTTCTAAGTGAATCACTAGATAAAATTAAATCATAATCATTATCAAGACTATATATTAATTCTTCTACTTCTTTAATTCCTTCATTTGTTAAATGATTATCAGACCATCCACCAACTTTGTCTTGTTCATCTTGTCCATGTCTAACTAAAGTTACATCTGTTAATAGTTTTATTGGTTCATTAAACTCTATACAATCAATTAATTTATATATCCCTTTAACACATTCATCAAATGATATATTTTGTGCGAAAGTATGTTTTTTCATATATAAATCATACAATTGCATAATACGATTAAAATTTAAAACATCATTTACTACATTTTTAATATCTTTATTTAAAATTGTATTTCTATTGTAAAATGTATTTATTAATGCAGAATTAAATATAAATTCATCAAACCCTTTTTTTACTAATAGATAAATATCTAATATATCTTTGACACGTGAATTATTAGTACCCTTAATAACTAGTGTTTCAAACTTTTCTGCTAATATTGTTTCTTTTGAATAAGATAATATTTCAAATTCTAAATCTGTTATTTTAGAATAATATTTTAGTCTAATCGGAAAAGGAGTAACAACATCGCCAGTTGCTAAATCAATATTAAATGTTTTTTTTATATTATAATATTGCCCAAAAATTTTAACGGATTTGCCACCATACCTTTTATCTTTGGCAATAGTATCTATTCCTAATATTTTATAAGATAACCCATCATCACAATCAATATTTATAATCTCAGTAAATATTTTTGTTATTATATTATCACTTAATTCTATGCTTTGCACTTTTAAATCAACATCCATCGTTGATCTATTTTCAAATCCAATTATGCTTTGTAACAAAAAACCTCCTTTAAAAACAAAATTATTTTCATATCCACTATGTGTTAAACGATATAAGAAATGTTCAAAAAAGTACATATCCCATAATACTTGAGTTTCTATATTAGTTATTTCTGCAAGTTTTCTAACCATTGCATTAGTTTTGCCTATTCCCATATAATTACCTCAAAAACATTCTTCATTTCTTCAATGCATCCTAATATAGTTGCATATTCATATAGTTTTTTAATATCTAAATAATTGTTTTTATATTCTCTAATAGCATATGATTTTTCCTCTTCATCGAAATCATTATATAAAAACAAATTGCAAATACATCTTTCCTTATCATAACATTTTACAATGTTTCCATAAGGTGTTTCAATATTACTAATTCCTGTATCGTAAAATATTTTATTCCTTGTTGTCCTAACCTTAAACTTATAATTAATAACTTTAGATCCATAAGGAACTATTACTTGATATCCATTGAATTGTCTATTTGTCAATTTATTTAAATACAATGCTGTTTGCCCATCATATACAATTGACTTATATTGCATTGAGTAAATATAAAAAAAGTCTTCAATTACATCATTTTTAATATAAATTCCTGGAGCAACTTTTACAATACTACCTTCTTTGACCATTCTTGTAATATATACACTTGGTATATTTTGTTCTTTTAATTGTTTTGAAAAGATATATCCATTTTTTGCGAGTAATAAAATTTTATTCTTCATATTAATTTGTTCCTTTTCTACTAACATTATAGCATTTCGTTAGAAAAATTGCAACAAATATATAAATTTATTATATTTTTTTCAATATAGCCTGAATTAAATACTCAAGTGCAACACCTAATAAGTTGAAAAACCCATAAAAATATGCTATCATTATTTTGACGAAAAATGAAAGGATATATTTTTATGAGTTTAATTTATAATACTACAAATATGGAAATATTACAATCAAAAAGGAACATTCTTTTTTATACCCATCTTTCAGAAATAGACCGGAAAA
>CAYYTE010000002.1:41919-59791 GCA_964474685.1 uncultured Staphylococcaceae bacterium | reverse complement strand
CGTCAATTCCTTTGAGTTTCAGTCTTGCGACCGTACTCCCCAGGCGGAGTATTTAATGCGTTAACTTCAGCTCCGAGCTTACGCCCAAAACTTAATACTCATCGTTTACAGCGTGGACTACCAGGGTATCTAATCCTGTTTGCTACCCACGCTTTCGTGCCTCAGTGTCAATGTCAAGCCAGTAAGTCGCCTTCGCCACTGATGTTCTTCCATATATCTAAGCATTTTACCGCTACACATGGAGTTCCACTTACCTCTCTTGAATTCTAGTGTCCCAGTTTCTATTCACCCTTCATGGTTAAGCCATGAAATTTCAAAATAGACTTAAGATACCACCTACGCACTCTTTACGCCCAATAAATCCGGATAACGCTTGCTCCCTATGTATTACCGCGGCTGCTGGCACATAGTTAGCCGGAGCTTTCTAGTAAGGTACCGTCAACATCTAATCATTTCCTATTAAATGCGTTCGTCCCTCACAACAGAACTTTACATTCCGAAGAATTTCATCATTCACGCGGCATTGCTCGGTCAGGGTTGCCCCCATTGCCGAAAATTCCCTACTGCTGCCTCCCGTAGGAGTCTGGGCCGTGTCTCAGTCCCAGTGTGGCTGTTTTGCCTCTCAGCACAGCTACGCATCGTCGCCTTGGTGGGCAGTTATCTCACCAACTAGCTAATGCGCCGCAGGGCCATCCTAAAGCGTTCCCTTGCAGGACCTTTAAATATCAGATGATGTCATCCAATATCCTATCCAGTTTTAGCACTCGTTTCCAAGTGTTATTCTCGTCTTTAGGGCAGGTTCCCTACGTGTTACTCACCCGTTCGCCACTGGAGTATTACTACTCCCGTTCGACTTGCATGTATTAGGCATGCCGCCAGCGTTAATCCTGAGCCAGGATCAAACTCTCATAAAAAATTTATCCATAGCTCTTTGTGTTGTGTTCAGTTTTCAAAGATCAAATTCAGCATCTAAAAAGATGCGTCTTGTATAGTATATCAAAACCCTAAAATTTTGTCAAGAATTATGATTTACCAATTTCACTAAAAAATATCCCATAGCCAACGCTATCCGTTTCTTTTTTAGCCTTATATATTATACTATTTTTCTATATTTTTGTCAAAAGATATGACTTAACAATATCTTATTTATTTTTTAAAATTGATACTTCTATAAAAACAAAATTCTTATAGAAGTATCCAAATGTAATCTATTTAAAGATAACGCTAATCCCATCCGGAATTACTGTTATGTGTTTTTCATTACCTACAATACTTCTTGCTTTACAAATTGCTTCATCCACTGAAGAAGCATGTACCATATGCATATCTGTGATTAGTTTAGGGTCACAATGAGTAGATACTAATATTACTGTCGCTTTACATAAAACTCTAGCAAGAATTTGTGCTTCCCACTGGTCAAACTTAGTATCACTTGAGGAAATTGCTAAAATATTATTATATGCTTCTTCCCCCGACTTCGCTTCACTGAGTATCTTATAGAGGGAGTCACCACCGGTTCCATCACAACAGGAAGAGCAAATAATAATCACTCCACCTTTGTTCACACAAGCTTCACCAGCAGTCATTCCTTTTACCGTTTGGTATATATTTTGATCGAGTGGGTATCCACCATTGGTTGTAATAACAATATCCGAAAATATCGGTTCTACTTGTGCAATAGATTTTACAAAATCACACCCATATTTATGAGTAGCTTCTAAATCTCCCGCAAAAGCTTTAATAATCTTCTTTTGTCCGTTTAAAACAACATTCAATATAAATGCAAGTTTTGCTTTCTTTGCGGCGAATAACATATCCTTGTGAATCGGATTATTATCCGTACTTCCCGCTCTAGCAAAAGATGATCCAATCATCCTTGCGGAATGATTCCACAAAACAGTTTTCTTTGAAGCAATTCCAGGTAAAACAGATTTTCTACCTCCTGAAAATCCAGCAAAGAAATGAGGTTCAATAAAGCCTTCGCTAATTAATAAATCCGCTTGATTCACTAAAGAATTAATCCATAATTCACCACCTGATGGTAAAATACCCATAAATGTCATATTATTATCATCATAAGCATCATGAATAATAATTTCTTCTTCGCGAACAATCTTTTCTCCATATTTATTAATTAGTTCTTCTTTTGTAGAAGGTCGATGCATACCCGTAGCAACTAATATTGAAATCTTTACGGATGGATTATATTTTCTAATTTCCTCTAATAAGAGCGGCATAGTAATCTTGCTTGGAACAGGCCTTGTATGATCACTAGAAATAATAACAATATGCTTTTTTTCTTTTGCCAGTATTGCAAGAGGAAGAGAAGCAATTGGATTTTGAAGTGCCTTTCGTACAAGGTTCTCCTCAGTATCATCTACTTTGAAGCTTTCGGTTTTTGAAACCAACTCTCCCGCAACCAGTTCATCAGGAATTGTACAATCAAGATATCCTTTATAATAAGGCAATTGAAAATATGCCATTTTTATATCCTTTCTTTAATTACGAGCAATTCCTTGTTCACGAGCTACTCGTCCAACTTCTTTTGCGACAACATCACATACACGTTTGTCAAATGGAGATGGAATTATATAATCTTCATGTAATTCTTCAGGTGTAATTAAAGATGCAATTGCACGACTTGCAGCAAGTTTCATTTCTTCAGTAATTCCTGTTGCACGAACATCTAATGCACCTCTAAAAATACCAGGGAACACAAGAACATTGTTAATTTGGTTAGGGAAATCAGATCTTCCCGTTGCCACAATTCGAGCACCACCTGCTTTAGCCACATCCGGCATAATTTCTGGTGTAGGATTTGCCATTGCAAAGATAATCGCATCTTTAGCCATAGTACGTACCATTTCTGAATCAACTAAGTTCGGAGCGGATACACCAATAAACACATCTTTTGATTTAATTATTTCTTTTAACATTCCTCTTTGTTTATGTTTATTCGTTACCTCAGCCATTGCAGCTTGAGCAGGATTCATCCAATCTTCTCCAGTACATAATGCACCTTTACGATCGACTAATACAACATCTCCACAGCCAAATTGTAATAACAACTTGCAAATGGAAATACCTGCGGAACCGGCACCATTAATCACAACATGAATATCTTCCATCTTTTTATGAACAACTTTTAAAGCATTTAATAAACCCGCACATACAACAATTGCGGTACCATGTTGGTCATCATGGAATACAGGAATATCAAGTTCTTTTTTAAGTCTTGCTTCGACTTCAAAACAACGTGGAGCTGAAATATCTTCCAAATTGATACCACCAAAACAAGGAGCAATTCTTTTTACCGTTTCAACGATTTCATCTACATTTTTAGTATCTAAACATATAGGGAAAGCATCAATATTAGCAAACTCCTTAAATAATATTGCTTTACCTTCCATAACAGGCATACCTGCTAAAGGTCCAATATCACCAAGTCCTAATACAGCTGTACCATCCGATACAACAGCTACTAAGTTTCCCTTGGATGTATATTTATAAACATCCGTAGGGTTCGCCGCAATCTTTCTACAAGGTTCAGCTACTCCTGGAGTGTATGCAAGTGATAACTCCTCTCGGTTCGTTACAGGTACTTTTGAAATAACTTCAATCTTTCCATGATGAGCTTCATGAAGCTCTAGACTCTTTTCATATACTGTTTTATCTGCCATAATATCCTCTTCTCTATTCTAATAACTACTCTTAAAATTAGCATCTTTTTGATAATCAAAATCACCAAAATATGCTTTAGCATCCATACCTAAATAATTAGCCATGTCAATCATTTCTTTAACTGTTTTATCGTTTACAGGAATTCCTTTTTCTTTCACAACAGCCACAGCTTCCATTTCTTTTTCACCATGTGTATAAATCTTTTCAGCCCCATTAGCTTTTGGACTTTCTCTTAACTCATTCAAGTATTCGCTAAAGTGCTTCTTAATTGCTTCACTATCGCCAAAGAATTGAGGATTAATTGCCACAAATCCATGACAAATTCCCGACTTTCCATCTTGCATTGTATGAGCGGATGTTACTCCTTGTGATAATATAGATGAGAATAATTCACAAAGCATACCATAACCATAACCTTTATGACCACCTAATTGTTCTGTTGGACCACCGAGTGGAACAATTCCACCGCCTTCATGAGCTTTAATGTTTCCAAGAACTTCCGAGGCGTCTGTTGAAGGATTTCCTTCTTTATTTACCGCCCAACCGATTGGTAAAGGTTCCCCCATTTTATTATACATTTCAAGTTTTCCTCTTGTAACAACCGTAGTGGATGCGTCAAAAGAGAAAGGATAAGGTTCCGCTGGTGCGCTACATGCAATAGGATTTGAACCAAGCATAGCTTTCTTACCAAATGTAGGAACCATGATTGCTTCAGAGTTTGTACAAGAGAACCCAATTAACCCTTGTTCCATCGCTAATCTTGAATAATACCCCGCAATACCATAGTGATTTGAATTACGAACACTAACAATACCAACCCCTGATTTCTTTGCTTTTTCAATTGCTTTATCCATAGCAAAGCGACCAATTAATTGCCCCATACCTGAATGTCCATCAATAACAGCACTAACAGGCGTTTCGAACACAACTTCCGGTTTTGCGTCTACTTTTATCATACCACTTTCAATTCCTTTGTGATATCTTACGAGACGTTGCATACCGTGTGATTCAATGCCAAAATCATCCGACATCAATAGAACATCAGAAATGATTCTGCTTTCCGATTTGTTAAATCCAAATTTTTGAAATGCTTCCATACAAAACTTGTCGAGCAATTCATGAGAATAATAATAATATGCCATATATTTCCACCTTTCTTTCTTTATATTCTATCATTAATCAATTTATTTTGCAATCGGTTTCACCTACAAAATTTTTACAATCTTGCACTATTTTAAAACTTGTTGAATAAATTGTGAAGTTTTATCAAATTAATTAATAATAAATTCTATTTTTCAAAAAAACCATATAGAATTGACTAAAAAATGCTATCAAATAATAACAATTGTTTATTGATTATTTCCTATATATAACAATTCTATTCTTCCATATCACTTGAGTAATCCCTTTTTCCTTCATATATTACAATTCCACTTTCACTCGCTTTTACTGATAGTTCCGTTCGATTATGAAATCCTGTTTTCTGAAGCATCTTAAGAATATGCAGTTTTACAGTAGCAACTGACATAAATAATTTTTGTGCAATTTGACTATTTGTTAGTCCCCCACTCATCTCTCTTAATACTTCTAATTCTCTTTCGGTAAAGTCAGAACTTAAAGCATTTCCTAAAGATAACAAAGGGGTCGAATCCGGATAAACAAGTTCTCCTTTTATCACGCGATTGATAAGAGAAATTATCGGTTCATCCACTACTTCCTTATACCAAAAGCCCTCAACGCCAATCGTTTTTGCTCTTTGAATATAAGAAACTTCCGGCATCGATGTAACAATAATTATTTTAATATGAGGCATTTCCTTTTTAATAAGTGAAGATGTTTCTAAACCATTTGTGTCACCTTTTGTAACAACATCCATGAGAACTAAATCTACAGGGTTTCTTTTACAAAAAGAATAGGCAAAACTTGCATCATCTAGGGTTCCAATACATTCAAGATTCGAGGTTTCCTTAATAAACATTTCGAATAATTGTCTTTGCATTGTTCCATCTTCAACAACGAGTATTTTTATCTTGTCCATTTTGTTCCTCCAGATAAATCGATAATTTGAAAACAGGTTGGGATGAAATTATCATCGTCCCACAGTTATTTTTCACTAAACGCCGAAGCGATAATAATCCACCCTTTTCTACAATGTCTTGAGTGGGAATTTCACCATCATTTGTAATCACTATTCCCTGCTTTTTTTCAATTTGAATGAATTCTACAAACAAATGATATGCATTTGCATGAGAAACCGCATTCGTTGCACATTCTTTCAATGCAGTAAGAAATATGTCGTTCGTTATTGTAACAGTGTCACAAATTCCTTTAATATCAACACTTAATCCAATCTTTCTAGAATTTTCTAGAAAATCATCAAAACTATTTGATGGTTTTAAATCTTTTGATAATAGCGTGTTATTTTTATTAAGTGTTGAAATTAAATCAAGTCTTTCTTGAATAGTTGATTGAACCATTGTTCGCTTTGCCATTAATAATAATTTTCCTAATTCATCATGAATATGGATCTTTGCTAACAAAATTTCTTTATCTCTCGTTAACTCAACTACATTTTCATTGTACTTTAAAAGCCTTAAATTCATATTCGAAAGAATTTGCTTTTTTCTTTCCAGCATTCCATTTAATTCAAACTCATGTGTAATCTCTTTTGCCACGATTAAATATACATCCGTATTATCTACCTTTAAAAGTTTTCTTTCGATGTTAAATACCCTTTTGTCTTTACAAGTCGCAATGTGAACAATATTTTCATCAAAACTGTCTACGTCCTTTTTGTTCAAATTAATAATTTCATTAAAGAACTCACTGCCATTTAATAAAGCTTGATTAAAAAGACACGTGCAAATATCATTCATAATCTTATTCTTCAAAATAATTTGTCCATCTAGTGAATAATAACAAAGCCCCATAGGTAAATGATCAATACTTTCTTTAATCGAAGTTTTAGTAATATTCTTTTTATAATAACGAAATATCTTGTAATACAAAAAAGAAATAGCAATAAGAACAATTATCAAAACAATCCATAGGAACAATAAAGGAGTATTATGAATCAACAAACAAAAATTACTTTTATTTAACTCGTTCATTGAATTATAATCACATAAAACGAGAAAAAATAAGGAAAAGGAAATTAAGAATAAACCAACCCCACCAAATAGATATAATTTTCTCATTCCATGTTGGAAAACAACAAGTATAGAAACTATGGAAGCTAATACAAGAATTAAGAGGAATACTAGAAAAACACCTTGAAAAATCGTGTTTAAATCTCCAAACAGAATCATCTTACATCACCTCTTTTGGTAAGTACAACATACGTAGAATCTTCTTCTGTAGAAATATGAAGTGCTTCATCAACCTTATTTGCATAATCAGTAATAAAGGTAAAAACAACGGGACTTAAAGAACTAGTAATGATCTTCAATTCAAAAAAATCATTGTATCCTGTACAAACAACATAAATTGAAGTAGGATATTGTATTAATTGTTCAACAAAAAGTTCAAAAAACTCATAACATGCAATAACATCTTTGTAATTATATTCACCATTATTTATTACAGTAACATTTCCCATAATATTACAGCCACTCAAGTAATCAAGGGATTCATGAATGGAGTACTTTAATTCATCCAAATTTAATAATCCCATTTTTGTCCCGATAATCTCTAAATTGCTTCTTCTTTTGATAAATGAATTAATAACACAAATATGAGATATCTTATGCTTGAAATCAGCATCATCCACGTGACACTCTGTTAATAGTTTTCCAACAAGTTCAACTTTATCCTTAATATGATTATTTATCTCATTATATAAGTTTGTTTCAGTTATTGTTGAAATCATTTTCTCTTTAAGTCTTGATTCAGCAGCAAGCAACTCATTTTCTTCTGATAACTGGTTCGAAAACTCAAAAAGTTTTTTATTCATATTATTAATAATCGTTATATTCTCAATCCATTCTACTCTCCCACCATGAATTAAGAAAGAATTAAACTTAAAATTATTCAAATAATCATTTGATTTACCAAGTCTTTTATCATTAAATAAGGATTCATATTTTAAAGCATATTGAGAAGCATATATAATAGAATTTTTATCATCTAGAATCATCATAGGAATGCCTGATTGATAAAATAATTTATTATAATTTGAATTCGAAGGTATAAAGCCAATTTCAATACAACTTTCAATTGTTAATGCAAAGGTTAAACAAAATAATTCTGGAACTTTATAAATGGAAATAACATTTAGAAAACTTAACAAGGTCACAAGTGTTCCTATTGCCACTATGAGTAAAGGAATCCATAATTTCTTTTTCATAGATGATATTTTACACTTATTAAATAGTAGAATTATACTATAAATCAATAACCCAAGAATATATACCATTGCGATATAATAGGTAACCCCATGCTCATAGTTCTTATTCCAATCAATAAAATGATCCGTAACCTTAAAAGCAGTTTGATGAATATCATTTGTAAAAATTAAAATAATTAAAACAATTGATATAATGGATGGTAAAATAAACCTTTTATCAAACAATTTGATGCTAGGCCTTACAATATAAACAGCTAACATATAGACAAATAAAGGAACGAGTAATTGAGGAACATAATAGGCATACCATAAATAACGTCTGATGGTATCATCATAATTAAACAAATTATATTTTGTAAATCTTAGTACTTGCCACAAAACAATTTGACCAATACAAAACAAAATACAAAACTTTAATTTCTTGGAAATCATCCTTGAATCAATCGATATAGACCAGGCAAGTGCAACAGAAATAAAGATTAATTGTGCACTTACTCCCATAAAAGTAGAAAGTGGGACACTTAATACTAAATTATCCGTATACTGAAGTACCCCCGCAAGAAGAAATAATGTAATATAACAAATTAATTTCTTAAAATATATAGATTTATCATCTAAATTATGCATTTTTTTCTTCCTTTCTTCTTATTCTTACCTTCATTATATCATTATTCAAAATGTTTTTCAATTGAATGTTTTCAAAAAGAAAAAGGTATCAAAAATAGATACCTTAAATAAATAATTGTGCGAAATCAATTTACACATTTTTCTTTTTTTTAAATTGCAACACTTCAATTTTCGTATGGTGTGTTTTGATGTAATTATTCCATTTTATATAACCATACGTAGTATTTGTAAAATATGCAGCCTTAAGAACCAATAAAACCCATTGGCCTAATAAAATATTAATCACAGTTTCTAAGATTGCGTCAATATACCAAGCAATCCATTGTTCCTTTAGTCGAAGCAATATAAATACCCCATTGCATACAGCAACCGCAGATACCATCGCATCCAAATAACAACAAATCTTTTTTTCTATTGAACCCGCTTCTAATATACCTTCCGTATCAATTGTAGTTAATAAAAATCCAATCCCTACTGTCCAAATAATAATTCCTAAAATAATTAGAACTTCTTGATATCCCTTAAGCGTCCGTACAACAGTAATTTTCCCATCATCTTTATCCGTATGTTTTCGCCAATTAATAAAACTTAATATATCAATTGGAATCCAGAAAAAGAGAGTAGTTGCCATAGTAGCAAATCTTTCCCCAATCACAATGCAAGTAACAATTTCAATCACTTCAACAAATAACGAAACAATAAAGTTCCACTTACTTTGTTTACTAATAAGTAGTTCACATAGTGCATTCGTAAATACATCCGCAATATACAGCCCCATAATTAGCAAAGGATTAAACGCTAAATTATCAATGGTTGATGGAAATAAAATAGCTACAATAATAGTAAGGAAGATAACAGAAAAGAACCAAATCTTTTCATAGGTACTAAAACTCTTCCATATTTTTTTAATTTTATCTTTCATGATGCCCAGTCTTTCTATTTTTTTATTCATTTTATTATACCTTATAAATCTAAAAAAGTCCATTATAATAAATATATTTTTTTATTAGTAATTTTTCATTAAAAGTGATATGATATATACATATAATATTTAGAAAAGGTGTAAATGATAATGATTCAAATTGATGATGAAATTTTAAAATTAGGTGAGGAAGCAGAAACAAAATTAGCTTCTATCTTTAAAGAAATCGATGAAGTGGCAATGATAAACTCAAATCGGATTTTATCTGCATTTATTGATAACCAAGTACAATATTCCGATTTTTCGGATATTAATGGCTATGGAAATTATGATACAGGAAGAGAGAAACTTGAAAATATATTTTCCACAATTCTTGGAATGGAGGATTCGCTCGTTCGCCCTCAAATTATGAGTGGAACCAACGCACTCTATATTGCTTTTTCAGCATTATTAAAATATTCGGATACGCTTTTGTCCATCACAGGGAAGCCTTATGACTCTTTGCAAGAGATGATAGGTATAAGTGGGAATTCCACCCAATCTTTAAAAGCACAAGGAGTAAAGTTTGAACAAATCGATTTAATAAATGATCAGTTTGATACTGAAACAATAATCAAAAGACTCAAACAAAGTCCTGTTAAAGTAATTGAAATTCAACGTTCAAGAGGCTACTCAAGTAGAAAATCTTTAACTATCGACCAAATTGGAGAAGTAATAAAGGAGATTCGAAAAGTAGATACAAATGTAATTATTTTTGTTGATAATTGTTATGGTGAATTAGTCGAAACAAGAGAGCCGGGACACGTAGGTGCAGATATAACTGTCGGATCCTTAATGAAAAACTTAGGAGGAGGAATTGCCTCTACAGGAGGATATATTTCTGGAAAGAAAAAATATATTAAAATGGTTGCGGATAGATTAACATCCCCCGGTATCGGAAAGGATTTAGGAGCAAACTTCAACCAAAATATCTCCTTGTTTAAAGGTGTATTTCTCGCTCCATCCGCAGTAAAAAGTGCATTAAAAACAGCCGTTTTTACTTCATTCATGTTAGAACAATTAGGATATGAGGATGTATCCCCAAAATACGATGAAAAAAGAACAGATATTATCCAAACAGTTGTCTTAAAAACAAAAGAGAATCTAATTAACTTTACTCGAGGTATTCAAAACGCTTCCCCCGTTGATTCAAACGTTTATGTAATACCAGCCCCTATGCCAGGATACCCTTTTGAAGAAATCATGGCGGCAGGTTGCTTCACACAAGGAAGTACCATTGAACTCAGTGCCGATGCACCCGTAATCCCTCCATATACGCTTTATTTACAAGGTGGAATTACTTATGAATATGGAAAGCTTTCCATTATGAGGGCGCTAACAAAGATTAAATCATAAAACAAATAAAAAGGAGCAATGCTCCTTTTTAACTTCCTAATTGACCACCATCTAAGCGAATAATCGAATTATTGAAAAAGTTTGCTTCCTCACTAATCAAAAACTTCACTAAATATGCAACTTCTATAGGGTCTCCATAGCGTTTTAATAAGATTTTATCAAGTTCTTGTTTTAAAAACTCTTCATCATAACCTTTTAGTTCATTCTTTGTACCTATAAACCCTAATGCAATAGCATTCACGTGAATATATGGGGCAAATTGAACAGATAAATTATGAGTCAAGGATATCATTCCCGCCTTCGATGCATCATAAGCAATGCAAGTCGGATAATATGTATTAATGCCATTTGTCGAAGAAATGTTGATAATTCTTCCCCATTTTTTTTCATACATATAGGATTCTGCTCGTTTTGAGCTTAAATAGGCTCCAATTAAATTCACATCTAAAGTTCTTTTAAAATCTACGGTCTTTTGCAATTCAAAGAGATCCGATAAATCTATTCCAGCATTATTGACAAGAATATCCACTCCGCCTAAAACCTGCTCAATCGTCGAAAACATTTGATCAACTTCAGATTCATTCGATACATCTGCTTTAATAGCTAAAGCAGTAATGCCATATTTAGTTTCTACTTCTTCTTTTAAAGAAAGTGCTTCTTTTTCAGAATTAAGATAATTAATGACACAATTATATCCATTCTTCGCTAATTCTTGAATTATAGCACGCCCAATGCCAATAGCGGAGCCTGTTACAAGTACAACTTTATTCAAAGTTTTTGATTGATTAGTTCGATCTACCACAATATTTTCCATCTACAGTATTCACGATAATCTTATCGCCCAATTTAACAAATAGAGGAACTTTAACTAAAAGCCCGGTTTGAACAATTGCATCTTTTGAAGCAGTTGTTGAAGTATTTCCAGGAACAGCATCCGATGTTTCTGTAACTTCCATAACCATCTTTTCTGGTAAGTCGATTCCTAATATTTCTTTATCAAAAAACTTAACACTTACCTCTAATCCATCTACAAGATAATTCTTTGCTGAACCAATAATCTCTTCACCTAATTCATGCATTTCGAATGTTTGCATATCCATAAAATAATAGATACCTCCATCCGAATAAGAATATTGTAGTGTCTTCTTATCAATCATAGCTTGATCAAACTTAGTAGTAGCATTAAAACTTTTTTCAAGAATGCTTCCAGTTCTTAAGTTCTTCATCTTAGTTTTTAAAAGTGCAGCGCCCTTACCTGGTTTTACATGTTGAAAATCAATTACTTGATAAATATTCCCATCAATTAATAACGTTAATCCTGTCTTAAAATCACCTGCTAAAATAGCCATAAATAATCTCCTTTTTCTCTCTATATTCAAATCAATCTGTTTGAATTTAAAAATCTTATATTAGTATAGCATATTTTTTCAAAAATTTCAAACATAACAATTCATTATTTTTGAATCTCCCCTATCTTTATAACTATTTAACAATCAAATAATGTATAATCTCTAGTAAAAAAAGAAAAATATCCTAAATATTGAAAAATATTCTATACTTTATTTACGATTTGTATTGACATTAGTAATTTTAATTGATATAATATTAATATAATCTGTTACTGAAACAGTTACAGAAAGGAGAACCTATGAAAAGAATTTTATTTTTACTCGTCACGATACTATTTGTATCACTAAGTTGCCCCGGGTGTTTTGATGAGAAGTCACCCACTGGAAGTGGTGCTGAAAACACAATTACCTACGAAATCATCACTGCTGAAAAAGCCAAAGAAATGATGGATGCGGGCAATGTTACCATTGTTGATGTTCGTCGTTTAGATGAATACAATGCAGGACATATCAAAGGTGCTATACTGTTACCCAACGAAACACTAACACAAAATGCAACGTCTACGCTCCCTGATAAAAATGCAACAATACTTGTCTATTGTCGTACAGGTATAAGAGCAAAACAAGCTTCTCAAAAGCTTATTGACCTAGGTTACACAAAAGTTTATGATTTTGGTGGAATCGTGGACTGGCCCTATGGTACTGTAAAAGACTAAGGCATACCTATGAATAGTGATTTTTGTGTTGCGGTACACGCAGTCGTTTATTTATATCACCATCCTTGCATATGCTCCAGTGAAGAATTAGCAAAAAACATTTGTACGCACCCAGCTCGAGTTCGTCGAATCATATTAAAGTTAAAAAAAGCCAATTTAGTAGAATCCATAAATAAAGGACCCAAAGGAGGATATCGTTTCAATGGCGACCCTACCAAAGTAAACCTTGCTATGATTGCACAAGCATTAAATATCACTTTTATAGAACCTTCTTGGCATAGTGGTAATAAAGATATGGATTGCATAATCTCTAGTGGTATGGGGGAGGTTATGGATAATGTTTTTTTAAAGTTAGATTCTTCCATTATTAACGAATTAAAAACTATTACAATTGATTCTATTATGAATCAATTAGTCAAACGAAGAAAGGATTCCTATGAAAAAAGTAACTAATTTAATCATCGGGTTTGGAAAAGGTGGAAAGACACTCGCTACAATACTTGCCAAAGCAAAACAAAGCGTTGTTCTTGTTGAAGCAAATGAAATGATGTTTGGTGGAACTTGTATTAATGTTGCTTGTATTCCTACCAAAACTCTTGAATATAGTTCACGAATTGCCAAATTATCTAAAAATGAATATTCAATAAGAAACTCATTATTTAAAGAAGCAATGAATGAAAAGAAAATTCTAATTGAAAAATTACGACTTGCAAATTATCAAAACCTAGTTAATAATGGTGTCGAAGTAATCGTAGGAACTGCTCATTTTATAAGCGATCATACTGTATCAATTAAAAAGAAAGATAATACTCAAGAAGAAATTGAAGCATCGCGTATATTCATTAATACCGGTTCTTCTCCATTTATTCCAGACATTCCCGGGTTAAAAGAAAGTAAGTATGCCTTTACCAGTGAAAAAATGTTATCTATTAATCAATTACCGAAAAATCTAGTTATATTGGGTGGTGGTTATATTGGTCTAGAATTTGCCTCTATGTTTACAAACTTCGGGTCTAATGTTACAATCTTGCAAGATGGTAACGCATTTATTCCAAAAGAGGATATTGAAATCTCAAATATAGTTGAAAAAGATTTCGAATCGCGGGGAATTAATATCATCAAGAATGTGACAACGACGAGCATTGTAGATAATGATTTAAATGCAACCATTCAATATACAATAGATAATGTTCCACAAGAAATCCAAGCAGATGCAATCTTAATTGCAACGGGAAGACGAGCGAATGTCCAATCATTACAACTTCAAAACACAACGATTACGCTAACTAAAAGAAATGCAATTGAAACGAATGAACATCTAGAAACTAATGCAAAAAATGTTTATGCATTAGGAGACGTAACGGGCGGCTTACAATTCACTTATATCTCATTAGACGATTCCCGTATTGTCCTATCCAACATACTTGCGAACAATCAAAGAACAACACTAAACAGGGGAAATATTCCTTATACTGTATTTATCGACCCTCCTCTTTCTAGAATAGGATTAACAGAAAGTGAAGCACAAGCAAAAGGATACACCATAAAAATAGCAAAAATGGAAGCAACACTTATCCCAAAAACAAAAATACTAAGAAACACTCCTGGGCTTATAAAAGTAATCATTGATGCAAATACAAATCAAATATTAGGTGCCCATTTATATTGTGCTGATTCTCAAGAAATGATCAATTTATTAAAACTAGCAATGGATCAAGCAGTCCCTTATACAGTACTAAGAGATTCAATATACACTCATCCAAGTATGAGCGAAGCCTTCAACGAATTATTTCAATAAAGTAAAATGAAAACAAGCCTGGATAAATTCCAGGTTTGTTATCATAACAAATCAATAATTAAAATAGAAACTAAAATATATTACAAATTTAATCCTCAACCGAGTTGATATTTGTTTCTTGTATTTGTTTATTCTCTTCATAATCAAGTTCAATATCGTCAATTTTGTCAAGGTTTTTTATAATCTTATCATTTTTCTTAGTTACAGCAGCTAAAGAAGTGACAACAGAATCCGCATTCTTTTTCACTTTTTCAATTAAGTTCGTAAAAGTCTCAAACTCTTTTTTAAAAGATTGCATCAATTTTACAATTTCTCCACTATTTTTCTGAATTTTCATTGTATTAAAACCAACTTGCAAACTATTTAAAAGCGCCGCAAGAACAGTAGGTCCACAAGGAATCACATGATACTTTGTTTGTAAAGTTTCACATAATGTCGGGTCCTTTACAACTTCAGCATACAATCCTTCAGTAGCTAAATACATAACCGCAAAATTTGTAGTTATAGGTTCCATAATATACTTCTTCTGAATACTTTCCGCTTCCGTAAGAATTCGTTTAAATAATTCTTTTCTAGCTTTTTCAATCTCTTCTTTCGTTTGAGCATCTAGTAATAATTGGTACGAAGAATTAGGGAATTTCGCATCAATGGGTAAGTATACCGAATCATTTTTGGTCCCAGGCATCTTAATAGCAAAATCTACTCTTTCTGTACTTTTTGGATCGAGTTGTTTTTGAGCTACATATTGCTCAGGAGCAAGCATTTGACTTAATAAGGATTCTAACCCTACCTCTCCCCAAGTACCTCTTGTTTTCACATTCGTAAATGACTTATTTAAATTAGACATTTGCTTGGATAGTTCATTCACTTCTCCAAAACTCTTTTGCATTTGCTCAAGATTATTATTAACAATTGCAAAAGCTGTTTGAATTCTTTCATTTAGTGTTTTTTCTAACTTTTCATCTACCGTATGTCGCATTTCTTCTAATTTAGTTTCATTCGATAATTGTAAAGCGGCCATATGTTTATTATTTTCTTCTCGAACTTCCGTTAAAGATTGTTTAGATTCATTTCGAATTTTATCAAGTTTATCAGAAACTTCAGTTTTTAAATCATTAAACTTATCTTCAATTTGTTTCTTCTCCAAATCCAACTTATTTTCAAAACTATCCATATATGGTTTAAAAGAGGTTACAAAAACTGTTGTTTGAGTATTAATTGTATTATTTAAATACTTCGTTTTAATTTCAATTTCATCCGAAAACTTATTTTTGAGTTCCTCTTCATATTTATCAAAAGAAGAAAGGAGTATTTCTTTCGATGAATTATTTTTTTTAATTTCAATCAATATCACAATAAGTCCAACAATAAATAGAACTAAAATACAACATAAAATGATTATGATTATCGTTTCCATTCAATCACCTCTAAATAGGACAAAATCTATTTTTGAAGCCATAAAGTAGTAATAGTTTCAATATGATTTGTCTCAGGAAATAAATCAACCGGTTGAAAGTCACCTACGGTATAATTATTTGCCATTAAATACTTACAATCTCTCGCAAGAGTTGCGGGATCACAAGAAATATATAATACCTTAGGTACCTTCATATCTACAATCGTTTTTAGGAATAACTCATCACAGCCCTTACGCGGAGGATCTACTACAACAACTGTTGGAGAAATTTTAGATTTACTCCATTCAACAATTTGATTTTCTGCTGAATTGCATACATATTCACAATTTGTACAATTGTTAAGTTTTATGTTCTCTAAAGCATTTTCTATCGCTTCCGGAACAATCTCAACCCCGTAAACCTTCTTAACAAGAGATGATGCAATAATACCTATTGTTCCAATTCCGCAATAAGCATCCACCAATACATCTTCTTTTGATAATAGAGCCATTTTTAATGCTGTTTGATACAAAACTTCTGTTTGAGAAGTATTTACTTGATAGAATGAATTCACACCGATTCGAAAAGTTTTTCCACATAAAGTATCCATCAAATAGTTATTACCACGTAATACAATATTCTTTTCACCCAACACAACATTACTACTTGCTTCATTTAAGTTTGCGACAACGGATTCAACAACAGGGAATCTTTTGATAATTTTATCAAGGAATAATTGTTCATCATTCTTAACCAAGAAAGGATATTGAGTAACTACTAAAACAAGCATCACTTTATCATTAGTTCGATTAATTCGTGCCATAACATGGCGTAAAGTACCTTCTTTATAACGCTCATTATACCCAGATATTTTAAATTCTCCACATAAATTTTTAACAAACTTTACTACTTCCGTTACCACTTTCGGTTGAATAAAACATTCATCTAAAGGTATAATCTCATGGGATTCTCTTTTATAAAACCCAATCAAGGTTTTACGAAAGGAAGAGGCACAAGGGATTTGAACTTTATTACGATAATATAAAGGAACATTCATACCTAAAACCGGATGAACAATAGGTTTCTCAATACCACCGATGCGAACCAACGTTTCCTTAACCATATTTTGTTTAAATGATAATTGAGCTGCATATTTTAAATGCATTAAATTACATCCACCACACTCACCATAATGAGAACAAATTGGTTTATTTCTATCTACAGAACGTTTATCAAAAAACAATTTCAATAATTTACCATACCCTAAAGTCTTATGTAATACTGTTATTTCAACAATTCCAGATTCTCCGACAATAGCATCGCTAACAAATAAAGGATAATTAACATACTCTACTCCCTCACGAGTTTTACCATTAATCTTACATACACCTAAACCATCATGAGTCATAGAAGTAAATTCAACAACAAAGCGATTGCCCACTTGTACAAAAGGGTCTTTTTTTACTGTTTCTTCTTCTATTGGTTGAGAGTTATCTTCATCAGCAAGATAATTATTTGTCTTAATCATCTTTTCCGATTTTACTCCATCAATATACTTTTGATGTTTCGATTCATCTACACCATTAAACTCACTATTTTTGGAATAACTTGAATTATATCTTTTCGGTGCATCTGGGTTATA
>CAYYTE010000002.1:0-41819 GCA_964474685.1 uncultured Staphylococcaceae bacterium | reverse complement strand
GGTCTTCTTGGCCTATCACTACTATATTCTCTTTTCGGTGCATCTGGGTTATACGGTCTTCTTGGCCTATCACTACTATATTCTCTTTTCGGTGCATCTGGGTTATACGGTCTTCTTGGCCTATCACTACTATAACTACCGCTTTGCCCCCCCCTGCTCCTACTGCCTCTATCGCCGTAAGTTTTCTTATTTTCTTCATTCATATGAATTATTTTTTATCCTTTCTTTTTAGTTTGAGTGCTAACCCACCCGTCGATGTTTCTTTATATTTTTTTGCTAGATCTCTTCCTGTTTTATTCATTACCGCTAATACACTATCAAAAGTAACTCGATGAGCACCTCCAGCAATTCGAGCATAATCACTCGCATTGATTGCGGCTAAAGCAGCAATAGCATTTCTTTCGATACAAGGAATTTGGACTTGACCACCCACAGGATCACAAGTCATCCCCAAATGGTGTTCTAAGGCGATTTCAGCCGCATATTCACAACAATCATTCGTCCCTTTCTGTAAATATGCACACATCGCACTAGCCATGGCACAAGCCACTCCAATTTCTCCTTGACAACCAACTTCAGCACCTGATATCGATGCATTCGACTTAGCTAGGTTTCCAATAAGACCACCAACCATTAATGCCTTCAAGAGGTCTTCTTTGGTATAATGATTTATTTCATCAAGAGCAAACAATACACTTGGAACAACTCCACTCGAACCACATGTAGGAGCCGTCACAACCAAACCACCACTCGCATTTTCTTCCGCAACCCCTAAACTATATGCAAATACTTTGGTTGAAAAATCAAGAGTCTTAAGATATTTTTGATAAAAAGAATTTGCTTTCCTTGGAACCATATAAGGCCCCGGAAGAACTCCTTCTTTCAATATTCCTTTATTGATAGTGTTCTTCATTGTATCTAAAACTTCAGTTAAATAAGGAATAATCGAATCAGTTTCGCATCTTCGAACATATTCTGCTAAATCAATCTTTTCTTTCTCACAAAAACTAAGTATATCCGTTAGATTGTCTAAAGGATAAATTGAAGCAACAGCGTTATCCCTTGGCTCATTTAATTCTTTTAAGCTTCCACCACCTACAGAAAAAACTAACCATTCATCAATCTTATTATTCTCAATAAAAGATTCAAACAACATTCCATTGGTATGATATTTATAGACTACTTGATAATTAAAAATAACTTTTGTTCGGTCACTTCCAAGCGTTCTTATAATCACTTCATCTGTCAAATGGCCTTTACCAGTAAACGCTAGAGACCCATATAAAGTAACTACAAAAGAAGTAGCTTGTTTATTTCTAGAAAGAAATATTTCAGCAGCTTTTTGTGGCCCCATAGTATGAGAACTCGAAGGTCCATATCCTATTTTATATAACTCACGAATGCTTTCCATAAATTATTTAACATCACTATTTTTATTATCAAATAAACTATGATGGCTTTTTTCTCCCAAAGCCTCATTTTCAGATAGAATTTGCGCAACACGAATCGACGCTGCCGCCGCAACAGCTCCCACAATATCATCTAAAAAGGTATGACAAATCCCCGGTTTTTTTCCTTCCTTATTTAATAAGGCAACAATCCCTGGTTTATTCACATCGATATCACCAAAATTCGTTTGCCCGATTGCACCATACAACCTAGCAATATCTAATCCAAAGATTTCATCCACACCAAATACTCCTAAATCATGAAGCATAATGTCTTCTATCGGACCTTTAAATAAATGTTCTTCCGTTAACCTGTCTATCTCAGCACCTAGTTGAACTAAATGAAATACATCCCTTAAAGAAAGAATCTTTTTAACACTATCTAAGCAAGCATTATAATCTACCTTGCAATATCTAGATTCATGTTCATAACTAATCTGAGCAATATCTTCTAATTCAACCCCACGAGATTTCAAAATGGCAATATCCATCTCTAACATTTCCTCGCGTGAATAATACAATTTCGGTTTTTGTTCCATCTTACACCTCCATATATTTTCTTAAAGCACCTTGGATAAAAGCACTACCACTCATAGGCTTTCTTCCACTCGGTTGAACCATCTTGAGTTCTAATAAAGTCTTGTCTCCACAGGCTAAATATAGTTTATTATCAATAACAACAAGGGTTCCAGGTAATTTATTTGTTGTCAGTTTCGATAAACGAGTTTCATAGATTTTAATACTGTCAAAATCCCCTTGTAGTGATTTTATCACTATATGAGCAATCGGAGAAGGATTAAAAGCTCGAACTTGATTGTGAATTTGAACAGATGAATTCAAAACATCAATTACTTCTTGCTCCTTAGTAATATTATAAGCAAAAGAAACTAAAGATTCATCTTGGGGAACCTGCTTTATGTTACCACTTATAATATAAGGAATAGTATTTAACAATAGATCTCTTCCAACAAGAGATAACTCATTAAATAATTCACCGGATGTCATATTTTCTGTAATAGCAACTTCTTGCTTCGCTAAAATGTCACCCGCATCCATTTTTTTCTCCATATATATAATCGTAATACCTGTCACCTTATCGCCATTAAGAATCGCAGTTTGAATGGGAGAACCCCCTCTATAAGAAGGAAGTAAGGAGCCATGAACATTTATACTTTTATAAAGAGGAGCCTTCAGTAACTTCTCGCCAATAAACTGACCATATGCGGCGGTAACAAGTAAATCAGGTTTTAATGCAATTAATTCATCATAGCAAGTAGATATTTTTTCAGGTTGAAACACTTTTATATTGTGCTTCAAGGCGCACTCCTTAACAGGAGAGGCTTTTAACTCGTGATGGCGTCCCACACATTTATCTGGCTGTGTTACCACCGCAACAACATCATAATTTGATATTAATGCTTCTAAAATCGGAACACTAAATTCAGGTGTTCCCATAAATATAATTTTTATCATACTTTTTCTTCTTTCTTATAAATACTTAGGATATCTTTCAATAATAATAGAATAAGGTTTCTTCTTATATGCTTCATATATTTTTTTAAGAGTTGGAGTTATATCCACTTTTCCATATTTAAGTATTAACTGAACCGCTTGATATTTTAAATTATAATTCGGTCCTAATACATAAACTTGATTATGATAGATATCTTTGATTATATATTTTAACTGGTTTGCTTCTACAAACAAGTTTTTATTACTGCCTTTTAATAAAATCCGATTAATTTCACAATAAGGTTCATAAAATAATTGTTTTCTAGATGATAATTCTTTTATAAAAAAATCATGATAATTATTCGTAATAAAATATTTAATAATATCATTTTGAATATCATACGTTTGGATAATCATATTTCCAGAATCATCCTGCTCGAGCATTTGCCTTGCGGTTACTAAGTAGGAGTAAGCATTTGAATAAGCATCTACGTTTGGTGCTTTCAATATCGAATCAAACTGCAAAATACCAATTGTGTGAATATCATTTGTCTCAAGCATTCTACTATAAGACTCATTCGTAAGAATGATATCCAATTGGTGCTTTTCTAATTTTTCTTTACAAGCAAAAAAGTTCTTATAATTTGAATCCACTAAAGTATAAATCCTACTAATAGGAAATAACTGTTTTAAGTCATTTTCTACTTTTTCCATTCCTAATCCACTATACATAAAATCATTATACCCACAAATTGGGCAGTTATCAACCATAGGAGTATGGAAAGAACAATTAGGGCAAGAAAGTTGATTACGCTTTTTTGAATACTCTAATAGCACTCCACATTTTGGACACTTTAGAGTTTCTCCACAATGTCTACATATAAAAGAAGTATAATAAGCTTTCCGGTTAATTAATAAAATAGTTACTTTTTGATTTTCAATATTTTCTTTTAAAGCATTTTGTAATCTTTTCGAAATAGTTAGATTATTCCCCTTTAAAAGTTCTTCTTTCATATCTACCACTTTGATGTCACGTTCGGGTTGTTCTAAATGAAAATCTTTTAGAATAAACTCATCCTTTATTGCTTTGCAATACTCCATAAAACGTGGTAGAAAAGAACACATTATTAAATTTGAATTATGAATCTTAGCTTTTTGTTGTAAAATCCATTTTAAATCAAACATAGGACTTTGCTCATTATAATATAGATTCGATTCACAATCCAACATAAATGTATAACGAACATCCGATATTGGAAGTAACGCTGCTTTCGGTGTAGCAATAATTATGGAGCATTCTTTGTTTATAATCGATAAAAACAAATCATAATAGACACCACTCGATATATTTGAATTAATCACTCGAGACATTTTTTGATAATTTTGAGGTAAACGATTATATACTTCATAACTCGAAGTAATATTTGGAACAAAAATAACAAGTCTGTTCGTTATAGACACTAGATTTTCAATTACTTTGAATATTACTTCTTCAAGTTCCCCATAGGCGCTAGGTACATATAATACTGGTTTATTTAATGGAGAGGAGATTAAATTATAAACGTTATCCACATTTTTTTCAGAAGAATTATTTACATCATTAGACATAGGTAAAACAAGTTTCGCAAGTCTTGGTACAACTTGTTGCTTCTTCAACAATAATCCATCCTTTAATAATTTATTAAAATAATACCCAGACAAATCATATTTATCCATAAACTCTAGTCGAGGAAGCCAAACTTCATCCGTCTTTTTTAAAAAAAGTCTTTGAATTTTATCAGAATAATTCAAAATAACTTCTTTTTTTGCTTCAAAGTTAAATATATAAACCTCTTGATATTTATTTAAATCCGGTTGTTCAACAACTCTTTTAACAATAATATTTTTATTTATTATTTCTCTTGCTATAACGTCAGAATATTTCTTTTCAATTTCATCTGTGATAATCTTATCTGGCCCAATTGCCATCGCTAAATTTGCGTCAAGAGCGAGTAAAGATGGAATATATAGTTTTTGAGTAGTTTTTATATTTAATAAATCTGGTAACATCCAATTTAAGATGCTTGCTAATGGGCAAATCAATTCATCTTTCAATAATTTTGCAAAAGCAATATCCTCTTCACTTAAAAAAGGATCATAATCTAAAAGCTTAATAATTGATTTTAAGGGGCCATCAAACGACTGTTCTTCTGAAATCGAAACAACATACCCCATAGATTCACGATTCGATTCTCCAAAAGGCACCACCACACGAGCGCCAATAGCAATAAAAGGGTGCATAAAAGAAGGAACTACATATGCATAATCTTGGTCAATAGAACTATTCGATATATTTATTACAATATTGGCTACCATGCAATTCCTCCTAGTTTGATAAGCAACAAACTTCTATTAATTATTATACCACATTTAAACTATTATTGATATTATATTGTTTTATTACGAAAAAAGTGATATAATAAAGCATCACAAAAAAGGAATCGGAGGCCATTATGTTCAAAACAAACCAAAACAAACTAAAAGGAAACTGGGTTTATATATTATCACTTCTTTTTATTCCTTTTGTAGTTGAAATAATTTCTTTTTTAATTATCAATGGACCCAATGACCTCGACTATATGGCACTTTATCAAGCTATTATGTTCGCATCAATCATCGGTGTGCTATTGGTATTCATATTTGTAATCACAACCACATCATTAAAAGAAATGATCAGTGTTACGGTCTATCGATGGAAAAGCTTCTTTTTCAACCTTCGTGTTTCCGATGACTCCGCTTGGAAGACTTTATTTGATGATATAAGAGAGAATGGATTATACTTATTCTATACGATTCTATTTCTTACATTATATATTTCTCGATTCTTCAATAGTTTATACCAATTTAAACTCTTACTTAATTAACAACGAATTATAGAAAAGAACAAAGGCTTTGTCAATTATATGACAAAGCCTTTATATTATTTTTTTATTGCATATTTGGGTTCATTTTCATCCATTGAAAGATGAATACTATCTTCCGGAATTAATCCGGTACCGGCTGGAATCAATCCACCAATAATAATATTTTCTTTAAGACCTTCAAGTTTATCCACTTTACCACGAATTGCGGCCTCAGTTAATACTCTTGTAGTTTCTTGGAAGGATGCTGCAGCAAGGAATGAGTCAGACTTTAACGAAGCTGCGGTAATACCAAGTAAAACTGGTTTTGCTACAGGACAACGTAATCCTCTATCATAACATGACTTTATTGCATCATATAAATCCGTCTTAGAAATAAATGTTCCAGGAAGTAAATTTGTACCACCCTCATCAATAATGACAAGTTTTTGTAACATTTGTTTTACTATAATTTCAATATGCTTGTCCGAAATATCAACAGATGCAGTAGTTCTGTATACCTTTTGAACTTCTTGAATAATGTATTCAGCTACTTTTTCACAAGAAGCAACACGTAATAGTTTCTTTGGATGAATCATACCTAAAGATAATAAATCTCCTGGTTCAACTTTCTCCCCTTCTTCTACACATGCTCTCTTACCACTATCCGTTAAATAAATCTTATCATTATCCGAATTATTTAAAATACTCTTTACTTTAATTTCAACACGATTATCTTTTGCTTGATGAACGTATTCAACAACACCTTTAATTTCAGATATAATTGCTTCGCCCTTAGGCTCACGTGCTTCAAATAATTCTTGTACACGAGGCAAACCTTGAGTAATATCATCACCTGCACTTGCAACACCACCGGAGTGGAATGTACGCATGGTTAACTGAGTACCTGGTTCACCAATAGATTGAGCGGCAACAATACCAACAACTTCGCCTTTTTCAACAATACCCGTAGTAGAAAGGTCTGAACCATAACATTTTACACAAACACCGACTCTTGCGTCACAAGTAAGAAGTGTACGAATTTCTACTTCTTCAACACCTGCTGAAATAATCTCATCTGCAATTTCTTCTGTTATAAATTCACCAGCACCAATGATTTGTTGTTTAGACTTTGCAATAACTGGTTTTGATGTAAATCTACCAACAATACGATCTCTTAATGGAACACAAATATCATCCTTATTTTTTGGATTAAAACTTGGATCCTTTGGATCACGCTTGTATAATGTTCTTACAACAATTCCACGGTCAGTTCCACAATCATCCATAGTTATAGTTACATCTTGACTTACGTCAACAAGTCTTCTTGTTAAATATCCAGATTGTGCAGTCTTTAAGGCTGTATCAGTAGATCCTTTACGAGAACCATGAGTGGAAATAAAGAATTCAGACATAGACATACCTTCACGGAAACATGCCTTTACTGGAATATCCATCTTTTCACCATTTGGCTTCGCCATCAATCCACGCATACCTGAAAGTTGAGTAAAGTTTGAGCTACTACCACGCGCTCCGGAATCGGCCATCATGAATATATCATTGACAGTTGCTTTTTCAGCCATGACTTTCGAAATTTGATTCTTAATATCATCGGTAGCTTTATCCCAAATATCAATGGCATAACGTCTTCTTTCAGAACTTAACATTAATCCACGATGGAATAACTCATTATACTTTTTAACCTTCTCATCAGCTTCTTGAATAATCTTGTTCTTGCTCTTTAATTCAAGTACATCGAATACCGAAATTGTTACACCAGCAATCGTTGAATAATGGAAGCCTAAATCTTTCATCTTATCCAATGTTTTTGATGTTTCAGCAAGTTTCGATTGTCTAAATACTTCTGTGATAATCATACTTAACATCTTTTTCTTAAATGGAGCAACTAACTTAGCATTCTTGATAATATCAACATAATTTTCTCCCGCATCAACAAAATAATGAGCTGGAGTACCATTTGCTAAATTATCCATTGTCGGTTCATTAACATAGGCAAAGCCATCTGGGAAAATTTGATTAAATATAATTTTTCCATAAGTAGTAATAATATATTTCTTTTTTAATTCTTCATTTAAATCAAGTTTTTCTCTATATTCAATAGTGTCTGCTTGTTCTTTTAAATATTCTTTATCATTTAAATGTAATTGAACAAAATTACGACCTAATTCTCTTGCGGGAATAACAAAACGAGTATGGAAATCAATCATTCCAAATTCATATGCATGCTCAACTTCAGAAATTGTTGAGAAAGCATGGCCTTCACGATCTTCAACAACAAAACGAGCAACACTTGGAGCACGTCCTTGTTCAACTTCATCTTTTAAGAAACGAATGTCTCTATAAATTTGTTCTTCTTCACCTTGGTAAACATGAATTGGTTCATTAAATTCAACTTCACAATTCAAAACAGCATTC
The DNA here is from genome assembly GCA_964474685.1 of uncultured Staphylococcaceae bacterium. Taxonomy (GTDB): domain Bacteria; phylum Bacillota_I; class Bacilli_A; order ML615J-28; family CAG-313; genus UBA1737. Next base: position 33,604 of record CAYYTE010000002.1, on the reverse strand, counting down.
CATACATCTTGAATAGAAGAGTATACTCTTTCATGTTGTGAACGTTCAATTGTTAAGTAGTAATTACCAAGAATCATATCTTGCGTTGGAGTAACAATAGGTTTCCCATCTTTAGGTGCAATAATGTTCTTAGAAGCAAGCATTAACATTCTCGCTTCCGTTTGCGCTTCTTTAGATAAAGGAACGTGAACCGGCATTTGGTCACCATCAAAGTCCGCATTAAACGGAGTAGTAGCCAATGGATATAAACGAATTGCTTTTCCTTCTACTAATACAGGTTCATATGCTTGAATAGATAATCTATGCAAGGTAGGAGCACGGTTTAATAACACTGGGTGCTCAACAATAATCTTTTCAAGCGCAGCCATAGCTTCTGGTGATTTCTTATCAATCAATTCCTTAGCAGTTTTAATTCCAGCTTTTTCTCTATTGGATGCGGCTAATTGTGGATTTAAAGCTTCTTTTTCAGATAATTCACCACTGCCTAGAGCTGGATTTATAGCTTCTTGCTTACGTAATTCCGCAATAATAAATGGTTTAAATAGAATTAACGCCATTTCCCTTGGAATACCACATTGATACATTTTCAAATCTGGTCCAATAGCAATAACGCTACGTCCTGAATAGTCAACACGTTTTCCTAATAGGTTTTGACGGAAACGTCCTTGTTTACCTCTTAAGATATCCGATAAGGATTTTAACGGACGATTTCTATCCAAGATAGCTTTGTTTTTACGTTTTGAATTATCAATTAAACCATCAACAGCTTCTTGAATTAAACGTCTTTCATTCTTTAATAATAATTCTGGAGCTTTTACTACATATTGATTATGATAACGAATATTACGGCCAATAATTCTTAAGTATAAATCATTTAAATCTGTAGAAGCAAAACGACCACCATCTAATTGAACCATAGGTCTTAAATCAGGTGGAATTACAGGAATTACATCCATAACCATCCATTCCGGTTTATTTGGAGAATTCAAAAATGCTTCCGCAATATCTAGTCTTTTAATTATCTTTTCTTTTCTTTGTTTTGTAGCAGTTTTAATCTCTTCACGAAGAGCAGGAACTAATGTTTTTAAATCAACATTCTTTAATAGATACTTGATTGCTTCCGCACCAGACATCGCTTTATATTTTCCAATATAATGACGGTTGTTTGCGGCGTGTTCTTGTTCAGAGAGAATTCTACCAGGGAATATATCTTCAGAATCTAATCCCTCGCTAACTTCAGTAACAATATAAGAAGATTGATATGTAATATCTTCAACTTCTTTTGCTTTTAAGTCAAGAAGAATAGCAATTTTAGAAGATGTATTTCTTAAATACCAAGTATGAACAACGGGGGAACCTAAAGCAATATAGCCCATTCTTTCCCTACGTACTTTACTTTCAGTTAATTCAACTCCGCATTTATCACAAACACGATGTTCACCAATGCTTTTACGTGTTTTACCACAATTACATTGATAGTCTTTCGTAGGACCAAAAATTACTTCACAAAATAGCCCATCTTTTTCAGGTTTTAATGACCGGTAATTGATAGTCTCTTGTTTTTTAACTTCACCTTTTAATGTATATTCAACATTTTCTCCAGTTTCAGGATCTACATAGGTTACTTTATCTTTTTTTAAAGGATTATAAGTAAACTGTTTTCCTCTAAGAATTGGGTTTGCCCAACTAATAATCTCTTCTGGAGAAGCAATGCCAATTTGTAAACTTTTATATTTTGACAATCAAATCACCCCTTATTATAGGCCACGTTTGCTGGCTTGTGCTTCAGCAAATTGATCGACCAAACTTTCATTTGCGACATCTTTATCAGATTCATCAATTAATTTAACACTTAATCCTAATCCTTGTAATTCCTTAATCAAAGCACGGAATGCTTCTGGAACACCTGGAGTAGGTAAAGGTTCACCATCAACGATTGCTTTATATACTTTGTTTCGACCAATGATATCATCTGATTTAATTGTCATCATTTCTTGCAATGTATAAGCAGCACCATATGCTTCTAGTGCCCAAACTTCCATTTCACCAAAACGTTGACCACCATTTTGAGCTTTACCACCCATAGGTTGTTGTGTAACAAGTGTATATGGACCTTCACTACGAGCATGTAATTTATCATCAACCATGTGGGCTAGTTTAATCATATACATAACACCCACACAAATTTTATGATCAAAAGGACGACCCGTTTGTCCATCAAATAAATATGTTTTACCATTTTCATCAATAATTGGTTGTGCATTACGAGGATTCTCGCGAGCTTCTTCAATATCTTTATCACGAGCTTCATTCATAATTGATTTTAAGTCTTCCATTGTTAAACCATCAAAAACTGGAGTAGCAACTTTAACACCCAATTTCTTTGCGGCCATACCTAAATGCATTTCCAATACTTGTCCGATATTCATACGAGAAGGTACACCTTGAGGGTTCAACATAATATCTACTGGAGTACCATCGGTCATAAAAGGCATATCTTCTACAGGAACAACATTGGAAATTACACCTTTGTTACCGTGACGACCACTCATCTTATCACCAACACCAATTTTACGTTTTTGTACAATATATACACGTACAAGTTCATTTACTCCAGGAGGTAATTCCGCTCCCGATTTGCGATCAAAACGCTCAATACGATGAACAATACCATTTCCACCATGAGGAAGTTTTAATGAAGTTATACGATATTCTTTTGCATTTTCATTAAATAAAGCTTGACTTAATCTTTCTTCTGGAGTAGGATCCGTTAATCCTTTTGGAGTAATCTTACCAACAAGAGTATCTCCTTCTTTAACTTCTGCTCCTAAGAATACAATACCATCTTCATCCAAATTAGCAATAGATTCTTTCGAAGCTCCATCTAAGTCTCTAGTAATACTTTCTTTTCCAAGTTTCGTATCACGAACTTCCACAGAATATTCTTCAATGTGAATAGAAGTATAAACGTCATTTTGAACGAGTTTTTCATTCATAATAACAGCATCTTCAAAGTTATAACCATGCCAAGTCATAAATGCTACCACAGCATTACGTCCAAGTGCTAATTCACCTTGATCCATAGAAGGGCCATCGGCTAATACATCACCTTTTTTAACACTGTCTCCCGCATTCACAATTGGTCGTTGATTTACACATGTAGAGTTATTTGAACGTTGATACTTACTTAATAAGTATTCATGTTTCTTAAATTCATTATCTGTAACAATTACTTTTAAACCATCAACATAATCCACAATTCCATCCACATCGGAACGAATTGAAACACCAGAATCGGTTGCGGCACGATATTCAATACCAGTTCCAACAAATGGAGCTTCTGGTTTTAATAGAGGCACCGCTTGACGTTGCATGTTTGCACCCATCAATGCACGAGTAGTATCATCATGTTCCAAGAATGGAATCGAAGATGTTGCAACAGATACAACTTGCTTAGGAGAAACGTCAATATAATTAATCTCTTGTCGAGCTACTTCCTTGAAATCACCGGAAAAACGAGCAATAGTCTTTTCATCTTCAATAGTGATAACACCTGTAGTTGGATCCTTTTTCATTTGGACATTCGCTTGAGCAATTACATATTGTTCTTCCTCATCCGCAGTCATATAAACAAGTTCATCTGTAATAATTGTTTTTGTACCTTCTTGCTTTACTTTTAAATATGGAGTTTCAATAAATCCATATTCATTAGCTTTTGCATAAGAAGCAAGAGAGTTAATTAAACCAATGTTTTGTCCTTCGGGAGTTTCTACGGGACAAATTCTTCCATAATGAGATGGATGAACGTCACGAACTTCAAATCCCGCTCTATCTCTACTAATACCACCAGCACCTAAAGCAGATAAACGACGTTTATGAGTTAATTCTGATAAAGGATTAATTTGGTCCATAAATTGAGACAACTGGCTACCGCCAAAGAACTCACGAATGGAAGCAACAAGAGGGTGAATATTAATTAAACTTTGAGGAGAAATATTCTTACCATCCAAAGAAGTGGACATTCTATCACGAATATTTTTCTCTAGTTTCATTAAACCAATTCTAAATTGGTTTTGTAATTGTTCTCCAATTAATCTTAATCTTCTATTTCCTAAATGGTCGATATCATCTGTTAAACCAACACCAACATGTAAGCCAATGTAATATGAAATACTTGCGAAAATATCCGATAACACAACATGGTTTACAGTTTCTCTTTGGTCATTTCCTAATAAACGTACTTTATTAATACCATCTGTCGTACGAACAATCACATCAAGTGTTTCAAGTGTAACTGAGTCACCATCAAGCATCAATTCATAATTATAAGTTTTACGAAAATGTTCTCTACTATTCTTTAATCTTTCAACAGTATTATCAAACTCATTTAAAGGATCCGGAGTAGTATAAGAAATCTCGGTTCCAGCAGGAAGAATTAGTTCACCTGTATCTTTATTAACCAAATCATACGCTAAATGATAACCAATCGCACGATTTACTACATCTAATTTTTTATTAATTTTATAACGTCCTACAGAAGCTAAGTCATAACGACGCATATCAAATAATCGTCCGGATATAAACTTACGAGCAGCATCTGCAGTAGATTTTTCACCAGGTCTTAAGTAACTATATAGTTTCTTAACAGCATCATCTTCACCATAAGTAGTATCTTCAGCAAATGTGTTGTTAAAAAATTCTAATAATCTAGGATTACGTTTTTGAGCTGAATTGTCATCATCGCCAATAAATAAATCGATGATATTGGGATTCGTACGAACACCAAGTGCACGAATGAATGTAGATAAAGGTAATTTATTTGTTCTATCAAGTTTTGCATACCAAGACTTTTTAACAATAGCCTCAAATTCAATCCAAGCACCACGAGTAGGAATAATCTGACCAGAAAATAATTGTTGTCCTGTTTTTTTATCTACTTCCCTTTTAAAGAAAGCTCCAGCAGAACGAACAATTTGGGTAACAATAACACGTTCAGAACCATTATTTATAAAAGTACCCCAAGGAGTCATCATCGGAAAATCACCCATAAAGATTTTATCTTCTTTGATTTCACCGGTTTCTTTATTTTCTAGACTTACGTTTACACGTAGAGCACGAGAATAATTTACTTTTTTATTCTTTGATTCACGAATAGAATATTTCGGTTCATCAAATTCATGTTCGCCAAAAGATAATTCAATCTTTTCACCATCACCATGGTCTTTATCTTTAATTGGAGAGATTTCTTTGAATAGTTCATCAAGTCCATCTTTTAGAAGCCAAGCAAATGACTTTGTTTGAATTTCAATTAAATCTGGTAGTTCAACATTAGTTTGTACTCTTCCATAGTTTCTACGAACAGTTTTGCGTCCATATTGTACGTTTTTATAACTCAAATTTTCCACCTCTTTTATACAAATTAAATAATTGCGTTTTTCAATGTGGGGAATGCGCAATCTATCTCATTGTATCATATTGTCTTATTTTACACTAATTTTCAATTTTTGTCAAGTAAAACATATCTTTTTTACCAATTATTTATACACTTTTTAATATTGACAAAAGATACAAAAAAATAAAACTAGATTGTTTTAAAAACATTCTAGTTTTATTCCTATTTATTTACTTTTTCTTTAAAAATTGCATTAAAAATATAGGTTATGATAATAAAAATACCCATTACGATAAAAATAGCAAGCATTCCTTTACCCATATAAACAAGATTTTTAATAAAATTCATAGCTTCAAACATTAAAAACATGCTTATACCTCCTATAGAAAGAAGTTAAGGATTAATCCACCCGCAATAACGGATGCGATTTGCCCAGAAACATTTACACCAATCGAATGCATTAGAAGGAAGTTATCAGGGTCTTCTTTGAGTCCCATTTGATGAACCACACGACCAGACATAGGGAATGCGGAAATACCAGCTGCCCCAATCATAGGGTTTATCTTTTTCTTTAAGAATAAATTTAAGAACTTAGCAAATAAAACTCCACCAGCAGTATCAAAAATAAATGCAACTAAACCTAAACCGATAATAATTAAAGTGTCTAATTGTAAGAATTTATCAGCAACCATTTGAGAAGCAATCGTAATACCTAGGAAGATAGTAACTAAATTTGCTAAAACCTTCTGAGCAGTTTCGGATAGTCCATTTAAAACACCACATTCACGAATCAAGTTGCCAAACATCAAAAATCCCACTAATGAAACCGATGATGGAGCAAATAATCCGGCAACAATTGTAACAATAATAGGGAATAAAATCCTTGTTTTCTTAGAGATTACTTTATCCGAATTATCCATACGAATTAACCGTTCTTTTCTTGTTGTTAAAAGTTTTATAACAGGAGGTTGAATCATAGGAACAAGTGCCATATAAGAATATGCTGCAACCATAATCGCTCCAAGATATTTTGATCCGAGTTTCATAGCTACAACAATGGATGTAGGCCCATCTGCTGCCCCTATAATGGCAATAGATGCTGCATCGTTAATAGGAAAAAACATAGAAGCCACACAAAGCGTTATAAATATACCAAACTGAGCAGCGGCACCGAAAAGCATTAATTTTGGATTTGCTAATAGCGGCCCAAAATCAATCATGGCTCCAATTCCAATAAATAGAATAAGAGGAAATAGTTCATTAGCAATTCCAATATCAAACAATAAAGATAATGCCCCTACTTCCGTCCCTTGAGTAATTGCACTTGAAAAAGGCAAATTCACAAGTATCGCTCCAAACCCCATTGGTAATAATAAAGTAGGTTCCATTTTTTTGTAGATTGCAAGAAAAATTAAAATCCCACCTATAATCCACATAACTACTTGTCCCCAAGTAATCTGAGAAAAATTAAAAAATAAAAAATCCATATACTGTCCTTTCTTTTACATAAGAAAACACCATGATAAACATGGTGGCCGTCAAAATAAAGTATTAAAGAAAATACAATATTCATTTGCATAAATAAAGCACAACTATGCTTTATGACAGACTCCACCCTTATGCTTTTAAAATTATACTAAAATCTCCCATTTTTGTCAAGAATAAGGCGATTTTTAAAGAAATCACCTATTTAAAACTAAATCAACATCTTCTTTTTTTACAATTATTCAATTTTTGCAAAAAAAAAGAGTCTTAAAAGACCCTTTAATTACCTATTTAATTTCGATTTCAGCGCCGGCTTCAACGAATTTTTTCTTTAATTCTTCAGCTTCAGCTGGTTCGATTTTCTCTTTGATTGGGCTTGGTGCTTTATCAACTAAATCTTTAGATTCTTTTAAGCCTAAACCAGTTACTTCACGAACTAATTTAATGATAGATAATTTTGAAGCTCCTGCAGATTTTAAAATTACAGATACTTCAGATGGTGCTTCTTCAGCAGCAGCAACAGCGCCAGCAGCGGCAACTGGAGCAGCAGCTGTAACACCAAATTCTTCTTCAATTGCTTTTACTAATTCACTAAGCTCTAATACGCTCATTTCTTTAATTGAAGCAATAAATTCTTCTTTTGTTAACTTTGCCATTTCGTTTGTCCTCCTAATTAATTTTCTTTTTCTGATACTGCTTTAATAGCACATGCTAGACCACGCATTGGTCCTTGTAATACACTTAGTAACATAGAGATCATACCCTCTTTGTTTGGTAACTTAGATAAAGCTTGTAATTGTTGTTCAGTCATTGTAACACCATTTACAACGCCGCCTTTAATTGTTAATTTCTCATGATCTTTCATAAAATCATAAGTAATTTTTGCAGCAGCAACTTCATCATGTCCAAGTACAACAGCACATGGGCCAGATAGATGATCTTCTACACCAGTGAATCCTGCTTGTTCAGCAGCATGGCGTAATATGTTGTTCTTAGCAACTTTCATTTCACAGTTTTCAGCATGTAGTTTTACACGAAGTTCAGTAACTTCGGCTACAGATAATCCTAGGTAATCAACGAACAATGTGGATTCAGATGCATTAATCTTATTTAATACTAATTGAACCGCTTCTTGCTTTTTCGCGATAGTCGCTTTATTCATTGTTTTCACCTCCTGAAAATTATTCACTTCTGTTTTACTGAACAGAATGAATTATTGTTCCTCGGCAGGAAATTAAGCTTTATGGGCACCTGCTGTCTACGGCAGAGACTTTTTTATACTATATTATAATTAGTAAGTAGTTTCTATTGAAGTTCTAGTTTTACACTAGGACCCATAGTTGTTGAAATAGAAACGCTTTGAATATAAACACCTTTTACAGTTTGTGGTTTTATATGATTAATTTGATTAACAAGTGTAGTAATATTTGCTGCTAATTTCTCAGCATCAAATGATACTTTTCCAACTGGGGCTTGAATATTACCAACTTTATCAGTACGATATTCAACTTTACCAGCCTTGTATTCTTTGACTGTTTTTTCGACATCCATTGTTACTGTTCCAGTCTTAGGGTTTGGCATTAAGCCTTTAGGACCTAAAACACGTCCTAATTTGCCTAATTCGCCCATTACATCTGGACTAGCAATTAAAACATCAAATCCGAACCAGCCATTTTTAATTTGTTCCAAATAGTCTTGTTCACCTGCAAAATCTGCACCTGCATCTAATGCTGCTTGAATCTTAGCACCTTTAGTGATAACTAAGACACGAACAGATTTTCCTGTACCATAAGGTAGTGGAATAGCTCCACGTAAGTTTTGGTCAGCTTGACGAGGGTCAATATTTAATTTAAAAACAAGTTCGACAGTGGAATCAAATTTAGTAACGCTTGTTTTCTTAACAAGTTCGCAAGCATCTTGAATGCTGTACTTCTTGTTCGAATCAACAAGTTTAGCTACCTCTAGATATTTTTTTCCTCTTTTAGCCATTTTCTTTTCCTCCTAAAATGTGGTAAATAACGGAAGATCCTCCCACAATTTGAGATGATACTCAAAAAGTATAATTAGTCTTCTACAGAGATTCCCATATTACGAGCAGTACCAGCAATAATCTTTGCTGCGTGTTCTACATCGTAAGCATTCAAATCTGGTAATTTTGTTTGGCCAATTTCACGAGCTTGAGCTTGTGTAATTTTACCAACAATATTCTTTTTTGAATTATCAGAACCTTTTGTTACTCCTGCTGCTTTTCTGATTAAGTCAGAAGCTGGAGGAGTCTTTGTGATAAAACTATAACTACGATCTTCATAAACCGTAATTACAACTGGAATAATTGATCCAGCCATATCCTTTGTTTTTTCATTAAATTGTGTGCAGAATTGTCCGATGTTTACCTGTGCTTGACCTAATACTGGTCCAATTGGTGGAGCAGGACTAGCCTTTGCTGCAGGGATTTGAAGTTTAACAATTTTTTTAATTTGTTTAACTTTTGCCACGAGACACACCTCCTTAAAGTTCGTGATGTGGTTCTAGAACACTATGATGTTCTCCCACATGTTTGTTCTTCCTAGTAAATGAAAGAACATTTAAATGATTCATAGTATAAAGCGTCATTGCACGCATACTTATTATAGCAAAATCGTGATACTTTTACAAATTTAATGCACATTTTTTTCTTGAATCACACTAGGCAATTTTTAATCAACAAATAGAAGTAAACAAAAGAAAAAGAACCTTAGGAATTCCCTAAAGTTCAATTAATACAAATTGAATAATTAATTCAATTAAAAGTTCTTTCTCATATCAGCAAAACTTTGTGCAACATGAAAACCAGCATATAGATAAATCTTTCGGGCAGGATTATCAAGTCCTGTAAAGAAAGTCATATAACTTGCGCCAAGCTTTTTCAAATATTCACATTCAAAGCAAAATAATGCTTTCCCAAGACCATGACTACGTTCATTTGGATCAACAATAATTCCATCCAAATGGCCTCTTCCTGTTGGTTCTACATACATAGCGCCTGTCCATCCAACAACTTTTCCGTTGTGAGATGCAACAAAGAAAGGACGCGGGCTTTCGCGAGCTAAATTTGCTTTAATCGAATGAGCAAAACCATCATTTTGAATAACTTCACAAAATTCATCAATACCATAATGAATTGCTGGATCATAGATTTCTACTTTTAATCCTAAGGGTTCAATTTCTTTCATATGGTCTAATACTTTTTGATGTAATTCATATTGAGCAAGAGGTAAATGGAATCCCTCATGGATACTATTTACAAAGAAATCATGGTGATATAAGAATAAATAAAAATCAGAATTGATTCTTGCACAAGGCATTCCTGGATGAATATGATGTTCAGTATGAGGAATATACCATGGCCAATTTATTTGTCCTAAGAATACAAAACGAATCGAAGTTCTTTTATTCTCTTTTACATAGTTTTCAACTAATTCTAATAAATGAGAACCAATTCCTTGTCTTCTATATTCCTTTTTAACAATCATAGTATGTAAATAACCAGATGCTTTTGGATTATCATTATCACAATCACGGCAACATCCACTAATAAATCCAACAAGTTTATCCCCATCAAAAGCTAAAAAAGTACCTTCTGGTTTGAAATTACTATTCTTGGTTAAAATCCCCTCAAATTCTTCTTTTGTTAATACTTTAAAGAAGTCTTCTTCATCTCTAAATTCACAAAATAAATCATACATTTGTTTTGAGTATTGTTCTTGATAATTCTTGTATTGAATCATATATGCCTCCTGCTAAAATAGCTATTATCATTATAATATAATTCATTTTAAAATGCAAGAAAATCGGTTTCAAAAAAACACGATTTAACAAAAAAAAGAAGGACCACAATTGTAGTCCTTCTAGAAACAATTATTATTGTTGTTTCTTTCTTAAACATAGAGCGAATAATGAAAGAGCAGACATAAAGCTTAATAATGTAGCACCAAATGTAACCCCACATCCAGCATTAGGAAGTTGAGCTTCCGCTTGAACTAGGTGATCATAATTAGTAACTAAAGCCTTTTGTTCAGAAGATAAAAGTTCATATGCAGCTCTTGCAGTAGTAATTAATTCCTTATTTCCTTGAGTAACTCCGTTAGGAATTTGATCAATTAAGGAAATTACATTTTCAACCGCATTTTTAGTATTGTAGTCATTAAATTGAACTAATATACTTAAAGCAACATGAGTATAATTTGAAGTTAATTGAATATCATAATCCGTAAACGTGCTATATAAATTTGCAAGTTTTTGAACATATTCGATATTTTCTTCACTCACTGTATTTCCAATCTTAGCAAGTAAAATTGAGAATTCAGAAGCTTTCTTTAAATCATTATCAAACTCAGTAAGAATAGAAGAGTTCGTAACTAAAGTCTTTTGATCTTCTGTAAGAACGTCATAAATTTCATGTAATTTAGCATTTTGAGATTTAGCTTCAATTAATACAGTAGATTTAACAAGTTCTCCAAGACTTAGCTTAACTTGATGTGCTTCAATTCCTAAACGAATTAAACTAAAAATTTTCATAATATTAGCTAAATGAATAGCATCTGCCCCAAGAGCTTCAATCTTATCAACAACAGCATTCATCTTATCAATATTTGAAATGTTTACTTGATCATCAAGAGCTGCAATTTCAGCATCGACAGCCAAAATGTTTTCTTGACCAGCTCTTGGTTGAATTGTAATTGAGCCAGTTAAAACGTTACTTTCATACTTTTTACCAACACCAGATGTGTATTTAGCCACTACTTTGTAATAATATGTAGCATTTAAACCACCAGCGGACTCGTCTATAAACAAAGGTTCTGTTAATCCACTTGCAACTAATTTATATTCTCCATCTTCAGTAGTTGAACGATAAATATCAAATGTTTGACCGAAACTTGATGCTGAAAAGAATAATATAGCAAATTGATCAGCCGTTTCTTCTAATTGTAACAAGTCAATCGCAAGAGCTTTTTCAATATCAACAACTTTATGTTCACCAAAAATCATTTGATAAGCAAAGGAATCATAACCAACAGCTTCATCTAATGTGATAAGAGTAATTCCAGATAATGGCTCATACCAAATTGGGTTTGCTGAATTAGTATCAACTTTAACAATATTTCCAACAAAGTTTGAATATGAAATATATGATGAACCTTGGTAAGATACATAACCACTAGCGAGTAGAGTCGGAGCTTTAGTTCCTAATGCTACAACCATGTTAAGGCTCTTACATCCAAAGAATGCACTATCACCAATAACTTTTAAAGTAGTAGGTAATTGAACACCAATCAATGTTTCAACATTAGCAAAAGCCTTGAATCCGATTTTTTCTACACCTTCAGGTACAGTAAAGTAATCAACAACTTTACCTTGAGGGTAGAATACTAATTGTTTACCATCTTTAGAATATAACACACCTTCTTCAACTTCAAAGTTCTCGCAGCCTTTAGCAACAGTAAATTCTACTAAGGATGTACAACCTTCGAAAACACTTGGAGCAAATGAGGAAGTAGACATAGCTTCAACAAAGCCTTTAAACATCTTTGGAATTTGAACAGTTTCAATACCAGTACAATTTTCAAATGCACCTGCTTGAATATATTTCAAACTTTGATTAAATACAAGGCTCTTTAAAGAAACACATCCTCTAAATGCACGTACTTGAATCATTTGTAAACTTTCAGGCCATACAATTTCAGATAAGCTAACACATCCATCAAATGTTTGACTAGGAACATAGGCTAATCCTTCAGGAAGAGTAACCTTAACTAACTTTTTGCAGTTTTGGAATACTCCATCACCAAGTTCTAGATATTTATTTGTTTCAAAGAATATTTCTTGAACATTTAATTTTGCTAAAGCTCCACTTTCAATCGACGTAACAGATGAAGGAATAATTAATTTCTTAACATTCGTAATTTTTGCTGTAAACAAAAATCCATTAACAGTATTAATGAAACTAGGAATACGATATTCTTCAACCATAGGTTTAGCATAAGGCCATTGTACAATCGATTTATCATCATAGATAACACCATCTTCAGCACGATATACAGGGTTTCCTTCTTCTACTTCAAACTTAACTAAATAGAAGCAAGATGTAAATGCTTGATCATCAATGAAAGTAACAGTATTAGGAATAAATACTTCCGTTAATACTTTATATGATTCCCAATTTGTATTATAAACCTTATAATTAAATCCAATATAACCGAATGTTCCAGAACCAATAGATGTAATACCACTTCCTAATGAGATAGTTTCCAAACTAACACAAATACGGAAAGCATTATTACCCAATTCAGTAACACTATCTGGTAAATTTACATGTCTTAAATATGTCCAACCCATAAACGCATAAGCGCCAATAGACTCTAGAGTCTCAGGGAATACAATCTCTTCAACTGTTGTTTGTCCACCAACATACTTTGGATCATAGTGACCATTATAGAAAGCATATTTACCAATAGATACAAGGCCCTTTGATAATAACATTTTTTGAAGAGGTAATTGATAGAATGCATAATCACCAATAGCTTCTACTTTTGTTCCAGATAAATCAATAGATGTAATAGTAGAAACTTCATTGAATGCATAATTACCAATATACTCTAAATTAGCACCAAAAGTAACACTTGTAAATTTAGAACCAACAAATACGCCTTGTCTTGTTCCACCATCTTCAATACGAAGTAAGGATTCAGGAAGAACTAAATCGCCTTCAAGAGGACATTTATAGAATGCACCAGAAGCTAAAACTTCAAGGTGTGTTAATTCAGCAAAATTAACTTGTGTTAATAGTTTGCAATCTTTAAATGCAGAAGCACCAATAGTAACTAAGTTCTTTGATAAAGTCAAAGCAGCAAGTTTACTACATCCAACAAATGCACCTTCACCAATTGTAGTAACCGTATCTGGCAATACAACACCTGTAAGAGTTGTATATTCAGCAAATGCTTCATCAAATATAGTTGTAACACCACTTGGTACAGTTAATACACCATCAACAATTAACTCATTAACAGGACATACTTTGTATAATACAGTCTTATCCGCACTATATAGAGCACCATCCGTACTTGAAGCATAAACATTGTTACCAACAAATTCAATCTTCTTTGTACAAGCATTAAACATATTTTCTAGAGCAGTAGGAGTTAATCCTAAGTCTAGTCCATTTTCAGCAAAAATAACTTTTTCAAGATTTGTACATTTCCTAAATGTTTCTTTTCCTAATAATGTAACAGTTGCAGAAATAGTAACTTCCTTCAAGTTTGTACAACCATAGAATGTTGAACCATTTAAGGCAACAACTCCACTAGGAACAGCAAATGTAACTAAACTTGTACAATCTTTAAATGCATAAACATTAATTTTTCCAGTAATTGCTCCCTTAAAGATTATATCAGTTAACTTAGAACATCCAGCTAATAACGAAGCAGGAATATCTTCAAAATCATTTTCAAATGTAATCTTTACCATGGAATCCATATTGCTAAATGTACTGCTACCAATTGTTGTAACATGATTTGAAACAACAAATTCAGTAAATCCAGTACCCTCAAAAGCGGATGCACCATATTCAACTACAGTAGCTGGAATGTCTAAAGTATTTAATAAAATACAATCTTTAAACATAGTACCAAAGATTCTAGTTAAATCAGTAGGTAATTTAACAGTTGCAAGTTTCTTACATCCGCTAAATAATCCAACTCCAACCTCTAGTCCTTGTCCAGAAAGAGGAGTCATATCTACTTCTTCAATTCCTGTACAACCTTGGAACACAATATTCCCAATTGTTAATCCACTACTTCTTACACCAAAAGTAAGGCTAGTAACTGTAGTACAATTTTGGAAAGCATAGTTGCCAATAGAAACACAACTAGAAGGAATAGCAACAGTTGAAATTTTTGTTCCACCAAATGAACTTGCTCCAATTGTTTGAATAGAAGCTGGAACATTTACTTTTTCAAGTGCCGAGCAATCTTTAAAACAATTATCGCCAATTGATTCAATAGATGCAGGAAGTTCACATTCAGTTAATTTAGAACAATGATAGAAACAATATTTTCCTAATGTAACAACTTTGCTTCCACTAAGTTTAACAGAAGTTAAAGCAGTACATTGTCTAAATGCATAATCTGAGATTTCTACTAAAGAACTAGGTAAGACAATTGTAGTAATTGTAGTATTTTTGTCAAACGCATTCTTTCCTATCTTTGTAACACCCTCAGGAATTGTTATATCTCCACCTTTACCTGTATAAGCGGTTAATACACCCGATACAATTGTAAAGTCAGCAGAATTTTCTTCAACAGTAATAACACAAGTAGCTTCTAAGCCATTTACAGTTTTACAAGTAATTGTAGCAACACCCGATGCAAGAGTCTTGACAAGACCAGCCTCAACTGTCGCAACTGCTTCATTTGAAGAAGTCCAAGTAACTTCTTTATTTACAGCATTCCAAGGAGATACAGTCGGAGTTAAAGTAACTTGTTGTCCAAGTTTTACACTTAATTCCGTTTGATCTAATGTAACACCATCTGGTAAAACTTCCGCTTCAACTACAGGATTAACTTTAATAGTAGCCTTACCAACTATCTGTGCATCATTTACAGTAGTTAATGTTAAAGATACTTCACAAGTACCAGCACTAACGCCTATAACAACACCTGATTGATCTACTTTAGCAATTTTTTCATCACTAGAAGCAAAAACAACAGTACCATTTTTAATATAACCTGTAGAAGGAGTAATAATAGGATTTAGTTTCACAGAACCATTTACATTGATTTCATATTCAGCTTTTTCAAAACCTACTTCTGTAACAGCATGTAATGGTAATGTGATTCCCCATGCAGAGTAATTTAAAGAATAGTCATCTACATAAACAACAAGTACATTATCTTTAAGAAGATCTACATAATCCGTAATATCTACACGAGTTAATGTAGTTTCACCTCTTTTAGTATAGAATGGAATTGGAGAAGCTAGTGCTTTAAATTCAGAATTCATTAATTGTAATGAACATAAATAATTATTATCAGCAACAACAAATTCTAGATATTTTCTTCCTTCTTCTTCTACCAAATCAAAATCTTGCATTAATTGAGGTGCTTCGTTATCAATTCGAATTGGGAATGTATATTGATATTTCGCATTACCTGAAGCATCATCATAGTCAGGGGTTGCGGTAATAACAAGATTTATATCCGTATTATTTGGAAGCATTTGGTTGTAACCAAGAACATAAGCAGTAGGAGTGACAGTACCCTTTGATAGATTTACTAAAGACCTACGAGCTTCATCCACACGATATAGAGCATACACTTCACCGGTTATAGCATCTTCAAAAGAATAATCAATAGTTTTAGCATTTCTTAATAATCCCATATAAACGCTATAAAGATTCGATAAACCATATTCATTTGCTGGAGAAATTGAAATCTTATCAACACTTGTTTCAGGTGTTTTATATAATGGATTTCCTTCAGCATCAACACCAATTTTATAAGGATATTTGCCTAATTGTAGTAAATATTGACCTCTATATGCAGAAACAAGTGAAGTTTCATACATATATGAAGTATTAGAATCATAAATGGTTGAGTCTAGTAATGGAGATTCATTCCAATCGCCATAGAATCCCAAGAAAGGAATAGATAAATCTACTTCAGCTTCATCTGCTGCATCAAGAGATACATAACCTTCAACATAAGTACCATAAGTAAATTGTTCAAGATATTTCTTATCCGCATCAGTTAACTTCACATTTACAGATACTTGAACATCCGCATTTGGTTGAACAGTAATCTCATTCCCACTTAGTTTTGCTTTGCCTGAACAACTATAAGTGCAATTTGCATCGTCAAAATAGTATTCACCAAAAGTCAAATTTACTCCATCTAAAGAAAGAGCTTGTGTCATAACCTTTGGATTAATATTATAAACTAATTGTTGATTAGAAGTATTCTTCAATCTAAATGTTAATTCATAAACACCCAGTTTTTGAGGATCATCACCTAATTCAAGTTTCGTCTTTGTTTGTCCAATCACATAAAGATATGCTTTTGTATTAACAGCATTATTTACATTTGCTAAACCAGCACCTTGTTTTCTAGGTGAATAGATTACGCCATCCACATTTGTTACAGGAGTTGCGGTAGACATTAATAATTGATATACCATGTTTTGAATATCATTCAAAGTCATATCACCTGTAGCTAATTCAAAACCATATTTTTCTTTTAAAGCTTGTTTTACAAGTGTAACACAACCAGCCATATTCGGAGAAGACATTGAAGTACCACTCATCATGATATAACCATCTTTTGTTGCATTAGGGAAAGCACTATAAACTTGTCCACCAGGAGCAGTAATTTCAGGTTTTAATGTTAAGTCACTTACTGGTCCCCAGCTTGAGAATTCACTCATTTGAGGATTTGCTAATTTATATTCAGAATTAACAGTAATATTTTTCTTCTTTGCAGAAGCTAAAATAGTACCATCTTCTAAAGAAATACATGCAGTAGGAATAACAAGTTTTTCAATAACTGGACTAATGCCCTGACCACCCACGTTGTTATAGAGGATACATGCTACAGCACCAGCTGCTTTTGCATTCGCTTGTTTTTGTTCGAAAGACAAGCCACCACGTTTAACTAAAGCAACTTTTCCTTTTACATAAATATCCGCATAATCACCTACATCACCTGTACCAGGAACTACAACATAATCAAGTGTAACTTTCCCCCCTTCAGGTAATAGAGATTTAACAAAGTCGGCTTTTTCTTTAGTTTCTTGGTTAACAACTGCATTATTAAAGAATAATATCTTCTTCTCATCATTTGCAGTAAAGAATTCATTTTGAACATTAACAGTATCAAGACTTGCAGTAGCAAAAGCAGCGCCATAAGCACCTGGAGTACCAACAGTTCCACCATCTACATTGGATATACTACCATTTTGATATTGAATTCCACCTAATTGAGAATAGAATGCATTACCACAAGAACAGCATAAGTTAATGCCGGATTTTTCAACATTTGAATAAATTAATTCAAGTAAATCTGAAGAACTAGTAGTTGTAAACCCAGATGGAGTTCCTAAAGACATATTAATGCTATCAACACCCAAGGCAACACAGTCATTTAATGCAGCTAAAATATTAATACTAGATGCCCCATTAGAATAATCACTGAATACTTTCATAACAACTAATTGAGCATCAGGAGCAACACCTTTAAATGACCCACCATTATTACCAGCAGCAATTCCCGCAACGTGAGTACCATGCTCATTTCCATACTTTTCCATTGTTGCTAAATTAGGATTAACATCGCAATCAACGTCCGCATAGTCATAAGCAAACGGAATCTTCCCACTTTGATAAACATCATTTGCAGTAATTGATTTATTATGTGATTTAAGATTATATACATTTGCAATCGTATTACCAATTACTTTATTTATACTTGCCTTTGAAACTGCTTGAATTTCAGGTTCAATAGAGAAAGCTTCATGGCTTGTACTAATACCTGTATCAATAATACCAATGGACATTCCTCTTCCAGTATAAGCTGTAGATGAATCCGTTGTTACAGTATCACTTGATGGTGTACCTGTAGAAGTTGTTTCATAATCAGTCTCTGGAATAGCATAAGTGATTGCAGGGCAAATATTTTTAACACCAGCAACTGCTTTTAATTTGTCTAAATCACCATACTTAACTTTTGCAGCAAATCCATTGAAAACACTTGTATAAGAATATTTAAACTCAGCTCCTATCTTTGATAGAATTGAGGTTTGAACAACTTCTTGTGATTTTTCCATCTCACTTAGTTGTTTCTTTGCCTCAGTTGTAGCTAAATATTCGGATACAGTGCCCACAAATTTTGAATTCTCTTTATTCATAAGCATTGGTTGATCTTTCAATTGAACAATCACCCATAATTCTTCATCATCCGATGGTGCATCTAACTTCTCTAACTCATTGTTAAATAGGTTATCAACAAAAGATGATAATGAATCAACAGTAATTTCATCGGCCGATAATTCAGTTGTAGTTTTGGTATCTACTGGTTTTACATCCAATTCAGAACTTTTACAAGCAGTAATACCTAATAGAACTACAAGAAATAACGGCAACATTAAAAATTTTCTTGTTAAACTCTTCATATTTTAAATCCTTTCCATAAATCTCTTTTCCCCATAAAAATCGGTAAATAAAAGAGTTAATTTATTATACCACTAAACAGATATAAAAATCTATATAATGTTGAAGTAAGTGTTTTCATCTATGAAAAAAAGCCTTTTCAAAGCAATTGAAAAAGCATATTTTTATAAATTTATATAAGTAAAACCGAGTAAATTAAATAAAATTATGAAAACGTAATACTAAAATTATTAATAATCCTAATTGCCATAATAAAGCGACCATTAAATTCACTATAAAATACCAGTGTTTTGTCTTATGATGAAAGAAGAAAATCCCAATAATAGATCCAATTCCCCCAAAAGCTTGTGTTATAAACAATAATAGTTTTTCAGGTGCTCTTTGCCAACCTTTTTTTGAAAACACTTTATCAACACCATAAAATATAATAGCAACAATACTCATAATCGCTAAACAAGCAATATAAGTAAATAATATTACACGAATCATTTTAGTTACCTCGGATTCTTTTCATCATCAGCTAAATACCATGATGAAGTTAATATATTCGTTAAAGTAGTTTTTGTTGAAAAAACAGTGATTACACCTTTTTTACAATTGAATGTTATATTACCATCTAAGAAAGTGGCATAAGTTTTATCTGTGTAGGAATACAACCTTTGAACAATTTTCTTTTTAGGTAAGAAGTAGGAATTAGTCGCTGAAGAAGTAATAACAATATAATCCGGTGTAATTGCATCTAATAAACCCTTTGAGTTTGCTGTAGGGGACCCATGATGATTCGATTTAAACACATCCACGTGACCTATTTCTAGGTTACTTAATATTGCTTCTTCTTTAACTTCCGCATCCCCGGATAGTAAAAACTTTTTATCACTACTTTCAACCAAGCAACAAACGCTTCGATCATTATCGTCTTTGATAGTGGAATCCTTATATGTCAAATAATCTAACAAGGTGAGTTTCGTATTCAAACCAAGGTTAAAGATACTAGGTTCTTGACTCGTAGTCGAATCATTAAAAACATTTTGAATCGGTATATATTTCATTCCTTTTGAAACAAGTGTGTTCACTTGTTTTTTATATGCATCATATACAACCGTATCTGATTCATATCCAAAGTCTACCAAATACGAGATAGTTATCTCATTCATGAATAACACACCATTATAATCCATCGAACTAGAACTCTTTTTATTTCCTACAAATCCACCTATATGATCGCTATCAGGATGAGTACAAATAGCAAGTTCTAATATATTGTCTTTAATCTTACTTTCAAGAAAAGGCACAACAGTAGCAATTCCACTTGATTTTGTCCCAGCATCTATCAATACATCCACATCTCCACACTGAATAAAAATAGAATCTCCAATGGAACCCGATCCATCATTATTCAGTAGTTCAATAAATGTTACATTTAAATCATTGTCTTCTGTAGAAAATGAAACAGTCTTACCATTAACAATCACTTCATTTCCTAAATTATCCGGATATAATTTATCATATAATTGTTTTGCTTTTCCACTTATCACAAAATAAGCAACAAATGCAATAAGTACGACAAGTAAAAATACCCAAACAAAGTTTAACTTAATATTTCTTTTCTTATATTTATTACTTCTTTTCTTACTCACAATAATCTCCAATCTTAAAATAAAAATCACCTCGATTGAGGTGATCTTCTTAATCTATTTTTTCAACTTGATTTAAGTCTAATTCTTGAATTGTCTGTCTTGCAGCAAAATCAACCAAAACACTTACTTTTTCCTTTTCAATGTCAATTGAATCAACTACAGCAGCTAATCCCGCAAACGTTCCAACAAGAATTCGAACAGTATCTCCAACTCCAAAATTTACATGAAGTTCAATAGGAACCCCACATAACTTTAAAATAGGGTTAATCTCATCCGGAGTTAAAGGAACTGGCTTAGCAGAACCACCGCTCGAACCAAGAATACCAGAAACCATTTGAGTATTACGAACAATAAACCAAGATTCATCTGTTACAATCATATCAACAAAAACATAACCTGGGTAAACACGTTCCGTAACTTCTTTAACAAGTCCTCTTTTAGTTTTTTCTGTATATTTACGCTCTGGAATCAAAACACGGAATATGTATTTTTCCATATTCATAGATTTAATTCTTTGTTCCAAGTTTCTTTTTACTGCGTATTCCATACCCGAATAAGTCGCAACTAGATACCAATTACGCTCATTCTCTTTTGTGTTAATTTCATTATTCTCCATATTATTACCTATATGAATTAAAATAAAGAAATAATTAATTCAATAACGTAATCAAATAATACAATTAATAATGCTACAACGATAGAAAATGCAATAACTTCAATTACATTTACAAAGAAATCTTTTTTCTTTAATGTAGTAATATGTTTAATTTCAGCAAGACTCGGACGATAGAACGATGAAACTGCTAGTATTAAGGAAACTGCTCCTATTGCTACAAGAATCCATGCAAATACCTTCCAATAATCTCCAATTAAGAAGGCGCCTGATGGGATAACTAGACTTCCATTTAATAATAGTACACCTAATTCAATTGCAAATATTGCTAATACAGCAAGTATTAAATTTTCATATTTATGCTCACTTTTAATAAATTCAACTACTCTATTCTTTTTTTCTTGTTTTGCTTCTTTCACTGCCATAATGTAAATTCCTCCTATTTGGTTTCTTTATGAACGGTAACTTTATTACAATGTTTACAGTATTTTTTGATAACGAGTCTCTCTGTAGTATTTAATTTATTTTTAGTTGTTATGTAGTTTCTTGACAAACATTCTTCACAAACTAATATTACTCTGTCTCGCATCAATAAACACCACCTTATCGTTAAGATTTTATCAAAAAAAGTTCTTTTTGTCAAGCAATATCATTTAATATATTTATCACTATAACCTTTTTTGATCTTATCTTTAATTCGAGCAAGTGTATTATAAACCTTTTTCGGTTCAATCCCAATTCTTGTCGAAATTTCTTTTGCTTTAATTCCATCGATATAACGATATTGATAGATTTTTCTTTCTAAAAGTGACAAATCTTCTATATTTACGTTATCAAGAATTCCTTTATATTTATTTTCCGATATTTCTTCAATCAATTCATCTTTTGTAACATCCGATAGTTCATCAAAGGAATATTTCTTTGTATATTGCTTCACAAGTGTAATAAAACGTCGTTGCAATAACAAATCAAAAAAATTAGTAAATGAACATTTAGACATTGGATTAAAACGCTTGATTGCTTGGTGAAGAACAATTAGTCCTTCTTGATAAAAATCATCTTTTAATCCCTCATAAATTCGAAACTTCTTCATTCTCCCAAAGATTAAATAACTATATTTTTGATACATTATATTAATTGCTTCTTCATGTTTGGAAGCAATAAGATACAATAGTTCATAATCATTATAAGAAAACAACTGTTCTCGTGTATACATCATAACGGATTTTGTTGACGATGGATTTCATAAAATAATATTCCCGCAGAAACAGAAGCGTTTAAGCTATTTACATGTCCACACATAGGAATCTTAACAAGGAAATCACATTGTTCTTTTACAAGTCTTGAAATACCTTTTCCTTCAGAACCAATTACTACAACTATTTTATTTAAATAATCTTGTTGCCTGTAATCAATAGTCCCATCGAGTTCTAAACCGATTACCCAGTAGCCCATTTTCTTTAAATATTTTAAAGCTTGCGTACTATTTGCTACTTGGCAACAATCGACATATTCAATAGCACCCGTAGATACTTTTGCGACAATGGGAGTTAAGCCAACGCTACGGTTTTTAGGAAGAATTATCCCATCAATTCCACAAGCATCCGCCGTTCTTAGAATGGCACCTAAATTATGAGGATCTTCTAATCCATCTAATAATGCAAGAGCGCAATTCTCTTTTGTAAGTTTCTTGCAAATTTCTTCCAATGTCTTATACTTATAATCATCTACTTCACAAGCAATTCCTTGATGATTTCCATTATTGGTTAATTTATCTAACTCAATCGTTTTACAAACAACGATTTTTATATTCGGATAATCCTTTTGAATCATTGCTTTTAATATCGACCCCTCACTCAAATATACTTTATGTACATTCTCCCCATGTGCAAGTGAAGTTGTCACTGTATTTTTTCCATAAATAATCATATTATTTCCCCCTTTTCTATGATATCTATTGACTTTTCAATTAAATCATCTAACCGATTCAAATCCCCTTTTAAATATAAATATCCAATGATAGCTTCAAATCCACTAGAAATTCCATAAGCCTTCGGGTCCATATTTTTACGATAGTTTCTCGAAGCCCCATTTCTTCCTCTTAAAAAGACTTGATTTTCTTCATCTGTGAATAGAGGATTTATTTTCTCATAAATCAATTGATGAGCACTAGCGCTAACAAAACGGATACTAACTTTTCGTAATTCCCTTGATTTTGTAATGTTCTTATTCAGTAAATACAAGCGAATTTTCAATTCATAATATGCATCACCAATATAAGAAAGATTACTTCCTGTTAACATTTTATAATCCATTATGATAACCGAATGCCTTTTTCAACCATTTTTAGTCTTAATTCATCCGCAACATCAAATAGCTTATTTGCTCTTGCTTCATTCCATTTATTAACAAGTTCTAATTCCTCTTTAGTTAAAGGAGTATAGTCTAATTTAAGCCCAAACACTTCATACATATTTTTTAAAGTAGAAAAACTCAATGCTAAGGAAGTGCTATCTATAGGATTGGCTCTTAATAATTTGTTAATTGATTTAATCAATTGATAAATAATTGTCAATGCGTTTGACGTGTTAAAATCATTTGCTAATGCATTTAAAAATTCATCCATTAATGGAAGAGTTTCCTTTGTTTCTGGAATATTATGAATTTCCATAAACCGACCCAGTGTAAAATACGCTTTTTCAAGTTTATCCCATTCTTGCGCCATTTGCTTCATCAAAGCATCATCATAATTAATTGTTTGCCGATAATGATTTGCTAATACTAAAAGTCTATAACTATTGGGATTATACTCTTCAATAATATCTTTAAGCCAAATTACATTGCCAACAGATTTACTCATTTTTTCCCCATTTAAGTCAATCCGAGCATTATGCAACCAATAATTTGCAATCGTATTATGATATAAAACTTCTGCTTGGGCAATCTCATTTTCATGATGAGGAAACTTTAAATCATTCCCGCCACCATGAATATCTATCATACCACCAAAAATCTTTTTTATCATAACCACACATTCCGTATGCCAACCCGGTCTTCCACAACCAAATGGGCTGTCCCATTTTTGACCTTCGTCTTGTGTTTTCTTCCATAATGTAAAATCAAGTGGGTCTTTTTTATTTGAATTTATATCAATTCTTGCACCGGTTTCTAAATCATCTACTTTTTGATTACTTAAACATCCATATGTTTCATCTTTACGTATTGAGAAATATACATCATCACCAGAAACATAGGCATTCCCTGATTTAACAAGTTCATTAATAAAGTCAATAATTCCTTCTATATTATCTGTAACTTTCGGATGAATGACATCCTCTAAACAATTAATCTTTTTGCATGCGTCTAAATAATATTTTATATAGCGTTCACTAATCACTTGCTCTGTCGTATTTTCTTCTTTTGCTTTTTTAATGATCTTATCATCAATATCCGTAAAATTCGATACATACGTTACTTGATACCCAATATAGCGAAAAAACCTTGCAACCATATCAAAAAATATAACTGGTCTTGCATTTCCAATATGCATATGATTATAAACGGTCGGACCACAAACATACATCGATAGTTTGTCTTTTTGAATCGGATGAAATGTTTCAATTTTATTAGTTAACGAGTTATAAAATTGAATAGAATTACGATCAAACATAAATATCTCCTTTATTGATTAATGAATACTTTACTATTAAAAATAAGACCACAATATTGAATTGTGGTCTTACATCCAAACAAACTAAAGTTAAGACAAGTTGTGAATTAACGTTTGGAGAATTGAGGTGCCCTACGAGCTTTCTTAAGACCGCATTTTTTACGTTCTACACTACGTGGATCACGAGTTAATAAACCAGCCTTCTTTAATGTTTTACGATACTCAGGGTTTACTAATAATAAAGCACGGCTAATACCTAAACGGATTGCGCCCGCTTGACCATTAATACCGCCACCAAATACATTCACAAAAATATCATATTGACTTGTTGTTTCAGTTAATGATAAAGGTTGAACAACGTCTAAACGAGTTGCTGCAGAAGGAATATATTCAGCGAAAGCACGTGAATTGATTTCAAATTTACCATTGCCTGGTACTAAACGTACACGAGCAACAGAACTTTTACGACGACCTGTCGCTTGATAACTTGCTTTTTCCATTGTTTATTTCCTCCTATTTCACTTGAAGCGGAAATGCTTCAGGCTTTTGTGCCTTTTGATCATAATCTGGGCCTACATAAACATAAAGACGACGATACATATTATCGCCTTGTGGACCTTTTGGTAACATACCACGAACTGCAAACTCAACAATCTTTTCAGGGCTCTTAACAAGTTGCTCTGCAGCAGTTCTTGTTTTTAAGTTTCCTGGATATTGAGAAGCACGATAGTATTTCTTTTCTTCCCATTTATTACCTGTTAATGCAATTTTTTCTGCATTAATAACAATGACATAATCGCCACCATCAATATGAGGTGTATAAGTAGGTTTTTGTTTTCCTTTTAATACTGTTGCTACAACAGTTGACATACGGCCTAATACTAGGTCAGTAGCGTCGATAATGTACCATTTCCGATTGCCAGATGCGGATTTAACGGTATCCATATAAGTTTGATGCATAATTTATCCTCCTAATGAATAATCATATAATTGAGGGCTTTAATTTGTGGGGTTTAAAGTCTCATCGACTTAATGTATCTAGTATATTATACGCTCTTTTCACTTTTTTGTCAAACAATATAACCATTAATTTTTAGAACCATTTTTCTTTTTTTCTTAACAAAAAGAAACACCCAAAAGGTGTTTCATTTCATCCACTTGTTAATAAACAAAATGGTATTTACATAATTGTATGTTGTATATAATTTCCTTTTAGAACCTTTACTGGAGTTGAAATAATAAATGCTTTGGGATCTATTGTTTTTACAATCTCCAAATAATCACCCACTTCATATGAAGATGCATAGATTTCAATACTCTTTTTCGTAGTCATTGTATAACCTCCTACAGCTTCATAGATTGTCATACCATGTTTGAAATTATGAAGAAGTGCAAGTCGAATCATCTCCGCCTTTGTTGTAATTATTTCCAACCGATTAATATGATATGTTTGATATAATTGTTGAACTACTTTCATATAAACAATCAAACGAACAAGGGTAAATAAAACATTCTCAACACTAATCAAGGAAGACATACTAATAACAATAGTATCCACAACTAATTGAACCGTAGTAAAAGACATTCTTTTTTTCATAACAAGATAATTTGAGATAATATCAAGTCCCCCTGTAGAACCGCCACCTTTTAAACAAAGTGATGCACCAATTCCTGTAATTCCTCCACCAAACAAAGCTAACAAGAGTTTTGTTCCAGGAAGCATATTCATACGAAACGCTGTAACAATCGATGGAGTAACATCCGCATCTTTGAAAAATAGAAAGTTTACATCCGAAAAGATATCAATCAAGCCTTTCCCCATTCCACCTTGATTTGAAAGTAATTGACAAAAAGGACTAACTGTGTAGCTGCTTAATAAGTTACAAACAATGGTTTGTAGTGTAATTGAAATAATTGTTAAAATAGCAAATTTTTTACTAAGTCCTTTCCATCCGAAGATTAATAAAGGTATATTTAACACAAGAATAAATGTACCTAAATTATTACTGACTAATTGTGAATTATTTGGAGCAAATTTAGTTACCAAACCAACAATTAACTGAGAAACACCTGTTACACCGCCAGAATAAAAACCTCCTAATTGCAAAATCCAAACAACACCAAAAGAATAAATAATTGTACCAAAAATAACTAATAAATAAGAACTTGAAGAACGATGAGTTGCAATATTTCGTAATTTTTTCTTTGTATCATCATCAATTTGTTCCGGAGTTCTTGTATCTTCTTCACCAGTTTCCTGTGCTGGTGACACTTTTTGATTATTTAGCATAATCAATATCCTCTTTCTATTTTTACATCATATTTTTAGTGACTAATACTTACAACTAACGCACTAAAAGATTAGTGAATAAAATCACCAGGAGCAGCATTATTTGCTTCAACTAAAACAGGTTTTCCCTTACTTGTTGAACATAATAACATTCCATCGGATACTACTCCCCGAATTTTTGCGGAATGAAGGTTGGTAATAACTACCACTTTTTTATGAACCAATTCATCCACTTTATATGCTTCCGCAATCCCTGAAACAATTTGTCTAACACGATCTCCTGTATTTACTTGTAATACATAGAGCTTATTTGCATTGGGATGAGCATCTGCTTTTAAAATTTCTCCTACTTTTAATTCAATTTTAGAGAAATCATCAATTGATATCTCAGCGACTTTTTCCTCTACTTTTTTTGTTTCAACCTTCTTTGGCATTCTTTTTTCAACGAGCTGTTTCTCATATTCGAGTTCTTCAGCCATATCTAAACGCTTAAACAAAGCAGGAAGTGTAACTACATGACAATTTGTCCAAGTTTTTCCAAAGGCAAGATTAGTAAAATCAACTGTTTCATCCGAGCAACCTATAGCTTTAAAGATATCTTTATATGAATTTACAAGATATAAAGAAACCAATTGTCCAACAATCCTTAATCCTTCCATCAAATGATATAATACATTTAATAGTTCTTCTTTCCTTGTTTCATCTTTAGCAAGGCTCCAAGGACTCGTTAGATCAATATATTTATTTAATCCATCTACTAAAGTCCAAGTTGAATCCATAGCTTTTTGTAATTCAAAATGTTCAAAATATTGAATTGAATCATCAATCGCTTTTTTACAACAAGCCTCAAGATTAGAATCAAACAGAGTTTCATTTGAAGACTTACAACAAGGTACCAAGCCTTCATTATACTTTTGTACCATTGCTACACTTCTACTAACTAGATTGCCTAAATCATTAGCAAGTTCCGTATTATATCGATTCACAAATCTTTCAAAACTAAATAACCCGTCTTCACCCAGTGGTAACTCTTTCGCAAGATAATAACGGAATGAATCCACTCCATATCTCGTATATAAGTCCTCTGGATAAACAGCGTTTCCTCTGGATTTGCTCATCTTAACACCACGATTTAAAATAAAACCGTGAGCAAACAATTCAAAATTAATAGGAATATCTAAAGCCATAAGTAATATTGGCCAATATACTGCATGAAAACGTAAAATATCTTTTCCAATAATATGATAAATACGTTTATTATCTAACCAATACTTTTTAAAGTTTGTCTCATCCTTAGAACCATATCCAAGAGCGGTAATATAGTTTGATAAAGCATCAATCCAAACATAAACAACATGTTTCGGATTACTTAATACTGGAATTCCCCAACTAAAAGAAGTTCTTGAAACACATAAATCTTCAAGCCCCGACTCAATAAATGAAATTACTTCATTTCTTCTTGACTCAGGATGAATAAAATTTGGATGTTCTTTTATATATTGGAGTAATCTTGATTCATACTTTTTTAAATTTAAAAAATAACTTTCCTCTTCTACAACTTTTGTGGGTTTTCCACAGTCAGGACACGTATCATTTTCACCTAACTGTTTTTTTGTAAAGAATGTTTCACAAGAGACACAATAATTTCCAGAATATTTGCTTAAATAGATATCCTTATTAGCAAGTAACTTTTCAAATATTTGTTGTACTGCGGCAACATGGTAGTCATCAGTAGTACGAATAAAATAGTCATTGGAAACATCTAAAGTCTTCCACAATTCCTTTGTTCTAAGCGAAACCTTATCTACATAGGATTGGGGAGTAGTATTTGCCAGGGTTGCGGCATCTTGAATCTTTTGCCCATGCTCATCCATACCTGTTAAATAAAAAGTATCCCGTCCCATTGCTCTTTCAAAACGTGCCAGTACATCCGCAGCAATCGTAGAATAACTATTGCCAATCTGTACATTTCCACTTGCATAATAAATAGGAGTAGTAATATAACATTTTTCTTTCATCTTGTTACCTCTTTTTAGATTGATTTCATTAATAATTATTATAGCATATTTGAATAGGCATTTCAAGAAGAAGATACTTAATCAAACAGAACAAAATCCTTTCCTTATTATATAGGAAGTAAAAACTCTACTATAACTAAAAAAAGCGATGATTAAACAAGTATCACTTGCCAACTATCACTTTTCATAATTAGTTAATTAAGATAATTTATTGATTAAATCCACTACTCCTGGATAAATCTCTTTTGTCATTTCAAAATTCTTTTCAATTGGAGTAGCAACAATCTTATTGTTAATCATACCCATACAAATGCCTTTTTCACCAGCCATTAAATGCTCAACAGCAGCGGAGCCTAACATACTTGCAATATTTCTATCGTTTGCAGTTGGTGAACCACCTCTTTGAATATGACCTAATATTGTTGCACGAGTATCAAATCCTGTTGCTTCTTCAAGTTCTTGTGCTAAAGCATTTACATCTGTCATATGCTCAGTAACTACAATAATCACATGACGGCGATTTTGTTCTTTACAATATTTTACTTTTTCGATTAATTCATCCTTATGGAGACCAGTTTGCTCAGTGATTACATAATCAGCTCCAGTTGCAAGAGCAGTTGCATAAGCAATATCACCACAATGGCGACCCATAACTTCTATAACAGAGCAACGTTTATGAGAATTACAAGTATCTCTTAATTTATCTATTGCTTCTACAGCAGTACGAACTGCAGTATCAAAACCAATAGTGAAATCACAAGAAGAAACATCATTATCAATAGTTCCAGGAACTCCAACACAGCTTAAGCCGTTATTTGACATACGTAGGGCACCATGATAAGTACCATCTCCACCAATGGTTACTAATCCATTAATACCATATTTCTTTAATTCATTAATTCCAAATAGAGTCATTTCCATAGTTTGGAATTCAGGAAGTCTTGCGGAACCAAGAATAGTACCACCTAATGTGATAATATTGGAAACTGAATCTCTTGTCATAGGATATATTTCATCATGACACATTCCATAATACCCATCTCTAATTCCAAATACTTCCAAATTATAATGTAGAGCAGTTCTAACTACCGCACGAATAGCAGCATTCATACCAGGTGCGTCTCCTCCAGATGTTAACACTGCGATCTTCTTAACTGCTGATTGAATATTGTCCATATAGTTCCTCCTTAGGAATCTTTATCTTGATACATTATACTACTTTCATGCAAATAATGCAACTAATACTTTTTATAGTAAAACACTTTCATATTTTTATAATACTTTTTTCAAATTCCAAATTCTTGTTGCATATTCTTCAATTGCACGGTCCGCAGCAAAACGCCCTGACTCACTGATATTTACAACGGACATTTGATTCCATAAGCGTTTTTGATTATATGCGGCATCTAATTTCTTGTATTCATTTAAATAACTAGAAAAATCAGCCAAACACATATATTGATCCGCTATACCTCTATCCGTCAATAAATAATTAACAATATTCATAAAACTTTTCCCCGCAAATCCAACTTTTAATCGATCAATGACATCATGAATTATAGGGTTGTTATTATAGTATAAGGTAGAATTATAACCTTTTATCCAAGCCTCATCCACTTGTTGAGCATTCATACCAAATATAAAGACATTCTTATCTCCAACCGCATCATGAATTTCTACATTTGCACCATCCATAGTTCCAAATGTAATAGCCCCATTAATCATAAACTTCATATTACTTGTACCACTCGCTTCTTTACCTGCCAAGCTAATTTGTTCAGATACTTCCGCAGAAGGAATTAAGTGTTCCGCAAGAGTTACGCAATAATCCTCCAAGAAAACTACATTTAATTTAGCTTTAATCGCTGGATGCGATGCAATGTCTTTCATAATATAGTTAATTAACTCAATCACTTCTTTCGCGTGATAATAACCTGGTGCTGCTTTTGCACCAAAAATATACGTTTGAGGAGTAATCGGATAATTCGGGTTCTTTTCAAGTTGAATGTACAAATATACAATCTTTAAAACATTCAGTAATTGTCTTTTATAAGCATGAAGTCTTTTCACTTGTACGTCAAACCTAGTTAAGGGATCAACAATTACACCTTGTTTCTTATATAGTACCTTAGCAAAATCAACTTTATTTTCATATTTAATACTTGCAAGTTCTTCTAAAACAGCATCATCATTTTGAAACTTTATGAACTTCTTTAATTCCGAAGCATCACTATACCAACCATGACCAATTGTATGATTTAATAGATTTGCAAGTCTAGGATTTGACTGGTCAAGCCATCTTCTATGTGCAATACCATTTGTCACATTTGTAAATTTTCCCGGTGTTTCTAGATAGAAATCATGAAATATACTATTTTTTATAATTTCACTATGAAGACTTGATACACCATTGACACTATGACTCGCAAGTACACACATATTCGCCATCCGAATGTGGTTATCAAATTCAAGATTGATTCTTGCATACTTACCATAATCATTCGGATATTTATCATAGATGGTATGCATAAAGCGCCGATTAATTTCTTGAATGATTTGATGAATTCTAGGTAATAAACGAAGCATCAAATCTTCATTCCATTGTTCCAATGCTTCTGCCATAACGGTATGATTCGTATAAGCAACAGTTCTTAACACAATGTCCCAAGCTTCATCCCAGCCAAAATCATGTTCATCCATAAGAATACGCATTATTTCAGGAATTGCTAAAGCGGGGTGGGTATCATTAATATGAATTGCTGCAAACTCAGGTAATGTATGTAAATCACCATGTCTCTTAATTTGATCATTTATGATGTTTTGAATCGAAGCACTTACTAGAAAATACTGTTGTTTTAATCGTAAGGTTTTTCCTTGAGTATGATCATCGGAAGGATATAAAACTTTTGTAATTAATTCTGCTTCCGCATTTTCTTGCATGGACTTCATATAATCACCTTGTGAGAAGGAATTCATATCAAAAGACTGAATATTTCTTGCTCTCCAAAGTCTTAATGTAGTAATTGCTTCACTCGCTCCTCCAGATATTAATAAATCATAAGGAACTGCTTCAATTACTTTATCATCATGATAATCAATTTTTAAATGATTGTTTTCATAATGTTGTGAAATCCAACCACCAAAACGCACTTTCAATACTCGATCACTTCTTGGTACTAACCAACATTCACCACCAGGAAGCCATATATCTGGAAGTTCTGTTTGCCATCCATCTACTATTTTTTGTTTAAATAAACCATACTCATATCGAAGACAAAATCCATACGCTGGATAATTAAGTGATGCCAAAGAATCCATAAAGCATGCAGCTAAACGTCCTAAGCCACCATTACCAAGCCCCGCATCGGGTTCTTGATTATACAAAGTTTCCATTTCAATATTGTATGATTTCATAATTTTTGTATAAGTTGAAACTAATCCTAAATTATAGAGGTTTGTCTTTAAACTTCTACCTACTAAAAACTCCATACAAAGATAATATACTCTCTTTGCACCTTGTTCATAGACTTTATGGTTAAATTTCTTCTTTTTATCCATAAGTATATCAACAATATG
This sequence comes from uncultured Staphylococcaceae bacterium, assembly GCA_964474685.1. Lineage (GTDB taxonomy): Bacteria > Bacillota_I > Bacilli_A > ML615J-28 > CAG-313 > UBA1737. Next base: position 724 of record CAYYTE010000002.1, on the reverse strand, counting down.
TTTACTTACAGATTTGTATATTTGATCAATTGAGGCATCTTCTGGCGTAACACCAAAAAAATCAGATAGTATTTCTTCAATAGCTGCTTTTTCGGATACGTATTCTTGATCACTAATTGCCTGTGTTGTCGCCATGACAAACTCCTTCTAACTATTCACTAAGATTTTTTTATATAATTCTAAATATTTCTTTGCTGAAGCATTCCAGCCAAAATCCGCTTTCATTACTTTTTGTACTTTTAATTTCCAACTTTCTTCATGATAATCGTGAATTGCACGATGAATCATATTCAAAAGACTTTCTTCATTAAAATCTTTAAAAGTATAGCCATTCCCTAATTTCTTTTCAAAGTCCACAATCGAATCTTTTAATCCCCCTGTTTCATGAACCATAGCAACTGCTCCATAACGAGAAGCAATCATTTGACTAAGGCCACAAGGTTCTGATTTCGATGGCATTAAAAATAAGTCACTCCCCGCATAAATCTTTCTTGATAAATCTCCATTATATGCAATAATTGCCCGAAACTTCTTATCATATTTTCTTTGCATATCTTGAAAGAAACCTTCATAGAAAGAATCTCCCGTTCCTATCATTACAAATTGAACATTTTCTTCCATAATCTTATCAAATGCAAGTCGTATCACTTCGATGCCTTTATGAGAAACAAGTCTAGATACCATACCAATCAAAGGAACTTCCTTATTTTCTGGCAATCCTAAC
>CAYYTE010000001.1:40598-85391 GCA_964474685.1 uncultured Staphylococcaceae bacterium | reverse complement strand
ATCGTGCTTTTTATTGCTAGTTCGTGCTTTTCATAAAATAGCCTCCAATAAAAAAGGCAAAGAAAAAAGGACTACTTCACCTAAAATTAAGCAATTTATGCCTAAAATAAGCGAAATAGCCCTTAAAAATGAAAAAAGGACTGATATTTTTGGTATCAATCCTATTGTTTCAATATGGTGCGGGCGACAGGAATTGAACCTGCACTCGTGAGAACTAGATCCTAAGTCTAGCGCGTCTGCCAGTTCCGCCACGCCCGCAGCAGCACTTTCGTGCTCTATTATAATAACATAATTTCACTTTGGTTGCAAGTAAAATGTCTTGATGACTTTTAATTTTTTATACATTTTTTTCACTTATAAAAAAATATAAAATAATAAATGAACATATTTCTTGAATTAACTTAGAGAATGTTGTATAATATAGAGGCTATTTAAGGCATAAGGTCTCGTGGTGTAGTGGTTTAACATGCTTGACTGTCACTCAGGAGATCGCGAGTTCGAATCTCGTCGAGACCGCCATGTGCGCACGTAGTTCAATTGGATAGAATACTTGACTACGGATCAAGGGGTTGGGAGTTCGAATCTTCTCGTGCGCGCCATTCTTTATTTTATATTGCTTGACAAATAGCAGAAAAATGGTATAATATTATAGGTTTAACGGGACTTAGCTCAGTTTGGTAGAGCATCTGGTTTGGGACCAGAGGGTCACAGGTTCGAATCCTGCAGTCCCGACCATTTTTGCAGGTGTAATTTAATGGCTAAAATGCCACCCCTCCAAGGTGGACATGCGGGTTCGATTCCCGTCACTTGCTCCATTTATTATACCACAAATCATGCTAAAGGCATGTTTTTTTTATAATTGCAGGCGTAGTTTAATGGTAGAATCACAGCTTCCCAAGCTGTTTGTACGGGTTCGATTCCCGCCGCTTGCTCCAAAAAGAATATTATATTGTTTGTATATATATTCGCATATTTAAAAGGAATCAGAGAACTGATTCCTTTTTCATTTAATTATCTTTTCTTTTAATAATACAAATACATAATAGAGCTGTAGTTACAAACATCATTGCACTTGATGATAAAGATTTCTTACAGCCTTTTTTCTCATCCGCTGGAGGAGTAATTGGTTCTTCTACCTTCTTTTCAATATTTATTTCCATCTGTCTTGTTTCATTTGGACTAGAACTTAAATCATAATTGATTTTAATCATTAAATCCAAATCACTTGTTACAGGATACCCACTAAGTACATACGAAGTGTTATTTAAATTATCGATAAATATAGTATCGCCATTCACTTTTAAACTAAGAAGCGTTGTCGTAGCATCCGGGTCTACTAGTTTATAATGAAGCACATATTTACCATCTTCAACTTGATAATAAGCATCTTCAACTTTTGGAGCATTTTTACCAGTAGAAAAGCGAATCTCGTGAGCTAATGATTCAATTTCTACTCCCTTATATACTACTTTACAAGCGTATGTTCCACTATAACGAGTTTTACAATCGAGGCCCGTAACAGTTAGTTCATTTGACGCAAACTCATAGGTTTTGCCATTATCTAAAGATAACTTTAAGTCAGTAACAGACATATTCTTTCCTAAAACATATGAGAATTTAGCCTTGGTATCTTCAACAGAATCAATATTTAAAGTTACACTTGGAACAACAACAAAGATAGAATTTGAATCATGTCGTTCAGAACCATCGGAAGGAGAATTTACAACATTGAATTCACCTTCAGAATCACGAATAATCATCGTTGTAGATCCGCCACCATCCATATTATAACCTTCTACACAATCATAATACTTCATACATGCAGCAAGTTCGGAATACCTCATACCACTCATTTCTTTTTCAGGTTGACGACCATCTACAGTAAAGAATTGAATTGTACCATCTGCTTTTTTTCCAATCATTGTTCTCGGATGAACATCCGCATTATTTGCCGGGTAGCTTCCTTGAGCACCATCTTTTAATAGTTCAGCTCCACATCCAGTTATATTTTCACAATCTTTATAATCGCCAGTAACTGGTTGTTCAACAACAATATGGGTTCCAACCAATAAATCACTTGCTAATGCTTTATTATTCGAACAAATCGCAAATTGACCATATCGAACATCTTCTGTATAATTTAAATCACTTACTAAACCATTTGCATAAAGGGTCTTAGTAGAAATTCCAAGGCTCCTTATCGGTGCTTTAACAAAATAGTTATTACCTTCTGGCAACTTTGGTATATAATAGGAAGTAGAAGCACCCTCCTTATAAGGATAAGTGTAATAAACACTGATTTCATCTCCTACTGGAGCTGTGTTTAATTTATCAATTGAATAACTTTTTACTACTTCTTCTGTTTCATCATTAATAATTTGTAGTTTTAAATTGTCTACTGTAAAATCTTTGCCACCAATAATAGAATTAGTAGTTCCATTATTCGTAAATCCTAGAGTTGCTTCTCCACCTGTTAAGGGGCGTAAAACTCTGCCATTTTCTACACAAACACCACCAGTTTGATAAGCAAGATCTTTTTTACCCTCGATATCAAAAAAATCTCCATTAACACCTGCTAAAACAATCCACCCTGGATTATTTAACTCAAAGTTCTTTGCCATATTCTTAACTGTTTGTTTTGTCCAACCATTCTTGTTTTGATATGTGTAATTGATAATCCTTAAATCTTTACTCGATGGAATCTCTAAAACATTTACCGATTGTGGCTTATCCGTTGTCACATAGGTAGATGCTTTATCTTTATAATGTTTGATTCCATAAAACAAATCTTCATTTGTTATATTTTGTGTAACTTGATAACTAGCATCTCCAACAGTTGTTACTTTTGTTTCACCAAATACACTTAGATTACCTAATGTAAGAAAAGCAATTGATACAATTGCAATACTAAATGCTCGAATTAATTTTGACATATTCAACCTCATTTCTTTCTAATAGTATTCTATCATATTTACAATAATTATGAAAACCTTTTACAACAAAAAAATAACACAAAATGTGTTATCTTATTCTTTATGCTCTTCCTTTATATGCCCCATCCGATGTACCAACAAGAATTGTTTCACCTTGTTTAATAAACATAGGAACTTTTATTGTTAAACCAGTTTCTACAACTACCTCTTTCATTGCTGAAGTAGCCGTATTTCCCGCAACCGCATCACTCGCCTCAGTTACTTCAAGTTCTACTTTATCTGGTAATTGAACTCCTAAAACCTCACCATTATATGTTGATACTATCACCATACTACCTTCAATCATAAATTGTGATTCCCATTTTAACTTATCACAGGGAATTTCAATTTGACTATAATCTTCCGTATTCATGAAAGTGCAGAATGTCGAATCTGAATATAAATATTGCATAGTCATATGCTCTATCGTCACATTATTCACTTTAACTCCAGGGTTCATTGTAGTGATGTAGGAAGCACCTGTTCTCATATTTTTAAACTTTACCCGAATATAAGCAACCTTATTTTGAAGGACATGTTGAAACTCTAGAACTAATAAAAGTTCATTATCCATTTCAATAACCATTCCATTTTTCATTTCATTTGTAGATATCATTTTAAATTATCTCCTTTGATTTACTATAGTATAGCAAAAAACACAAGAAATTTCCATTAATTCACCATACATAATTATAAATCATACTATTTCTTCAATTAGCAAATGATTGGCAAAATAAATAGAAATCGATTATACTTATTATAAGAATTAAATATATCAAGGAGGTTATTATATGGATATAAAGATTTTAGGAAATAATGGCTTTTGTACAGGTGTTAAAAAAGCATATGAGTATATTTTTAACCTAGATTTAACAAAGTACCCAAAACCTATATATATGTTAGGAAGTCTCGTTCATAATAAAACCGTTAACGATATTCTCCTTAATAAGGGTATTATTCTTCTTGAAGGAACTACAAGACTTGAAATGATTGAACAAGTACAATCAGGAACTGTGATTATTAGTGCTCATGGAGTAAGTGATAATGTTATAAATATTGCTAAATCGAAAGGTTTAAGAATTCTAAATGTCACTTGTCCCATCGTTTTAAATCAAGCAAGAAAAATACAAGCAAAAATCACAAAAGGATATACCCTCTTATATCTTGGAAAACCTACCCACCCGGAAACAGAAACTATACTTTCCTATGAAAACTCCTATTTATTACCAAACACACCAAAGAATAATGAATTAGAAAAGATATTTTTAGCATCACAAACCACTTGTACCAAAAAAGAATATGATGAAGCTTACAATCACTACAAACCACAATTTAAACATCTTGAATACTTTTATGAAGTATGCAATGAAACATCGAAAAGGCAACAAATACTAGAAAATGAAAAAATTAATAAAAATGATATTCTCCTAATTCTTGGGGATAAAACAAGCAACAACTGTATGATGCTATATGCTATAGGTAAAAGTAAAACAAACAATACTTTTCTTATAGAAAAATTAGATGATTTACAACTGATTGATTTTTCAAAATTTACAACCTGTTTTATATCTTCCGCAACCTCTACACCCCAATCCTTAGTAAAAAGTGTGAATGAATACCTCACTAAATATATATCGCACTAATATTTACTCACTTTTATGTGAAAAATACAACAAACGGCTTGTAATCGCCTAATAATCGATTTTAGAAGGCTTTACTTATACATTTTAACAAAATATAAAAGCAACCGAATTATCGGTTGCTCTTTTTATTTTCCAAACATAATCTTTTCACTATGAAATAACTTCTTAACTATTTGTAATATAATCACAAAATAGATTATCGTAGATAATGTAATCACAAAGAAATTAACAAGAGAAAGTTTACACATCAATACACCCTTCATACCCAGTATAATATTATATACAGGAATGAAATATGGGAAAATTGATTGTGGAACATCAAAGTTAAACATTGCTAACACTCCTGAAATTATTGCAACAATGTAAAAAGGCATTGCATACATATTCGCCTCTCTTGTATCTTTCGCTATTGTTGATGCAATTAAGAATAAAGAAACAGCAAATAATGTAGCTAAGAGAATTAACATAAATAATTCAATGTAAGTAGAAGGACCATAAGAAAGTTTTAATCCATCGGATAATCCAAATACAGCACCATTTTTAATAAGAGACAAGGCCATACCTAAAAAAGATACAATCGATGATACAATTGTTAAAATAATCATTGAAATAATCTTACCTAATAAAATCTCATCCTTTTTAATTGGTGCCATCAAAAGTGTAGAAATAGTTCCTCTTTCTTTTTCACCCGCTATCGCATCACAACTAATCGACAATGCCCCCGCAAATATAAAGGTAATTAAAAGCATCGGTATTAACATCGCAAGAGTTGAATTTGCCTGTGAATCAGCAGGTGTTAAATCCAATGTATCAAATGCGAAAATGGGTGTAATTTGTTGGTAAGTCTTTCCAACAGAATCAAGAATAGTATTGACATAACTTGCTAATGCTTGAGAGTATTGGTTAGAACTCGTTTTTAAAATGGAGATTTCAACCGATTGTTCTACATTCAATGATGGGTGCAATGCTTCATCAAATTTCTTATCTATATAGATTACACCTGTAATCTTTTTTTCTTCTATATTTTTATTTATATAAGTTTTTAACAAACTCGAATCATTTTTAACTTCTTTTAACCATTCCTCCACACTTGCAAAGGAATAAGAATCAAATTCTGTTGATTTTACAAATGTATCAAAAGGAATAACTTCAATCTTTAAGGCATCCCCAGTTTGTCCAACTTGCTCTAATACACTCGTAAACGAAGAAGAGTCTCCTACTTGTACTAGTTTGTACTCGTAATCTTTTATTTTATTTCCTTCGCCACGAATCGAAGACCCCATAAAACTATACATAGCAAAAATTAATATGCCCGGAAGTAATAAAGTTGAAAAAACTAACTTTGGATTTTTAAATACTTTCCCTAATTCTTTATTAATAATATTAAGCATGTGTTTCATTATCATCACCTACTTCCTTATTATAGATATCAAAGAATATATCTTCCAAATCACTATCTGGTTTCAACGCCATCACATTCTTTAAACTATCACATAGGGACATTTTTCCATTTATGATAATCCCCACTCGATCACACAGCTTTTCTACAAGACTTGTAATATGAGTAGAAATCACAATTGTTTTCCCTTTTTCTCTTAATTGTTTTAAATAATCGGTAACGAGTCTTGCGGTAATAATATCAAGACCATTCGTAGGTTCATCAAAAACGATAACCGCCGGATCATTTACAAGACTAACAACAATAGAAACCTTTTGTTTCATACCAGTAGATAACTCCCCAATCTTACATTCAGAGAATTCATTAATACCGAAATAATCAAAAAGTTCTTTTCTTCTTGATTCCATTGTATTCACATCAATATCAAAAAACCTTGCATAATATCCAAATGCATAATTTGGAGTCATTTGCTCTTCTAGTTTTAATTCATTTGTTAAAAAACCTAAATGTCTTTTTAATTCAATTGCATTATTAGAACCTATTCCATCTACTAAAATCTCCCCTTTATCAGGTTTTAGTAAAGTTGCAATCAAACGTAACGTAGTTGTTTTCCCCGCCCCATTGGGTCCTAATAAACCAAAAATTTCATGAGGGTGAGCAACAAATGATAAATCATTGACCGCAATCTTTAATGAATTTTTTGTATGATTTAAAAGTTGTTGTTTTTTTGATAAATGAAATGTTTTTGTTACATTTTTTACAATAATCGTATCTTCCAATTTTTTTACTCCTTTATAAATTTATATCGTAACTCCACATGCGGCATCAACGGGTAATGAAAAAGTAATCGCATGTTGTTTTGTTCCAACTCCTAATTGAGCAGAAATTTCTTTCATTATAAGGTTCTTTTTAATTTCATCTACAATAATGAGAATTACTTCTTTTCCAGGTTGAATCGTTATTCCCGCAAATTTTTCATCATCTTTTCCAGCACTTCCTCTAGCTTTTAAGATAGTGCCACCTTGTGCACCCATCTTCTTTGCAACTTCCATAACATCATCTGCAGCACCATCATTGCATATAGTTACAATTAAATGTTTCATACAGCCTCCTTTAAATCTTCATTATTTACAATTTGTTTTAAGCATCTTGCCCCCGCAACACTATCCACAGGAATCGAAATACAAATCCCTTTTCCAGGTTCATCAAAATGATATTTTGTTTTTAATACATTAAATATCTCATCTCGCCTTGCACTATCACAAACACTTATAATTACTTCTTTTTCTGTCTTACCAAAGCCTAAATAATCATAAATTTCTTCAGGAGCAGTACCCTTTCCATAAGTAATTTGATTATACGCACAATCAATTTCTTTAAGAGTTTTAACAATACCTTTCGCAATACCTCGATCCACGATTGTTAGTAAGAAAGATAAGCCTTTCAGTTCTGTCATATTGTCTCTCCTTTCAAATCTATTGGTAAATTAAACTCAATGATGTCTTCATAGAAGCCAACACTCTCTTTTTGTACCATACGTTTTTGTCTAATTTGGAAAATGAATCCTAATATTTCAATGATTAATATAGGTGCTAGTGCTACTAAAGCAACAAGTCCAAACCCTTTAGAAAAAACCAGGGATTGATCATCATAGATACTAAGACAAAGTCCTAACGCCATTGGCAGTAAGAATGTAGTAGTCAAAGGCCCAGTAGCAACGCCACCAGAGTCAAATGCAATTGATGTAAAGATCTGAGGAACAAAGAGACTTAAAATAAAACAAATTCCATAGCCAATTCCTAGAATTAACAATAGGTTAAAGTCATAAATTATCCTGGCAAACCCAACACCAATCGCTAGAGATACTCCAACCGCTAAAGAAAATAACATCACTTTTTTAGAAATAGCACCCGAAGTTAATTCTTCCACTTGATTATTTAACACATGAACAGCGGGTTCTGCCATAACAACAAAGAATCCTAAAACACAACCGATTAATATTAAAAGATTCGGGTGAATCGTTGCGAGTGTTTTTCCAATATAATTTCCAATCGGTAAATATCCAACTTCAGCCCCCGCAAGGAATAATACCAAACCAATATAAGTGTATAAAATTCCAACGAACATACGAATGCGGTTTTTCTTCGTACTCTTTAATAAGAAATAAACAAAGATAACCATAAAAATTAATATGGGCAAGAGTGCTAAAGCAACATCTTTTACTTTTAATAATAAAACCTCAAATAAATTATCCATAAATTCAGGAGTTGTTGAAATTATATTACTTGTACTTGAAGAACTTCCAGTACCTTTAAAAAACAATGATAAAATTGACACCATTAATATCGGTCCTACCGAGCATAGACCAATTAAACCAAACGAATCATCTTCCGCTTTTTCACTTGAACGAGCACTAGACACTCCAAGTCCTAACGCCATAATAAAGGGAACCGTAATCGGGCCTGTTGTTACTCCCCCCGCATCAAAAGCAATCGAAGAATACCCATTTTTAGTAGATGCAATATAAACGATAATGAAGGTAATTGCATAGGAAACCAAAAACACATACTTCAACGGAATCTGATGTAAAATACGAAACATTGCAATAAACAAAAATAATCCTACACCAATAGCGACAAATAGCTCTAATACAAACGGATTACATAAATCTTTTAACTGCCCCGCAAAAACTGTTAAATCTGGTTCCGCAATCGTTATTATGAAACCTAATAGAAAACTAAACAAATAGAGCAACCAAGCTTTCTTTTTCTTAGTAACATAGCTCCCCATTTGAGTACCAATTTCCATCATGGCCATATCGGCACCTAAATTAAAAAAGGTCATCCCAATTATTAAGAATATAAATCCCACAAAGAATCCTAAATATAAATAAAACGAACCTTTTAAAAATATAAGAATGATTGTGGCAATAAGAGAAACAGGAAATATTGAAATTAAAGACTCAATAAATTTCTTATTTATATTTTTTAACATCGCCTTATTCATAACATCACCTCTATTGAATTATTATACCAAATACTTATAAATTAGTCAAAAAAAAGATTTAGTTTTCTAAATCTTTTTTCACGTTTCTATATATTTAATGGGATGTTTCACTAGTTTTCTTTAAATATGAGAAAAGAGATGAAATATCAATTCTATTTTATTAAAAAATAGCTTAACTAGTTAATCCTTCATGGATATAGGAGAGGAGTTCACCCGTAGGTTCATCTCCTAATTGCCATATCATAACGCCTTTTAATCCATTATCTTTAGCAAATTTTGCTTTAGCGTTAACACTCACTGGTGAATCATATGTATAAAAGGCATTCTCATAGATACAATAGTTTGCAACTGCAGCACTATCATAGTATTCGATAGCTCCTTTTGTTTTAATTAATTTAATATAGTCATAACCAACTGTTAAGTTCATAGGTCTCGTTAATCGTGCCCCAAAAGTAGCAGAAGACACAAAAGGTGCATAACGAGCATAAAATGCGCAACCAATCATCACTTTATCCGCACTAATAACTGTTAACACTCTTTCAATAGCGCTTTGACAACTATAGCCACTTCCGCTTTGAAATAAATTTGAATTGTGATATGCATAAGCACCCGTAGCATAGTCATAGGTCATTAAATTAAAGAAATCACAATAAGGATTTAAAGAAGCATAATCAAAGGAATTTAAGTTGGAAGTAGAAGCCATTGTAATTAAAAAATCACTCCGCATTGTTTTAAGCCTTGCGTAAAGTTCTTGCATAAGCATCAAGAAATTGGGTCTATCCGAATAACTAGGATATTCCCAGTCTATATCAATACCATCAATTTTATATTCTTCCACAACTTTTACAATACTATCTACAAATTTTTTTCTAGAATCTGCATCTTTAATAACATCACGATACCCATTTGAAGTAAAATCCGCAATACTGATACCTAGACGCACTCCATATTTACGAATCTTCATCATAGGTCTTAAATATCCCATACCACTAACGGATAATTCACCTGAAACAATACTACCAAATGCCAAAATCACATAATCTAAATTTTGAACACTTGACTCATTAAATCCCGCAAACGAACTTCCTAAAGCATATCCAACTACCATTGGTTTTTTTAATGGTTTTAAAGTAACCTTTTTAACAATTGTTGTAAGAACTAATGTATAAACCTCAATGTCTGTAGTAATTGTAACGGTAATATGAACCTCTACATCTACTAAATCTCTATTCACATATCCGGAATTACTAATAGTATTGGGCTTATCAGACTCATATGATAATAAAGCACTCGAATCACTAAAGTAATGAGCAAACTCAATATTATCACTAACCTCACCCGGGAGTTGATTCATAATTGATTTATTTAATGTGGATTTATCCATTTCCCAATAAGCAAATAGCGTAACATTATCCAGAATTGGAGTGTTATTTGTATATACTTTTAAAGAATCATCTTTCCATAAAGTAAACGAATAGCCTTCTCTTACAGGAATATAGGTAGAAATAAAACTTCCCTCTTTAACATTCTCTTCTTTTAAAAATGTCCCATCTCTTAAACAATACTTTACAATATATGTATTCTTTAAAGGATTTTCTTTTTGATATATAGCGATTAAAGTGTAATTCTTAGTTATCTTCGTTGTAAAATCAAACTCTTCGCCACTTGCACTATCTTGCCAAAACAAAAATTCATATCCTTCCTTTACCGGAGTAAAAGAAGTAACTCCTAAGTTTTCTTTCACATCAACTATTTTTATAGTGTCATTGCCATCAATAAAAGTAATTTGATAGGATCTACTTTCTTGTTTACAAGAAAATAACAAAACTACTATAAAAACCTCAAATATCAATAATAAATACTTACTTGTTTTTTTCATTTATATCCCTATTCACGTAAAGTAATATGATATAGATACTCTAAGGTATGAAGCAATCTAGATACTTTTTCATTAATAGCATCATTTGTTAATTGTTCATCACTTGTAAAAGTAACACGCATTGCAACACTCTTAGTTCCGGTTAACAAATTTCCAGCACTATATACATCAAATACATCCACTTGTGAAATAGAACGGTCACTATGATAAATTGAATCAATTACCTTACCAACTTCTAAATCCGTTGCCATAACAAAAGCAAAATCACGATAAACAGCAGGTACTTTTGGAATCGCATGAAACATGATCGTATCAACGGAGTAATGAATAATTGCATCCAAATTAATCTCAAACACAAATCCAGGTTCAACATCTTTATTTTTTTCATATTCAGGGTGAAGAGCTCCCATAAAACCAATTGGTAATTCCCCTAATAAAATTTCACAACTTTGACCCGGGTGAATCTCAGGCAATTCTTTATTTAACCTAGAATAAGTTACATTTAAATTTAATTTTTTAAAGTAGGTTTCTAAAAGCCCCTTCAAATAAAAGAAATCTACATTAACACTCTTATTCTGCCATATAGTTCCTCCTTGCACCCCCGCAATATATCCAGCAAGATGCATAGTCTCTTTATATGAATCACCTAGGGATTGATAAATTCTTCCTATCTCAAATAAAGCTAAATTGTTATTTTTACGATAATTGTTATATACAGCAATATTTACAAGACTTGGAATTAGTGATCTTCTTAAAGTAGAATGGTCTTCACTTAGAGGGTGAAGAAGCTCAATAGGTAATTCATCTCCACTAAAGAAATAAGGAAACTCATAACTTAAGTTCTTACTAACAAGTGCATAACTAACGCACTCCCTCATACCTAAATCACTAAATATATGCCTTGTCATTCTTTCCATATGTTCTTTTTTAGGAAGTACTCCACAAATATTCGAAACAGGGAATGTTTTTAAAAGGGAATCATAACCATTCATACGACCAAGTTCTTCAATTAAATCTTGAGGAATCGTAATATCCATTCTTCTCGAAGGCACTAAAACATGAACAGACTTATCTACTTTACAAGTAAAACCTAAACGAGTAAAAATATCACAAATTTTTTCTTTAGAAAAGGATATTCCTAAATAGTCACGAACATATTCTTCAGATATATCAAAAGCCTTATCCTCTATCTTTTGAATTCCTTCATGAACACATCCCTTTAATACAACTCCCCCCGCAAGACTTTGTAAAAGATAGCAAGCATATTCACAAGCTTTTTCAGATTGGCTAATATCAACCCCTCGTTCATAACGAGTAGACGCTTCGCTTCTAAGTAATAGTCTTGAAGAAGTTTTACGAATCGATGTGGAATCAAAAACAGCAGATTCAATTAAGATATTTTTCGTATTATCATGAATAGATTTCGATAAACAACCCATTACCCCCGCAATACAGCCAATCGATTCACCATCTGTAATTACAATATCACTGGAATTAAGAGTTCTTTCTTTTTCATCAATCGTAACACACTTTTCATCATCATTCGCCATTCGAACAACAATATCATCCTTCATCAAATCCTCATCAAAGAAATGAAGAGGTTGACCAAACAAAAGCATAATATAATTCGATATATCTACAACATTGTTAATCGGACGAACACCGGATGCCATAAGGCGAGCCTTTAACCAATTCGGAGAATCTTTAATTGTAACCCCACGAACCACTCGAGCAACATAACTAAGACATTTCGGAGTATTCAATCTAACGGTTACTACATCTTTGGTTAATATAGGCGATTCAACTAAATCATAAACAAGCGGTTTAATCTTAGATTGGTAAATACAACTCACATCTTGAGCAACACCATTCATCGATAATAAATCCATTCGATTCGGTGTTAACCCTAGTTCATAAACTTCATCATGCAACTCTAAATACTTTAAAGCATCTACACCAATTGGCGCTTCCTCATCAAAAATATATATTCCTTTTTTGTATTTTTCTTCCACAACCGATTCATTTATGCCAAGTTCTTGTAAAGAACAAAGCATCCCATTCGATTCAACCCCACGAATCACCGATTGTTTAATAAATATATTCGGCAATTCACATCCGACTAAAGCAACAATTACTTTAATACCTTCCGTGCAATTTGGAGCTCCACAAACAATTTGTAATATTTCTTTACCAATATCTACTTTACAAACATGTAGATGATTTGAGTCTGGGTGAGGAATACATTCCAAAACTTTTCCAATAACAACTTTCGTTGCTTTCGTTAAGGCATTATATGTTTCTATTTCAGTAGAATGCAGTGACATATTTTCTACAAACTCCTCGGGAGATGTAGAAATATTCACTAATTCTTGTAACCACTTTTCAGATACGATCATTTTGTTTCATCTCCTTCAAATTGTTTTAAAAATCTTTCATCATTCAAATAAAAGTTACGAATATCATCGATTCCATGTCTTAACATAACAACCCGTTCAATACCCATTCCAAAAGCAAAACCACGATATTTATTTGTATCATAACCGGCTTGTTTTAAAACATTCGGGTGTACCATACCAGCACCTAATAATTCAATCCACCCCGTTTGTTTACATATATTACAACCTTTTCCTCCACACTTAAAACAACTCACATCAACTTCAACTGAAGGTTCAGTGAAAGGAAAATAGGAAGGGCGAAAACGAATTGCCCGGTCTTCACCAAACATCTTTTTCATAAGTAAATCTAAGGTCCCTTTTAAATCCGACATCGTTATATTTGTATCTACAACCAGACCTTCTAATTGGGAAAATTGATGACTATGAGTAGCATCATCATCATCGCGCCTGAAAGTAGCTCCCGGTGCGATAATTTTCACAGGTTGGCCCTTTGCTTTTAATAATGTACGTGCTTGCATAGAAGAAGTTTGTGTACGTAGTAAATAATTATCTGTAATATAGAAAGAATCTTGCATATCTCTTGCGGGATGGTTCTTAGGAACATTTAACATTTCAAAGTTATAAACATCTTCTTCTAACTCCGGTCCATCTACAATCGAATATCCCATTCCAATAAAAATATCCGATAATTCTTCAATTACTTGTTGTAACGGGTGAATACTTCCACTTGGAAACACTCTACCAGGAAGCGTAATATCTACTTTTTCACTAGATAATTTCAATTCAATTTCACGCTTTTTAATTTCCCTTTTTTTACTATCTAATTGTTCATTAATCTTCGTTCTAACTTCATTAATCTTTTGCCCAATTTCTTTCTTTTCCTCTTGGCAAAGATTTGCAAGACTTTTCATTATTTGAGACAAAGGACTTTTCTTTCCCATATAAAAAGAACGTACCTCATTCAATTTTTGTTCCGTATCAACATCTTGAATTGCCTTGTTTGCCTCTTCATGAATCTTATTTAATTCTAAATCATCCATATTTTTTTCCTCCAATCGCGCAAAAAAACGCCCTTAATAATAAGGACGCTAAATACGTGGTACCACCTTAATTCCAAAACAAAAGTCTTGGCACTCAATTCTCCTTAACGCGGAATTCCACGGGTTTTCTTACAACCACTCATGAGCGAACTTTCAATAATTCTGATTTAAGTAACTTCCACCTAAGAAATAGTTCCCTATTTCAAATTTACTCTCTCTAGAAAATCATAAATTAAATACTCTTCTCAATCAACGCTTTATAAAATTATTATACCACAAGAGATTTCAGAATGCAAGTAAAAAAAACAAACAAGCTTATACAATGTCTATAGGTATAAGAAAATAGTAAATTATTTTAAATCTAACGGATTCACCCATTTAGGAAGTGTTTGAAATTCCAATCGAACTTTCGTTATCGGATGAACAAACGAAGTATTATAACTATGCAAATGTAAAATACCATCACTACTTTTTTCCCCGTAAAGTTCATCACCAATAATACTCGAGCCGATAGAAGAGAAATGAATACGTAATTGATGTGTTTTACCTGTTACTAGTGTTGCTTCAATTAATGTTTTGTTTTCCATCTCTTTTAGAACACGATACTTGGTAATACTATTTATAGAATGAGAATTCGAATCAAATTGTCTTTTAATAATGCTTGTTGTATCTTTTTGAATATATCCTGAAATTTCGCCTTCTTTTAAAGAGGGACTCTTCGTTACTTCAAGTAAATACTTTTTTACTAAATCGCACTGTTTCATCATCTCTACAAATCCAGGAGATTTTGAACATATAATAATACCAGAAGTCGCCTCATCCAGTCTCGAAACAAAATGAACATTGGCAAGAATGCCTTTTTTTAAATAATAACATAGAACATAATTTGCTAAAGAATTTTTATAGTATTTCCTGGTAGGAATCGTTGCAACATTTGATTCTTTATTAATAACAAGCATATATGAATCTTCATATAAAATCTCAAAGGGATGATTAACTGGAATGATAGAATTTTTAATACTACAAGTTGGTAATACAACTTTTACTTTATCTTTAAAAGAAACAATATAATAATTCATAACAACCATATCATTTACAAGTAATTGTCCATTTCCTTTAGCTATTTCTTTTAATGAATTATCCGTAACACCTTTTAGTTTTAAGAAATCACAGATTTTAAATTGATCAAATTCAATTTCAACAACATATGATAAAATCATATTACCATCTTTTATAGGTATTAATCCCTACCTCATCCTCATAAGAATCTTTTATTTTACTAGACTGTCCCACACCCGAAGAATCTAATTTATCAATTAAGTCATGAATCGAACTCATTTCATTATCTAATCTTTCCGCAGCAAGAGAAGCTTGACGTAACCTTTCTTGAAGTTCAATAGGAATTCTTTTTTGATATTTATATTTCAAAGAATGTTCAATACTTGCCCAAAAATGCATTGCGTGAGTACGAATTTGAAATTCTAACATAATCGGAACTTGACCGTGAATCGTTTCAACATTATACTTCATAATAAGGTGAAGGGAACGATATCCACTCGCCTTAGGATGTGAAATATAATCACGTTCTTCTTTTAATACAATATCTTTTCGTGATTTCAATAAATCCGCAATCATATATACATCTTTGATATATTTACAAGTAATTCTTATGCCACCAATATCATATACTTTTTTCGCAATATCAGGAAAGGCAACCTCCATTCTACTCGCTTTATCTAAAATACTTTCTGGAGTCTTAACACGACCGGAAACAATTTCAATCGGGCAATACATTCCCGCAAGTTGATATTGTTTTTTAATACCTTCAATTTTTAAAATAAAACCTTCAACCGCAAGTTCGTAGGGTTGTAGAAATTGAGGCCAATTAAATGCATCTACAGTTGTTATTACATCATTCATACTATCACCTTTTTTTCTATTCTATTATATATTATACCATAGGACCCAAATACTTGCAATGAATAAAACTAGTTTTTTCTAATTTCTAAATAATTTCTAAAAAAAATAAATTGTATATATTAGTTGCAAAAAAAGTAATAGTAGTGTATAATCTTTATAAAATTGAAACGAGAGGTGCACTATGAATAAAGATAAGGATTTAGAGAATGAATTTGCAACATTACTATCAGAAGAGGAATATAATCGTTTAATCGATAAATATAAAGACAAACCTTCGAACACTCAAACAAACTATTATTTTGATACACCTAGATTTACATTAAAAGCAAGCGATATTGGACTAAGAATTAGAAAAAAGGAAAAGTACGAACTTACCTATAAATGCAAAAAAGGTTATCAAATTCAAGAAATTACCTATGTAATGACTGAAGAAGAAGCAAAACTTATGATTGAAGAAGGCATATGCCCAAGTAAGGAAATCAATCAAGAATTACAAAGTACAATAAAAGAACAAAAATTAGTAAACTATATGTATTTATCAACTTATCGTGTTTACTTCTCCTATGCGAGAGGACACGCAGCAATCGACAAATGCACATATGTTAATAAAACCGATTTTGAACTAATCTACTCAGCAACTTCACGCGAGCAAGCAAAAAAAGAATTTGTAGAATTAGTTAAAGGTTTAAAAGTTACTTATAAAAAAAGCCAAGCAAAAATACTTAGAGCTTATGAAGCATTAAGAAGGACTATGTAAATTGCTTATGAAGCATTAAGAAGGACTATGTAAATTGCTAATGAAGCATTTATGCTTATAAAGTATTAAGAATGACAATGTAAATTGCTTAATAAGCATTAAAAAAGGAGAACCACACTATTCGTGGTTCTTCTTTTTACTCTTCATCTTCCTCATCTTCGTCATCTTCTTCTACAGAATCATCATCAGGAATTGTATTAAACATTTCCGTATGTCTTAATTCTTTTGGTAAGAAAATAGTGATATCCTCATTATTATATCCTACTTGAAGTTCGTTTTCATTAATAATAATCGGTCTTTTTAAAACACTAGGATAGTCAATAATAAAACTAACCATCTCAGAAAAACTCATTCCATCTGGAACTAATTTTTTTTCCTTAAATATCTTTGACCGCGTTGAAATAATATCTTCAAATCCGTTCTCAGAGTTTGCCAACATCCTTAAAATATCTTCTTTACTAAGTTTGATGCTAAAAATGTTTTTTTCTGTATATGGGATATGATACTGATCAAACCACTTTTTTGCTTTACGGCAGGATGCGCAGCTTGGAGTTGTATAAATCTGAATCATAATTTCACCTCTAGTAATTATTATAGCATAATTTCCACCAATATGCAATACCTATTTATAAGTTTTTTAGACTAGGAAGATTAATCTTATTGTTTAAAAAATCATAATACTTGATTATTCCTAATAGTTTATAAGAAAATTGAGCCTATTTTCAATTAAAATGGCCCTCCAAACGGAGGACCATTTTTTGTAGTCTTTATGATTTATGCATAAAAGCCAATATAAGCAAATAACCCAGACATAGCAATATGAAATAGTCCTATAAAAACAAGATGCCAAAAGGTATGCGTTCCTTTTTCTCTTCTTGCTAAGTGATATTCATAATAAGATGTATGCTTTTTTTCTTTACTATAGAATGGGAATAAAATAATTATTGCAGATATAAAGCCATAAGCTAGCATATCAAATGCCCCACCATTACTAACTAATACGAGCGCTCCATAGCCTGAAAGCATAACGCCAACAACCATAAAGCTATCGCTAATATCGTTATATATTTCTAGTCTATCCTTAGTAGCAAAAACTCCTAAGATTATCATAACAATAAATACTGCAACAAGGGATGATATAAAGGTAATTCCATATGTAAGT
The DNA here is from genome assembly GCA_964474685.1 of uncultured Staphylococcaceae bacterium. GTDB lineage: Bacteria > Bacillota_I > Bacilli_A > ML615J-28 > CAG-313 > UBA1737. The sequence goes on along the minus strand of CAYYTE010000001.1, from coordinate 67,217 downwards.
AGGAAGTGTTTTATTCTTGTGCGCTTTTTTTCACTTTCTTCATCCATATAAATACCTATTTTAACATCTTACGATATTGTTCGATTTCTGGATTATTCGCATAAACGAAATGTCCAGGAATGATTTCTTGCAAAGTTGGTTTATCTTTAGAATAATCATGTTCTTTTGCGGGGTTATACGTGATTCTTTTACGATTCTTTTCATAATTAGGGTCAGGTTGAGGAATCGCAGATAGTAAAGAACGAGTATAAGGATGCAAAGGATTTTTAAATAATTCTTCAGATGTAGCAAGTTCAACAATTGTACCAAAATACATAACAGCAATTCGGTCACAGAAATACTTAACTACAGATAAATCATGGGCAATAAACATAATTGTCAAACCCATCTTATCTCTTAATTCATTTAGAAGGTTGATTACCTGTGCTTGAATAGATACGTCAAGAGCACTAATAGGTTCATCTGCAATAATTAGTTCAGGATGCATAATAATAGCTCTTGCAATACCAATTCTTTGTCTTTGTCCACCTGAGAATTCATGAGGATAACGAGTAGCATGTTCTGGTACCAATCCAACTAAACGTAATACTTCAAATACCTTTTGATCAATTTCTTCTTTATCACGAATACCATGAATAACTAGTCCTTCAGAAATAATCTCACGAACTGTCATTCTTGGGTCAAGAGAAGCAATCGGGTCTTGGAAAATCATTTGAATTTGGGTTACCAAACGACTCTTTGATGCCAATCTAAACTTTTCTTTGTACTCATCTTTTAATAAATTATATTCTTCACGTTTTTCATTGAATGCCACAACATCTTTATCTTTTAAAGCTGCCATTTCTTTTTCTAATTGATTCATTCTAGGGAAATATTCTGATTGTACTTTTCTCACTTGTTGATCAGAATATACTCTATCACAATATCTTTGGTCAAATTTTGCTTTATGAATTTGATCCAACTGCTCTTTTACTACTTCGTTTAACTTCTTTTGTTCAGTTAAACAAAGGTCATCATAATTTGAGCGAATCTTTTGAATATTCTCTTGAAGTTCTTGTTTATATGCACTCTTTACTTCATCAAAGGAATCACCATTATCCGAATCAACTGTAGCAAGTTTTTCTTCTAAGTCATCTTTTGCTTCTAGTTTATAGTTTGATAATGCTTCTTTCTCTTGACGCTTATAATCAGCAATCTTTGCGAAAGAACGAATCTTTGAAAATTTTATTTCCTTTTCGTTCCAACGAGTTCCTGCTGAAATTCTTTGGCCTTTAAAATATATAGAGCCAGAGGTAATATCATAAAGTTTAATAATAGAACGTCCTGTTGTAGTTTTACCACAGCCAGATTCACCTACTAAACCAAATGCTTCTCCACGATAAATATCAAAACTAATATCATGAATTGCTTTTAATTTCTCGTGATGGCCTAATTTAAAATATTGCTTTAAATGAACAACTCGAAGTAGCGGTTCCCCATTATAATCAATTTTTCTTTTTGCTTTATCTTCCATCAGAACCACCTCCTTCTTTCTTTTTCATTCTCTCAATTCTTTCCGTTACAATCTTAGGCGGCTCAACATGAGGCGCTTCCGGATGTAATAACCAAGTTGCGGCATAATGAGTTGGAGTTACCTCAAATAGTGGAGGTTGTTGTTCAAAATCAATCTTCATTGCATATTTATTCCGAGCAGCAAATGCATCACCAACGGGAGGGAAAATCATATTTGGAGGAGTTCCAGGAATCGCTTCAAGTTTTTCCTTCGTTTCAAGGTCAGGCATAGAAGATAATAATGCCCAAGTATAAGGATGTCTTGGATCATAGAATATTTCTTCTACATCGCCATATTCAACAATTTTACCAGCATACATAACGGCAATTCTATCCGCCATATTCGCAACAACACCAAGGTTATGAGTAATAAATATAATAGATAATTCACGTTCTCTTTTTAAACGATTAATTAATTCCAAAATTTGAGCTTGAATTGTAACGTCAAGAGCAGTAGTAGGCTCATCACAGATTAAAATATCCGGGTTTGCTGCAAGTGCAATAGCAATAACAATTCTTTGTCTCATACCACCTGAAAACTCAAATGGATATTGAGTAAATCTCTTTCTTGGTTCAGGAATACCTACTTCAGCCATAATTTCAATGGCTTTTTCTTTCGCCATTTCACTAGTAACTTTATATACCATTAGAGATTCTTGTTTTTCTAAATACTTAATATATTCAATAACAAGTTCATCATAATTACGAGTTTTTGCAAGTTCTAATTCTTTTTCAAAACTTTCAATTAAACGAGCATTAATTAAACTGATTTGTTCTTTTGATAACTCTAAATCAATAATTGTCGGAGGAACAGGTTTTACCGCATATTTTCTTAGGGCAACCTTTTCTTCATATTCCTTGTATTCGCTATCGTACCTAGCTTGTTCTTTTGGATTTTTTACAACCGCATTGAAATAAGCCTCAATAGCACTCATCATACTAGAACTATAAGTATAAGCAAGTGAATTCTTAACAATTCTTAGTTTGTTAATAGCTGCTTTTACTTTTAAACTATTTTCTTCAATTGCTTGAATACACTTTTCTCTTGATAAAGATTCTTCTTCAAATATAGAAGCATTTTGTTTTAGACTTTTTAGGGCTTCTTCTTTTGCTAAATCTTTTCTTTCATATTGTTTTTGAAGAGCAACTTTAACATCCGCTTCAAATTGAACAAGGAAATTATCATCTAAGAACTTTCTCATTTCTTTATTCAAAGATTCAACATCTTCAACTAAAACATTTGCTTCAGGTTGCTTGTATAAATAGTATCCCATAGCAAAGAAATCTGGTTTTACAAGTTTTACTGCAGCACCAAATCTCTCTTGAAGTTTGGTTAAATCAACAATAAGAATTTTAATATCTTCAGAATCTTCTGTATGTTGAACTTTCTTTGCAGCAAGTTTATTGCAAGATTTAATTGCAACGTTTATTTTAGTCATCATTGTTTGAATATATTCTTCATCATTAACTATATATTCATTAAGGCTAATCTTTAATTTCTTTTTAATCTCAAACAATGTTCTACTAATAGCACGATAGGTGGAATGATGAATACCATCAAGCAAATCTTTTGTTTGACTTAATAGTTCCGTACTTGCCTCATATGCAATATTATAACGTTTTTCTTTTTGAGCAGCAATATATGCAGTTTTTTGGAATATCTTGATATTTTGTTCAACACGGCTTGTAGCATCTTCTTCACTTGTAGAAAGACCACGAATCATCGCTTTTTTCAAACGACTAATTCTCTTCCCTGATTGAAATCTAGCTTCTTTTTGAGTAGCCTTGCCTTTTAATATCATTGCTTCCGTTAATTGTTTTCCTATTCTCATAATAGGGTCTAAAGATGACATAGGATCTTGGAAGATCATAGAGATTTTACTTCCACGAATTTCATGGAAATCATCTTCTGTGATTTTTAATAAATCTTTTCCATCATAGATAATCTCGCCACCTTCAACAATTTTGTTCGGAGCTTGAATACCTAGAATTGCTCTAGAAGTAACCGATTTACCACTGCCAGATTCACCAACAATTGCTAAAGTTTCACCTTTATACAATTCAAAATTGATGCCTCGTACTGCTTTAACAGTACCATTATTGGTACGGAAAGATATACGTAAGTTTCTGACATCTAACATTTTTTCTCTTTCTTCACTCATTATTCTTCAGCTCCTCTCAAAGATGGATTAAATGCATCTCTTAAGCCATTTCCAAACATGTTAAACGAAATTTCAAGTAGTGATATGAAAATAGCAGGGAACAACACAATATGTGGGAAGTTCGGGAATGCGGCATTACCATCTGATAATAAAGTACCTACACTCGTCAAAGTAGCAGAGTGAAGATCGATAATTCCTAAGAAGGATAAACTAGATTCTGAGAAGATTACACCAGGAATAATTAGTACACATGAAGTGATAATTGTACCAAGTGAGTTCGGGAAAATATGTCTAAAGATTAATCTTCCATCACTTGCACCAAGTGTTCTTGCAGCAAGTACATATTCTTGTCCTTTGAAACGATAGAATTGACTTCTTACACGACTAGCAATACCTATCCAGCCGGTTAATACAAAGGCAAAGAGTAACGAGATGACTGGTCCCACCTTAGTTGCCAAATGTAATTGGAATAAAGTTGCAACAACAATGAAAGGAACACCGGATAAAATATCCGAAATACGTTCCATAAATAAGTCTAATGCACCACCATAATAACCTTCAATAGAACCATAGATAGCTCCAATAACAAGGTTAATAGCAGATACGCAAATAGCAAGTAAGAATGAGAAACGAGCACCAATTGCTAATGCAACAAAAATGTCTTGACCATATGAGTTTGAACCAAAGAAGAAACTAGCTTCAAATCCATGTAAATATTTATAATAATCATAGTAAGATACTCTTACTTTATATCCAGATTGATTCTTAGCCGCATACACATATGCTTCTCCAGAAGTTGGATCAGTAATACCTGGGTCCCCTTCAATTCTTTTTGAAGAGTAGTCATTTTCAACAGCATCAGGATTTAAAGAACGAGTAATATAGTTTGCATAATACTTAACTTCTTTATCTCCATTTGGCCCTGCAATAGTTTCAGTATAGCATTTTAGTTTAGCAATATCTTCCTCTGTTTTAAGATCTGAATTATCCCTTATTGTAGGAGATTGATTTGGAAGACCTTTATTACTAATCGTATAATACCAACAATTTGCATCTTGAGCACCACCACCTAAAAGGTATTGGTTACGATAAAAAGTAGCATTTACATTAATCATAGGGTAAAGTACTTGATCATTACTTTCATCTTGATATTTCAAAATTGCTTCATATTCTTCAAGTGTTAAATTCATAAATTGATAACCAACTTGAAGATAAGTGTCAATTTTACAAGTATAATATTCTTTTCCATCTCCAGCAATTTCTGAAGTATACTTACGAATACTAGCATAATCAGATTTCTTGCTTGATTCAATTTCAATATTCATACCATAAAGTCTTGAGAATCCAGCCTCTGATTGACCAGATGAAGTCGTTCCATCCCAAAAACCTAATTTTGAAATTAAAGAAGACTTAGGTAAAGCTTTTTTATAATATAAATCACGATCACCTAAATTGTATTTTGAAAACACTGGAACAATTAATGCATAAAGCAATAACATAATAATGATTACTGCAGCAACAATTGATGCTTTGTTTTTACGGAATCGATACCAAGCATCTTTCATATAACCAATAGGTTTTGTTTCTAATTTTTGGTCAAAGATTCTTGCATCCGCTTGAACAAATTTAAATTCTTCACTTGGAATGTGACCATAAGATTGATTATTCATCATTTTCTCGCCCCCATTCTAATACGTGGATCAATGAATCCATAACTTAAGTCGATAATTATACCACCCGCAAGCCCTATCAAAGTATAGAACGCGGTAAGCATCATAAAGAAATTGTAATCCCTTGTATTAATGGATTGAATATACAAAGAACCAACACCTGGAATACCAAAGATTTGTTCAATAATAAACGAACCACTTAAGATACTAATAAATGAACCTAGTATCATTGGGAAAATAGGTACCATTGCATTTTTAAGTGCATGTCTTGTAGTTGCTTGTGCCCTAGTCAAACCTTTTGTACGAGCAAGTAACATACTTTCACTCGTTAAACATTCAGTCAATTCCGCTCTCGTGTACCGAGTCAAACCAGCAATTTCACCAAATGATAAGGCAATAACTGGAAGAATCATAGATTTCAACATTGAAAGAGAGAACAAATTATATCCCGGGTCTAGCTGCAATGGCAACCAGTTTAGTTTAAACCCAAACAAATATTGGACAACAAATGCGTAAACATAAGAAGGAACAGAAACAAAAATCATAACTCCAATAGAAATTAATTGGTCTTGCCATTTGTTCTTTTTTAAAGCTGCGTAAATGCCTAATAAAATACCTAGAGGTACGCTCAATATTTCAGCATATAAATTAACCATTAATGTAAAAGGTATTTTTTGAGCGAATATTTTTGTTACTGATTTATCAACATACATATTCATCCCGATGCCCCAATCCCACTTTGTGAATACGCTCTTCAAAAATATTCCAAATTGTATAATGATTGGTTTATCATAGCCATGAGCTTGTCGATAAGCCATAATATGTTTATAAGCTGAAGAACCCTCAGGAACCGTTACAGGATCAGGAAGTAGTTTGATCAGAACAAAACACATTGTTAAAATAATAAATAGAGTTAAGATCATTAAAAGTATTCTTTTAATAACATAACTAACCATGCTATTATTCATAATTTCACTCCTTTATATTGTCAAATTTTATGCATGATTATGCATATAAAATCCTATAAACAAAATTTGTAGGATTTTATATAAATAATCCTGTTTAATGAATCATTTATATAACAAATAGACAATAGAACACGAGCGGAATATTCACATACTCCACTCGTGTAGATTGTCAATTGAATTTTTTCAAATTAACAAAGATTAGTAAGTTAACTTATTACCTTGGCTCTTACAATAAGCATCCCAAGCAGCATCATCATACTTATAAGTAATGAAACGAATACCACCGAAACCAACTAATTGTACATAAGTATCAGTACCATTAACAATTCTTTGAGAATCTAGACCAGCACTTGTTCTATAATATAATGGAAGAGTACAGTAATCAGAAAGAACCTTTAATTCGAGAGCAGCTAAAATATCAAGTTTTGTTTGATAAGCAGCAGTAGCATAAGTACCTTGATTTAATGAAGTGTTCCAGTCTTCAAGAGATAATGCAACATCTTGGCCTTCAACTTTAATAGTATAAACTTGTGTAGTATCATAACCATATTCGAAATACTTCTTTTTATTGCAATAGCAATCAACAATTGCGAATGGGTTCATAGGGTTTCCGCCCCAAGTTGACATAATCATTTCGCATTCGCCGGCTTGCATCTTGTCATAATAGTTATCATCTGCAGTTTGTTTAATATAGATTTTGCCTTCAAGACCTGTTCCAACAGTTGCTTCATTCACATATTTTTGAATAGCAGTAACCATCTTTACGTATGCATCATCTAGTTTATAAGTTAAGAATTCGAATTCAATCTTATCAGTTGCAGTTAAATGTCCTTCAGCAGTAGAAGCTAATTCAGCTTCATAAGCTTTTTGGAATAACTTAGCAGCTTCAACTTTATCGAAACCGGTTACTTGAGTAACATCAGATAAACCATATAATTTCTTTAATACGCCCTTGCCTTGTTCAGTATCACGATATAATTCACCTGTATCAGGATTACTTACATAGTTATAGTTTAATAATCCATAACCAGCAGAAGCTGAAGCAGTACATGATGCAGCAAAGTCATCACGGTTAAGTGCTAAACTAAATGCTTTTCTGAAGTCAGCATTTGCAAGAATAGTTTTGTTTGTTCCAGCAGCAACACCTTTTTGACGTTCAAGAAGTTTTGCAGGGGAAGTGTTAAATGAAATTTTAGTTGTATAAGTTTGTGGAGTGTAAACAATATAGTCACTTGATCTATATGAATCCATATCCGCAGCATCTAATGCAATATTATCTAAGTTACCTTTTAAGAACTCAAGTAATGCAGTTGCATGAGTAGGGATAATTGAACATTCAATACCAGTTGTTTGATATTGTCCAACGTGTTTACCATCAGTGTAACCATACCACTTATCATTCTTTTCAAGAACCATTTGTTTATCTTCTTGGTATCCAGTTAATTTATAAGGGCCATAAGCCATTGTAGTATCAACGGATGTACCATAGTTAGTAGAAACAAAGCCAGCAGTCTCAGTTTTTCCTGCTTCGTATAATGGTTCATAAACAAGCCAGTTGCTTGATAATGAATAGTATAGGAAGAATTCAGTAATAGCATTACCAAGAATTAAAGTGATTTCATATTCACCTGTTTTCTTAATACCAACACTAGAGAAATCCATCTTATCAGTAGTTTCGCCAGTATCCCAGAAACAGAACTCTTTATAAGCGTCTGCTCTAGCTTCGCCAGTTTCTGCATCTACATCACCAAATTGTTTTGCAATGTAGTCAAGTTTTACTTTAACTTCAGGAGTTACTTTTCCATAACCACGTTTATTTTGTAAAGCAACTAATTCTTTATAGTAGTCAGCAACTAATTCTTTCTTAGTTCCACCAGCTCCATCATCAACATCTTTAAATACTTGGAAGTATGAAGCATACCCATTTTGATAAAAAGTAGATGCTTTGTCACCAAAGAATACACACTTATTTGTTAATGAGAAATACATTTCTTCCATAGGAATGTCTTTGTATCCTTCTTCTTTAGTGAAGATATCTTTAAAGATAGGCGCATCAGAAGAATAATAGTTTTCAGCATTCGCTAAGATGATATTTGATGAATAGTAACTATCAGCACGATAGTTTAACATCTTAGGGCTTAAAAGTTGTTCCATAGAATATAGATATGTGTCCGCATTAATCTTAACTCCATTTTGCCAACAAGCATTTGGATTTAATGCAATCTTCCAAGCATATCCTGAAGGAACTACTTCAACTCCTTTATCATCTGTATATTTATTTGGAACACCATAAACTTCATTACCAAGATAATCTTGAGTAACGTCTACTGGAGCCGCTGCAGCCATTTCTGGAATAATGTCATATCCGTTCTTTGCTGAATTTAAAACAAAGTCGTATAAGCCCATTTCAACATATCCCATAATATAGGAATCTTCATTAGATTCCCATGTATGTGGATTCCATTTGTCTGGGTTTCCAGCCGCATAATCTTTATAAGTATAAGTCTTTTCCTTTGGAGTTTCATCCTCACCTTTGCCACAAGCAACTAATGAGAAAATACCCATTGTGATAAAAACCAACATAAATAATTTCTTTAAACTTTTCATATCGTTTCCTCCTCTTCAAAAAGTTTATATTCATTTTACTATACAAAATGTCGAATGTCAAACTTTTTACACAAAATAGAATATGAAAATGCTTACATTGAACTTTTTTTTCAATTTTTGTAATGAATTTTATACATAATTTCCTTGATTTTGCTTTATTTTACTTATATATTTTACCATTTTTCGTTACTTTTTGCAAGTCATATGAAACATATAATAAAGCACTTTTTAACATTTATATAGTATTTCCTTGTATAATCAAGGTATTAAGGAGGAAATTATGCTGCGTTTAGAGAATATTTCAAAATACTATTACAACTCGGGCAATGTCACTGTTGGTCTTGAAAAGATTAACCTATCATTTAATAAAGGCGAGTTTGTAGCAATTACAGGAGAAAGTGGCAGTGGTAAAACTACTTTATTAAATGTATTAAGTGGCCAAGATTCATATGAAAATGGGGAGATGTATTTTAATTGTGAACCCACAAGTGGCTTTGACCAAGCAGATTGGGAAACTTATAGAAGAGAGAATATCGGTTTCATATTTCAAAATTATAATTTAATTGATAGTTATACTGTCTTACAAAATGTAGAATCTGCATTATGGATCAAAGGATATACAAAAGAGGAAGCAAAGACAAAAGCTTTATCTTATATTAATGAGGTGGGATTATCATCAAGAAAAAATCATTTAGCATCCAAACTATCTGCAGGGCAAAAACAACGACTATCTATTGCAAGAGCACTAGCGAAAGAATGCGAGATTATTATTGCGGATGAACCTACAGGAAACCTTGATAGTGAAAATGGAACTGAAATAATGAAATTACTAAGTGATCTCTCAAAAGATATGCTCGTAATCATTGTTACACACAACATCGAACAGGCAGAGCCTTTTATCACAAGAAAGATTCACATCGTTGAAGGAAAAGTATTAACGGATGAGGTAAGAACACCAAGGTCCATAAATACAAAAGATATTGAGGGGGCAACTATTAAAGAAAATAAAAAAATGCCTTTCTATTTTGCGGGAATAAATTTTATTGCCCAACCCAAAAGAACAATCTTATTTTTTATCTTTACCCTATTTGTCGCAATTGCAAGTTATATATTCATTGGAACCTTCTTTGGTAATATCGATGATACATTTACAAAACAATACGACAATACTGCTTTTAAAAACTCCGACCCGACAAGAGTTGTAGTTCAAAACACCGGTAAAGTCGCATTTAGTGAAGAAGACTTAGACACATTCTCATCACTAGATAATGTGACTCGAGTAGATAAGTACAATTACGTCAACGATATAAACTACTTCTACCAAAAAAACATTGATTACTCAATCTTTTATCATGTACAATCGGATGAAATGGATATTCCAAATTATGAAACTATCACATTCCTTACTTGGAATAACTTTATGAAATCATCAAGTGCACTAAAACAAGAGGATTTATCAAAAGGCGTTCTTCCTACAAACTATAACGAAGTCGTAGTTACAACAACAGATGAATCAATATTAAATACAGAAATACCAATATATTTCAATAATGAGAAAAAGTGGGGACCCGATTATTATGTAAAACAAACTTGTAAGGTAGTTGGAATCATAAAAGGAAAAACAGAACAAATCTATTTTGACCCTCTTGTTTCTACTATGTTTGAAACAACCGCAAAGTCTCATGATCAATACTTTGATATTACCTTTTCAACCGGGTCTAAGACCTACACTAAGAAAATCAACATTCCTACATTTACTATTAACAATTTACTAAAGGATTATGAAATTGTTTTATCTGAATATTTTTTAAAAGACTATTCACTAAAACCAAGTAATATCATCCAAACAGCTACAAAGTTCTATTATAAACTTGATGAATCATCCAAATATAATGTTGTAGATAATTTAATCATTTCCGATAAAGTAAACCAATCTACAAACAAAGTAGTTGAGATAAACGAAAAAACTTACAATATGTTTTATAATGATCTAAGTCCTAGTCAAGCGGGCCTCTATCTTAAAGACTACGCATACGTTGATGCAACTATCCAAAAATTACGAAAACTAGGATATGAGGCAGTAAGCCCCTACCAAATAGGTTCCACAAGTTATGATGACGCAAAAGTTCAAGAACGTCTTATTACTCTTGGTGTGTCTCTTGGTTTTACAATTATTCTATATATATTAGAAATAGTTATTCTTACATCCTTATTAAGATTTAAAAAGAATGATTATATAATATTAAAAACTATTGGTATGAAACAAAAGACGGTATCCCAAATTAATATCTTAGAAATCTTGTTTTATGCATTAACCTCTTTTGTCTTTTCAATATTAATTATGGGGATACTTGCAATATTTAAAATTGAGTTTATTGTAAATATAGTTAAATACTATAAATTCTATTATTACATTGTGTTTTTTATTATAAATACGGGGTCATTATTAATTACCGGTTTAATTTTCAACCACTATCTAAAAACCAAACTAAAAGTCACTGCTTTAAAGGAGGATATGTAACATGATACAAACAAATCATCTAGAAAAATACTTTAACAAACATAAAGAAAATGAAATACATGTTATTAAAGATGCTACTATCACTTTTGAAGATACGGGGCTTGTATGTTTACTTGGGGAATCAGGTAGTGGTAAAACAACATTTCTTAATACTATCGGTGGTCTTGACTCGTTTCAATCAGGCACGATTACGGTAGGAGATGTCACTTTAAAGAAGTATAACTACAAGATGTGTGATAAATTTCGAAATGAACTCTATGGCTATATCTTTCAAAACTATTACTTATTACCAGATGCAACAATCTGGTACAATATTGAACTAGTATTAAATATCTATGATATACCAGAAAAAGAAAAAACCGAACGAATTGAATATGTTTTAAAAGCAGTAGGTATGTATAAATACCGAAAGAAATTAGTTAGGGATTTATCAGGCGGACAAATGCAAAGAGTTGCAATTGCAAGAGCATTAGTAAAATCACCAAAAATAATATTTGCGGATGAACCCACGGGAAACCTTGATAAAAAGAACACCATTCAAATTATGAATATCATTAAAAAGATATCAAAAGAATGTCTAGTCCTTCTAGTAACTCATGAAAAAGACATTGCTTATTTCTATGCCGATCGAATTCTTCATATTAATGATGGCAAGATTATAAAAGATGAGACAAATAAAAAATCAGAAACATTAGATTATATCGATGATGAAACTTTATACTTAAAAGACTATGATAAAAAAGGTGTAGATTGCAATTTTGCAAATATAAATGTCTATAACCATAAAGATTGTAATGCTCCGACGATTCAATTAAATATCATTTATGAACATGGTCAATATTTCATTCAAGCATCCAGTACTGCTCCTGTTGCCACGATTGATAATAATGGTCAAATTGAAGTGCTAGATTCTCATAGGCCTGTAATATCACAAAATGAAATTGAAGAATTTAATTATCATTTGCCAAATCTAAAAAGTTCAAAGAAATCAAAACTATCAAAAAAAGAATTATGGCATATAGCTTGGGATAATATCGTTTTAATGAAAAAGAAACAAATATTCTTGTTTCTAAGTTTAATCATTATGGCAGTATTATTAACGATATCTGTTAATGATTTTATGACAGTATCAAGTGTTCATCCAGAAACCGTCGTATTGACGGACGCAAGATCAACAACTATTGAATATACTACGAACGATTATGTAACAAATTATGGATTCCAACAAGGCTTTAATGGACTTTATGATAAATTAAAACAAGAAAAAATAGGTGAAACCTTACCTGTTCATTCCACTTCTTTGGAATACTCGTATAATGAGTTTATACAACTAGGCGTATCAAAACTAACAATCGAAGGTTTTAGTTTCATGCCTATGAGTTACCTAGACTCAAGTAAATTAATCTATGGAAGACTCCCAAATGCGTTTAATGAAGTAGTACTCGATAAGTGGGTTTGTGATAAAGCTTTAAAATCTAACTCTATTGCGAAAAACTTATTTTCTAATGCGGAAGACTTTATCGGGAAAACCTTAGATATTAAAGAAAAGAATCTCTCGGTTGTTGTTGTTGGTATAAGTGATGCCAACAATATGTCTATCTATGGATCAAATTATCTTTGTGATTCGCTCCCAACCTATTCTACTTCAGCAAATATCTATAGTGAGTATGAAGAAAAATATAAAAATATAGACACGAGATATTATTCAAACGAATTAGAAACAATAGTAAAAGACTTACCATTAACAAAGACAGATACACAAGTAGATATCATTGGCAGTAAAAAGTTATGGGACAGTGTTCGTTATAAAGGATTTAAATTAAATCTCTTTAACAGCGAGTTAGAGTTTAATGTCATTGGCTATTATACAAATGATTTCTACAATGTAGACATCTTATTTCCAGAAGGACTTTATTCTACTTACAACGATTTATTAATTAAGTACAATAAAAAGTTCCAAATATTATCAACTAATCAATCCCAAATCGACTCATATTTTAGTGATACCGATGTGACAATTCCAACAAAAGATATGCTAGGAAATGATGTAAATGTATCGTTAAGACAATCAAAATCCAATCTCTACCAAGAGAAAATGGAGTCTTATTTAAATGAACTAATTCAAAAAAGAAACTCAAGATTAATTGTCACTTTAACTGTTTTACTTGCAACAGTATTTATACTATATTTCACAATGAAATCAAGTGCAATTAAAAAGATATATGATATTGGAGTTTATCGCAGTATTGGAATAGGCAAGAATAGTCTTATTGAATTATTTGCTATACAAATTCTTTCCATAACTCTCTTCACAACCATACCTACCGTACTTATAACAGTGGGAGTATACTTCTTCTTAGCAACAATACCTTCCATTGGCATAAGTGTATATTTATCGATTCTTCCAGTACTAGGAATACTCGTAGGACTTACTTTATTAAATGTATTCATTGGTATCCTACCTATTATTAATTTATTAAGACTTCCTCCTGCAGTATTGACATCAAAATATGATATGTAAAAAAGGCCTTTTGGCCTTTTTTATTCTATCCAATTGGTTGTAATGTAATCTACACCCATAGCTTCTAATTCTTTTACTTCCAGTTCATCATTCACAGTCCAAACATTTACTTTTAAATGATTACTATGAATTAAATCAACTAGTGTCTTTGAGATATTTTTATATAATATATCAATTCCTAAACTATATTTAATCAAATCCGTTAAATACTCATCCTTAAACTCTGTTAATAATACCATCATTTCATTATCGAAACCCATATCGCGAAGCTGAAATAAATTACTAGAGATAAAAGATATGAAGGAACAATTTTCTAAATAATTAAAAGATTGAATAATCTTTATTATTTCTTTTAAATCATCCCTTGTAAATACATCTTTTAATTCAATAACACAATGTTTATGATACCTGGCATTTATCTCAATATAATCACTTAGTTTAATAATATGATAATATGTTACAAAATTGTCTTTGGTTATATCATTTAAATTCACCCTTGCTAAATCATCAAAACGAGCATCTTTTATAAATAAATCAATTCCACTAATTCTTGATATATTATCATCGTGACAAATTACAAATTGATTATCAAGAGTCTTATGAACATCACATTCGGTTCCATAAAAACTTTTAACACCAGCCGAAATAAAGGCAGGGGCAGTATTTTCTAACTCAAACTTACTATACCCACGATGGGCAATCATTTTTGCTTTCATAACGACTCCAAATTATTTACAAAAATCTATAATTAGATTATATACTTTTTTTCTATCTTCAATAGTCGTATAGCAATGAGTTGCATTCGGTATAATCTCATAAGTAGCAAACTTATAGGATTCATAGAATTTTCTACTATATTGTAAATCCACAGCCGCATCTTTAGAACCATGTATGATTAATACCTGTTTCGTAAATTCTTCTAAGTTTTTATAGAAATCATAGTTTTGAAAACTATCGACAGTCTTTTTACTTAAATAGTATCCACCCATATCTACACACTCATTATCATTAGGAGTTCTTGTATTATAAGCAGCTTCTAAAAGCAATGGCATATTCCCAGCAGGAGATGCAAGAATCATTTTCTCAATTAATGAGTTTTTACTAAGGGATATTCTTGAAGCAATCGCCCCACCCATAGAAAAACCAAGTAGAATAATATTCTTATGATGATTCAGTATTACACCCTCATCAATTATACAACTCGCATCACTTAATAAAGTATCTAAAGTAAAATCTTTAAAATATCCATCGGAATCACCGCTCCCCATAAAATCAAACCGAAGTGAAGCAATCCCATATTTTGCTAGTTCCCAACTTAAATATTTAAAAAAGTAACCATTTTCATTCTTATGTCCTGTAAAGCCATGAAGCATTACTACAAGTTTTGAAAACTCACCATCAGGAGTAGTATATAGTCCCCTTAAAGTATATCCATCATGAATGAGTTCCCTTTGAACTGTCTTCATCTTGCTCGTCCTTCAAAAAGAGCAATTGCTTTACGAATATTATTATTTGCACTCTTTAAATAGTTATCAATAGTTAAGGCGTTAGTTACACCTGTTTCTTTTGAAAAGATTACACGTTTAATACTACCAAAGGAATGAATTAACTCCATACTTTCTTCTTTTGTAGTTCCATATAAAGAGGAAACAATCGAGCAGGATCTAGATACTAACTTCTCATTTGTTGCTTGTAAATCAATCATTAGATTTTGATAAACTTTTCCAAGTTTAATCATTGCGGTAGTAGAAATCATATTACAAATCATCTTTTGAGCAGTTCCGGACTTCATCCTTGTAGAACCTGTAATCGCCTCAGGGCCTGTTACTGCCTCAATTGGAAAATCTACAATACTTGCAAGAAGAGATGCGGCACTTGTTGTAATACAACCCGTAGGAATATTTAAAGATTTTGCATATTCCATTCCCCCAATAACATAAGGAGTTCTTCCACTTGCGGCAATTCCACAAACAAAATCATTTGGTGTTACATTGATATTCTTTAAATCTTCTTTTGCTAATTCTTTAGAATCTTCAGCACCTTCAACAGCTTTCACCATTGCTTTTGCTCCGCCAGCCATTAAACATTGAACCATATTGAAATCAACACCATAAGTTGGAGGGCATTCTACAGCATCAAGAATTCCAATTCTTCCACTAGTACCTGCTCCCATATATATCAAACGGCCACCCTTTTCAAAGGATTCTACAATTTTATCTACTGCTTTGGCAATTTGAGGAATAGCAAGTTCCACTGCACCCGCAACCCCTTTGTCTTCGTCATTAATCTCTTTCAACACTTCAATTGTAGGAATCACATCAATATTTAATGTATGAGGATTTCTATTTTCTGTTGAAATCTTTTTTAAATCTACATCCATATTCTTAATCCTTTCTTGGTTTATTTGTTATGTTACCAAGTACCACTTCACTTTTTGCATTTGTTACTTGGCATATATTTGCAGGCCTTTTTTTAAGTGTATAATAACCTAATATTGCAAATCCAAAAGCCTCAAAACTATCACTATTTGTATCAATGTAAACCGGACACTCTAATTTTTCCACGAGTCTATTTACAATTGCCGGATTATTACTGCCACCACCGGATAATAATACAACATCAAGCGTTGGTAAAAACTTTTTATATTCAAGGACAATTGAATCCGCAGTAAAACAAGTAATTGAAGCAATTATATCTTCATTAGGTAATCCCTTTGCATCCTCTAACATTTTATTTAAGTAGTCATCATTATACCTTTCACGTCCTGTACTTTTCGGAAGTGGTTCGGTTAAATAGGTATCCTCATTAATCCACTTATCTACAAGGCACTCATGAGCAACGCCACTTAGAGCAATCTTACCATCACAATCATAGGGCTGATTATATAACTTCCTCATTGCTAAATCAATGAGCATATTCCCAACACCTGTATCAAAAGCAATTACATCTTGTTTCTTGTGATTTTTAGGAACAAAACAAACATTTCCAATCCCACCAATATTTTGACAAGCAACATTACATTTCAGGGCACGAAAGTAAATATAATCTACCATTGGAATTAAGGGGGCACCACACCCACCAGCTGCCATATCCATCATTCGAAAATTTGATATAACTCTTGTGTTAAACTCATAAGCAAGAATTGATGGATCACCAATTTGTAAAGTCGATGATTCAAAGCCATCTTTGTTATTTGGATTATGCCAAATCGTTTGGCCATGCATAGCAATAAAGTTAATAGACTTTGAACTTAAATTATTATTTTCTAATATCTTTTTAACAGCATCACAATATTTTTTTGACACTTCAACATTTAAACTACAAATTAATTGTACATTCGATGAAGATAAAGAAGATGCTTCTAAAATCTTTTGTTTAAAAGACTCTTCATAAGGAATACAAACAAAATCAATTTGGTCATATCTTACCTTACCAAATACGTTTTTAATACGTACTAGCGAACAATCCACTCCATCTAAAGAGGTACCACTCATAATCCCTATAGCTAACATACGATACTTCTTTCTTTTGCCATATAGAAACTTCCTACAATAGGATCTTCTTCTTTTTCTATATATTTAAAATGGTAATTTAAATTATCTAAATAACTAAACAAACCTTGTTGAACAAACATTGCATCTTTTAAAATAAAACTTCCTCTTAATCCAATAACAGCATCATCTGTCAAATCAAGTTGAACAGCAAGTTTATGAACTTGTTCACCTAAGGCTTTGCCTTCTTCTAACAAGATATCTCGGGCATCCAAATTTCCATCATTTGCTAGTTGCTTTATATATATAACATTCTTAGCAATCACATCTTTGGGAGAGCCATAAAACACTTTTTTAAAATCATTTACAGTATCAATTCCTAAATGTTTCATCCATAGTTTATCGAAATCAGATAAAGTCATCTTATTCTCATACTTATCAATAACCCTTAAACTTGCTTGGTGACAACATGCGTATGCACTTCCACGTTCACGAATAATATGGCCCCAGCCACCAATCAAAAAAGTAACTTTATCTTTGATTCCGTAAACAGCACTCCCTGTTCCCGCAAGTACAAGAATTCCACTTTTATATTTATCTTGAATAATTGAATACAAGCCTTCAATCGCATCATTTTGAATTGAACAAGGAACCCTATATTTATCACTAAAGCCCTTTTCAATACTTTTTAAATTAGGAACAACACCAGCCCCTGAAACACCCATTTGAATAAAACAAACCTTAAGTAGTGGATTCTCTTTAATTAATTTATCAATGGCACAAGTTATATTGTCCCAACAAGAATCTGGGTCCGCTGCAGGACTTCCTGGTCCTGTAACACACTCTGCTACAACATTCCCATCTAAGGAAAACAAACAACCCTTGGTTTTTGTCCCCCCCGCATCAATGCACAAATATACTAAGTTTTCCATTCCTACCTCCGAATAATAAATTTAATCGGTAAGTCGCCTAACTCATTTAAAATGAAAGGTGTAGCTTCCACTTGACCAATTACATTCACTCTCTTGTCCGCTTCTAAATTTTTTAATACAATATTCAGTTCCCCCGCATACCTTAAAAACATAGAATTGTCAATAGTAACATCCATAGGTTTTCTATCTACTGTATGGAAAGGTTCAATTCGATGGATGGTTCTTGTTGAAGAAACCCTTAATAACTCACTATTTTTATCAATACGAATTGCATAGGGTTCATTAAATAGGGCTAAATCATTAAAACCATCATATACCTTTATTGGTAATAAAACCGCATCACAACAAGCATCATCGAGTTGTTTTAATTCTTTCAATGAAGCATAACTATCACCAAATATAATACCCCCTACACCCGCAACCTTTAATTCCTCAATTGCAAGTGCTAAAGGCATCAATCGATGCGATTCAACTGTTGGTAGGCCTTCATACATCGGTGGTCTTAATCCACTTTTTGAAGGAACATATGCCGATACCGCAATCCCTTGAATTTTACAAAAAGTAGTAACTCTTTTTACAAATTCAATATCATGACCTGTATGCCGTTTCGGATAAAAATTGAAACTCATTCGAATATGATTCTTGTTTGCTCCCATGGAGATTAATTTATTTAAATGATTAATCGTAATTGTAGAAGCATTTAATTCAATATAAGAATCGAGTTGATTCGTCATTGAAACAATATCTTCATCACTAAAACCATAATCTAATCGATAGCAATACACATTATTCGGTTTCTTAAAAGAGGAAAACATCGGTTTCGATACATCTAATACAAGATGCATACCTAATTCATTTGTAGTATTAATTATAGCTTGTAAATGAGAGGTTTCACTCACCGCCTCACTAATATGTGCAGAACTAAATACTAAATTATATCCTAGTTTTTTTGCTTGTTTTAAATATTTAATATTATCTTCTTGATTATATTCTACAAGTCCAACGTAAACTGATACACCTTTTTCAAACATTTATAGCTCCTATTTATAAAGTAAATACTTCTTTCGAATTGTTCCAAATTCTAAAGTATCCTTTTCATATTTCAACAATTGATTTTCTAAATCAAGTGTTGGAACAATTAATTCATCACACCCTAATTCATAATCAAATAAAGTTGGTTTCCCCTCTTTATAAGGTTTATTAATTGCAAAGTCTGATTTATATTTATTCCGAATATAATCTAATAATATTAAAGACGTCTTTACCGATAAAAAGGTCTCACGATTCGTTACATGAAGGAAAACCCCACCACATAAAACTCCCATATATTTAGAGAATGTAGGAGTAAACCATTGTGGCCTGAAATATACACCCGGAATATTTAGACTATTTAATTCTCTTGCAAGTTCTTCTGAGTTAATAAACGGAGCTCCGAATAATTCAAAGGGGGTTGTAGTCCCTCTTCCTTCAGCAATATTGGTTCCTTCAAAAACACAGGTAGCGTTGTATACATAAGCTGTTTCTACTCTTGGAAAGTTTGGTGAAGGTAGTACCCACTGAGCACTCGTTTGTTCAAACTCTAAATCTCTTGTATAATGAAGCATTGGAATCACTTTTAATTGACACCCAATACCATATTCTTCATTGAATAACATAGCAAGTTCCGCAAGTGTCATTCCATGACGTTGAATCATTGGATAATATCCAACAAAACTACGATACTTCGATATATCTAAGGCAGTTCCTTCAAAGATAGAACAACCCGCCGGATTCGGACGATCAAACACTACAAACTCTTTACCATATTCTTTACAAGCTTGCATTGCATAAGCCATTGTATAAATAAACGTATAAAAACGACACCCTCCATCTTGAATATCAATCGTTAAAACGTCTACTTTATCCATTAATTCTTTCGATGGTCTTCTAGACTCACCATATAAACTATATACAGGGATTCCTGTTTCTTCGTCAATATATGTATCTAAATGCATACCCGCTTGAATCGAAGCACGAACCCCATGCTCTGGTGAAAATAGTGCAACAAGATTTGTTTTTTCTCTTAAAATATCAATACTCGACTTAAAATGAGTATCAATGCCTGTCGGATTTGTAATTAATCCAACTCTTTTTCCCTCAAATAAATCTTTATACTCATCTACTCGTTCAATACCAAGTAATATATTAGTTTTTTCCATTTCTTTCTCCTTCTTCAAAATCTGCATCCGCTTCGGAAAAGATTTTTTCTATATTTAATTTTTGAAATTGATAATAAATAGGCGATGATAATCGAATCGCGAAAAATAGTGGTAAGGATATACCAAATACCGTCCATGTCCCCACAAATCCCACAAAATACTTGCTAAAAAGTAATGGGAAGATAGTGATTAAAGAAAGGGACAAGAACAAGAAAAATATAAAAATAAATGTTGTTAATACATAACGAATGGAAACATATGCGGAAGTACGAAATAAATTCGAAACGGAAAGGGAAGGAAAAGTAACAAAGAGCATAGGAACTTGAATAAACAAGAACAACAAAACAATTAAGCCAACAACCATAATCCAAAACCCAATTTGTAAAAAACTATTGACAGTATTTTCTTCTGTTAATACTAAATGAACCTCGTATCCCTCACTTGTAGTCATTGAATAAATCGTATTCTTTGCATCAAGCTTATAATCAGTGAATAAATAAGTGATAGATGAATCCGCATTTTTAATCTCGATCTTCTTTTTTTCATAAGTGCCTTGATAGATCATATCACCTTCGGCAGAATATATGATAAAGTCTCCCAAATTATTACGGTCATACGTACCTTTAGTCGTAACTTGTTCACCATCCTGTAAAATAGCAATTTCGCAAGGTCCGGAAGATGAAGAGGCGTTTAAATAAAAATAAAATGAATAACAAGTAATACCAAGAACAACTTCTAAAATTAGGCCTACTTTAAATGCTTTGAAATAATACTTCTTAAAACTAACAAAATATATTTTCCATACACCATCCGTAATCGGAGCTTTAATTGTAGAAATAAGGGCAATATAGGATGGAAATGCACAACTAAGAACTAATAAGAGAGCAAAAATTAATAAGAACGCTTTCCAAAAAGAATTCGAAATCATTAAGGCAAGTAGTATAAAGAATATTCCACTAATTAGAATCGTTAGAATATTAACAATAATCAGTCGATAAACCCATTCAAAAAACAAATAGGATTTGGAATTCATTTTAGATTCATATGGTTCCATAATAATTTCCTCTCAAATAATTCTATACTATATTAGTATAACATATTGTAAAATAAAATTCTTCTAAAAAGTTCTATTAATAACAATTCACAATTGTTTTTTGATAAAAATAAAAAGACTCATCGAATTTATACAAATTCTATGAGTCGAATAATCAATGAATGATTAAGCTACAATGTAACCTAAATCACTTAAAGCTTGTTTATACTTGTCAAGAACACTCGCAAGAGTTGTTTGAGCATTTAAGCTTGTATTAGAAACAATCTTTTGAGCAAGAGGCCAGAAAGCATCAGGTCCAAAGTGAGAACCGCCACCAACTGTCATTGATAATAATTCCATCATTTCAAAATAAGTGTTATTTTGAACAGACATAATTGTATCAACATAAATCTTGTGGTCGAAACGAGCTTCAAGATATACTTCATATCCTTCATCTGGAGTCATAACAGTGCCATCCGCAATTTCTTTTGGATCATCGCCTAAGCCTGATTGAAGGTCATAGATAATACCGAAAGCAATTGAAGAAGTAATGTTGTTTTTACCATTTTGAATATTCATAATAGAGAAACAACCACCAGAAGTATAAGGGCATTGGTAAGTAGATGCATCCATATTCACACCTGAAATGTAAGCACCACCCTCTGTAGTTAATGGTTCATTTGTTCTTGAAAGAATTGCTTCTTCAACATTCGTAGTTGTTACAGGAACACCACCATTACCATCAGAACAAGGGTAAGGAACACAACCAATTTCAAATGTAATCTTATTTGGGTCAAAACGAGTTTGATCCTTTAAGAACCATAAGGAACCAGATGTTAAAATTGTATTTCCTTGTAAGAATTCAGTAGATACATCATTTGTACCATGAGCCTTATTCCACATATTTTGAGAATATAATTTTTGAGCCTCATCAAATACTCTAGTAACACTTGTTTTAGTAAATAAAACTGCAGCAGGATCTTGTTTTACCATTTGAGCGCCTAATGAACCAGTCATTGCGATTGTATATTCAGCAGCACCAAAGTCAACTGCATAGAATGTGCCTTCTTTACCAGCTAATGCAGTTTGAGCTTTTTGAACCCAACTTTCATAATTTGAAAGAGTCCAAGTGCCTTTAAACCACATTTCAGCAGGATCTTCTAGTCCACATTCAGCAGCTAAATCAGCATTATAATAGATAAATTGATCCGGACGAACATCACCAATTTCATAACCATATACTTTTCCTTGTACAGAACAAGCCTCATTAATCGTTGTATTTTGTTCATAACCAAAATCTTTAAAAATACCTTCGCCATTATCTTTTGTGCCTAATGCAGCTAAAGCGTCCGCTTTAGTAAGAGTAGGAATCCAGTTTGAATCTAGGGTAACAATATATGTGCCTTCATCAGCAAAGGAACCATCAAGGTAACTTTGTTTAATGAACTTTACACGTTCAGGTCCCCAAGGAGCAGAGTCATTCCAAGCACTCCATTTAATAACAACGTTATAAGCATCTTCAACTAATCTTTGATGCTTTTGCATGATTGTTTTATGAGTTCCTGTATAACCTGAATCAAATGGGTCATATTGAGAAACTGGTAATACTTTAATGCCGATTGTCATTCCTTTTCCTTGGAATCCAACTTGATTTAATTTGTGCTTTGGAGCATATTTTAAAATCCATTGAGCATAGAAAGTTTTATCACCTGTAGCTGAAGAAGAAATAGTTTCTACAACAGTTCCAGTTAAAGCCTCATTTTCATACCAACCACCAAATGTTTTTGAAGCATCTGTATTTGTTGGTTCAGGAAGTGTAACTTCAGTTCCTGTTTTATATGTTGTCGCATATTCGCCTGATAAAGTTCCACCATTTAAAACATAAGTAATGTTATAAGTTTTGGCATCAACATCGCCGCCGCCGCCACCGCCGCCGTCGTCGTCTTTCTTACAAGAAACAACAAAAATACAAGCAAATGCGACAAATAGAAGGAACATTCTTTTAATAGTTTTTTTCATAATCTAATCCTTTCTAAAATATTTTTTTATCAGCATAATAATAAGATTTCCAAACTTCATATCCCATCAAACGATAGAAATCTAAAAGTCCGGTCCAGTCAATAATAATATCCGATACTTCCGGATTGTTTAATTCATTGGTTGCTTTGGCAACTAAATCATACCCAATCTCTTTTCCCCGATAATCCTTATCAACTCCTAAAGGACCAATTCCCGCAAGTGCAGAAAATCTTGCACTCCAAGTCTTGTTATAACTTATTAATTTTACTGGTGTGTCTGGAAAATTTACTTTCGCAAATCCAATCACTTGATTGCCATCAAGACACAATAAATACTCTCTACCTGTTCCACCTTGTTCAAAATAATCCATCGCTTCTTTGGTCCATCTTCCGGGCCAATTGCGATTTAGGAAATCGAGAAGACCCGCCCTATCCGTAGGCTTGCCAAATCGATATATATATCCTTTACTTTTTAGAGGAAGTAATCCATAATTTTTATTTTTTATTACATCAAAGGTATCCGATGAAAAATTAAATCCTAATTTTTCAAGACTAATTCTACTTGATTTTAAATCAGTAGGAAGTCCTGGAAAGAAAGGGTGATAATCACGACCTAAGTTCATAGTCGTTTTCCCAAGCGACTTAAACTCATTTGAAACTCGTGTTATTAATTCTTTACCAATTCCTTGATGTCTAAATGCTTTTTTAACAAAGATTAAGCTTACCCATGATTGATCAAGGTATGCTGAAATTTTAAAATCATCTTTCCAAACCTTTCCAATAATAAAACCAACCACTTCATCATCTACAACACAAACAAGAGTTGCAGGATCATAGGAATTTGATAAATTAAATAACCATAATTCTTTTGTAATTGGATATATCATCCCATACTCTTCGTTCCAAAGAGTATATAGTTCTTCAAAATTCTTTGCTTTTTTTAATTCAATAATTTGTTTCATCTTTGTTCGTCCATTTCACAATAAATTAAGAGGGTTTAGATTTCTCCCGCCCTCTTATTTATTAATTAGTTTTCTTTCTTCTTTAATAAAATTAAAGCAAGAGCAGCAGCACCTACGATTTGGAATACATAAGCACTCTTTGACTTACAACCAGGAGTAGTATTTGTATCAACTGTTGCAAGTTTTGTTTGTAATTCTTCTAATTTCTTAGTCATTGCATCTAATTGAGTCTTTAATGAGTCAATTACATCAGCAGCATCTTCTAATTGATTTTGAAGATCAGTAGTATCAGTTAAAACCTTAGGTAATACTGTAACTGTATAACTTACAGTTTTAGTATTAGCAGATCTATCAGATACTTCAACAGAAACTGTATATTTAGCAGGTTTTGTTGTATCAACCTTCGGATTAGAACGATCTGAGTACCATTGAACACCAGATTGAGTTAAATCACCATCTACAGCATCATAAGCAAATACGATACCCATATCAGCAGTGAAATCAGAACCATAAGCTAAAGTTACATTACGAGTGTAAACGTTAGGAGCAGTGATATCAGCGATATATAATGTAAATGTCTTTTGAACAATCTTACCATTACGAGTAATAGTAGCAGTGATTGAATGTTCGCCTTCTTTTGGTTTAGCCCAGAAAGAAGCATCAACACCAGAGAATACTACTTCAGTAGTGATATCCATTCCATAGATACCGTTTCCAGCAGCACTTTGTGAGTACTTAGCATTGTAAGCAGTAACTAATGAATAAGGATCAATTGGATCAACTACAGCTTTTTCATCAACTATTCTTGGATCAATGTGAAGTTTATCTTCATTAATCTTTAGAATAGGAGTATAAGAATCAACAACTACATACTTAATAATACGAGTGTCAGAAGCAGAAGCTCCAATAACAGTGTATGCTACATTGTATTGTTCATCGATTGCAGCAGTAGTAGTATCAATTGTATAACCATTGAAATCTGTTTCATTTTGTGCAGCAGGAACTACCCAACCCTTATTTGCATCATTAACGAAGCAACGTCCGCCAGTGAAGAATGCATTGAATAATAAGAAGTAGTTGTAAGGAGAAGCTGTAGTCTTTGTAGAAGCAAAGTTTCCAGCCCAAGCTGTTCCAGCATAAACACTGAATTGAGGATCATTAGCTAATGATACACAGTATCCATGAATATACTCAGATAACCAATCCCATTTGCCTTCATAATAATCATAGAAGTTATTACCAGTAGCATTAGGAGAAATGAATTCCCAAGAAAGGTTAACTAGTTTTCCTTCTCTACAATCAAATGTAGTATCTAATACTAGTTTTTTAACTTCATGTGCAAAGTAATTGTAATCTTTATTAAAATCATCACACATTGCATCCCATGATTCATATTTTGCTTTTGTAACAACGTTTGTTCCGTTAACTGCTAATTTGAATTCACATTTAGAAGCATCTGCAGTATAACTTTGAACGTCATCTTGAGTTCCCCAATAACGAGTTAAACCAGTATAACTTACATTGTCTCCAGGTTTGAAAACAGAGCCTTGTAATACTTCGATAATGTTTGTTCCTTCTTTTAA
Organism: uncultured Staphylococcaceae bacterium; assembly: GCA_964474685.1. Taxonomy (GTDB): domain Bacteria; phylum Bacillota_I; class Bacilli_A; order ML615J-28; family CAG-313; genus UBA1737. The sequence continues at coordinate 41,000 of CAYYTE010000001.1, read as the reverse complement.
TTGATAAGAAACATCATTACGAATTACATCTTTTGCTTTAATTCCAGAAGAACTGAAATTATATGTTTTTTGTTTTGCATAAGGAATTTCAGCATCAGCAGCAACTCTACCAAACTTGTAACTTGAAGTCCACATTTGGTTGAAGTTTGCATAATGTTCAGCAACACCTTTGTCTAGGTAACCAAAGTCATAACTCCAGCCGCCAGCAGGTAAGAAGATTTCTTTTACACACTTACGGAAACCATCAGCATCCGTAGTATCTACAGCTTTTTGAGCATCTGTTAATTTAGCAGCTCCGCCTTCAGAAGATACGAAAGCAATAGCCATATGTCCACCATCTTGTTCCCAAGCATAGTCCCATTTATCTGCTACCCAGCCTTCAGCTAAATAACCAACTTCGTT
>CAYYTE010000001.1:3744-40498 GCA_964474685.1 uncultured Staphylococcaceae bacterium | reverse complement strand
GAAGCATTGAATAGAATATCTTTGCCAGAGATGTTTGTTCTCATGTGAGATAGTGAAGGGTCAGCCGCATTACCAGCAGAAGCCATTTTACCCAATGAAGATTTTTGAGTAATAACTTTACCATCCCCATCTACATTGTAGTATAAAATATTGCAGCCAGCACCTGATTGAGGATCTCCGTTACCATCTAATGGTTGTGTTTGCCCCGAAAAGTAAACTGCATAATATTTGCCTGTAGCAGTTCCATTTTCATCAAATTGAGCAACACGTAATCTTGTTTCATTCCAAGGATACATACGTGCAGTTCCACCGAAGAATGGGTCAGCCACCTTAGCATTATCATAATAATTAGGGAATGTAGTATAAATACTATTCATCTCATACATTGCAATTTCATCTTCAGCAAGAGTAGGGTCAACTGTCCATTTTTCGGAAGCAGCCTCAACACTTGGAGTAGCAAAAACAGCTACGATAGTGAATAGAAGTGCCGATGCACTTAAAAGAGCAAAAACTTTTTTCATAGATTTTTCTTTCCTCCTATAATATTTAGTATATTTGAAAGCGTTTGCGATTATATTATATCATATGTGAAAGCGTTTTGCAAGTACTTATCACTTTTTTTTCACATTTTTTTTACTTTTTTTTCTTTTTGCCTCTTTTTCTAGGAAAAATCAACCAAAAACATATAGATTTTGCCAGTTTTTTTAAAAAAAGCACCTTTAAATAAAAAAAGTAGAACTCTTTTTAAGTTCTACTTTTCACGGTCTTTTATTCTCAATCTTGAATAAGCATTAGCGTTTCACTTGAATAAGCATTAGCGTTTCATTTGAATAAGCATTAGCGTTTCATTTTTGAATAAGCATCTTCGTCTATAATCACTGTACAATTTGGATGTAACCATAAAACTGATGCAGGGAACTCTTCAGTAATATTATGGCTCATAAGTTCCACAACTGTATCTGCTTTATTTTTACCTGAAATTAACATTAGGATACTTTTTGCACGCATAATATTTGCGATACCCATCGTCATTGCATGAGTAGGAACTTCATCAAGAGAGTTAAAGAAACGTTTGTTGTCTTCACGAGTTCTCTTTGTTAATTCAACTACAAAAGTTTCTTGAGTAGTTTTTGTTCCAGGTTCACAGAAACCTATATGACCATCCCCACCAATTCCTAATAATTGTAAATCCACACTTACTTGGTTTAATTGGCTGTTGTACTCTTCACAATTTTTTTCAAAGTCACTTCTTGTTTTCCCAGTGGCGCTAGGAAGATGCACATGCATTTCGTTCATATCGACATGGTTAAATAAATTATCATGCATAAAGTAATAATAACTTTGAGGGTGACTCTTTGAAATTCCGCAATATTCATCAAGATTATATGTGTTTACATTCTTAAAGCTTAATTCTTTATTTTGTACCTTTTGAATCAAATTCTTATAAGTACCAATGGGGCTTGATCCTGTTGCGAGTCCTAAAACACACGACGCATTTTCTTTAATTTTATTAGCGATTATTTCCGCAGCTTTACATGATAAATCATCATAATTTTTTGCAATAATAATGTTCATTATTCCAAATCCTTCTTTCTATCTAATTATTTTAAAGTTACCGGCATGACTCCCTTTGGTTTGATTTCTCCAGTGAGAACTTTAGCAAGTGCTTTGAAAGCAAGTGGACTTGCTTCATAACTACAAAGGAATGTAGTTGCTTTAAGTACCAACTCGTCATATGGTGTGCGGACCGCAATGACAAGTAGCTTATTCGTATCAAGAGAATTAATTAAATCTGCTTGATTGCAATTAAAACATGCATTATAACTACAATATATTATTTTATCATACTTTGATTGTAAAGTCACTAAATTAGTACTATCTTCTTTTGTAGGATCTGTAGGAAGGTATAATTTATCTACTTTAAAAGGTAAATATTCAGCAAGAGAGTTCAAAGAAGCATCTGGATTTTCAGCAAGTGTTACTACTTTTATCTTTGGAAACACTAATAACACTTTTTCTTCTTTTTTAATTGGTAACAATTTATTCTCATCTTTTACTAAAGTAATTGCATCTTCCATTACTTTTTCTGAAAATCTTACTCGGTCAATTACATTCAAATCATCTTCGATATCCGAATAGAATTCTGCCATATTGCCACAATCAAACATTTGTTTGTATGTTAAGATTCTTCGAACGGATTCATTTACTAAGTCAATTGATATCTTACCATTTTTTACAAGACTTACTGCTGTTTCAAAGAACTTTTGTTGCATTGCAATATCTCTTGCTCCACAGAGAAGTAATATATCATTTCCTGCATTAAATCCATGTAAAACAATATCTTCTAAACTAAAGCGATCAAACACAGCTTTCATAGTTAAAGAGTCCGTTACTACTAAACCTTTATATCCTAGTTCTTCTCTTAAAAGACCTTTTATAATCTTACTCGATAATGTAGATGGATATATATCATCATACTTCGTAAACATTACATGGCTTACCATAATACCCGGTAAGTTTTTGTCTACTGCCATCTTGAAAGGAACAAGTTCCATTTTATCCAGACGATCTCTTGTAAAATCAACAACAGGTAACCCTAAGTGTGAGTCAACTGCAGTATCACCATGACCCGGAAAATGTTTTAATGAAGTCATAAGCCCTGCTTCTGTATAGCCTTTTACTGCCTCTAAAGCATAAGTTGCAACAACATCAGGATTTTCTGAGTAACTTCTGACATTAATAACAGGATTCTTGGGATTGCAATTTACATCCGCATCCGGAGCAAAATTGAAATTAAACCCAATATCATGTAGTTCTCTTCCCATATTATAAGCAAGAGTATAACAATTCAATGGATTATTCGTAGCACTAATTGCCATTGCTCCCGGCGACTGCGTAATCTTCTCCGTTACCCTAGCAACCATACCCCCTTCTTGATCAAGTGCAATAAAAGGGGCTATTTTGGCCTTAGAATTGATAATTTTATTCAACTCAAAGATTTGTTTCGGTGAAGCACAATTGTCTTTAAAATAGATAATTAAACCTGCTTGAATTTTTTCAATTTGCATTTTTAATTCTTCACTGTATTCTGTCCCCGAAAAGGCAAGTCCAATCATTTGTCCAACCTTCTCTTCAAGTGTTAAAGAATTCATCAATTCATCTATATTTACATTTTTTAAATTCATTTTTTAGTTACTCCTTTTTTTAATAATACCATAGGCAAGTACAAGTAGTGACAACATTGAGAAAACTTCCTGACTTACACTCTTCTTACAGCCTGATGCCGGTGTATATGTATATTCTTGAGATACGGATTGAATCGTAATTATGTTCCCTTTTTCATTTGTATATTTTAATACAAGTTGTACAGGATATGTTGTATTTTTAATAGCATCTGCGATTTCAATTGTTCCTTCTTTGGAGCTTATATTGTACTTAGATTCTCCAATTAATATATAAGCTTCAATCACTCTTGAATCATTATCTAAATAAGCATATTCAAACGTAAACTTCTTTGCAACTACAAGATTTAATTTTAATATGGATGGTACTTCAAACGAAGGGGTAGTTACTTTATATACATCACTTGTAAATTCATAGTCTTTTTTTGTTAACTCATCATATACCAAATAAGTTACAGTATACTTATAATCCGTTCCTTTTGTAAGACCGGTAATATCAATACAAGTTGAATTATTTTTATCAACATTAAATTCTTTTACTGTATCACCTATAGTTACAGAAACCTTCTTTAAAGTACATATATCTGGGTGATCATTCACAACACTAAAACCGGTTGTTGTAACTTTTTGACTCGAAAAATCTACCTCAGGCGAAGAAAAGTCTTTTGTTTTCGCATGTAATATGTATTGATTGTGTTTTGTTTTATCTCCATAAGCCATATCATAATCTACATAAATATCATATTCAGTATCATCTTGTAAGCCTTCAAATACAAAGGAAGTCCCCGTCATCTTTTGAGTAACCCCATTAATAGTAAGTTGAATATTTGAAACATTCTTAGAATAGAGGGTTTCATTTCTTGTAACAGTTAAAGAAGTCCTTGTTGAATCTTTACTTGCACAGGCAAAGCCTGGGTCTTTCATAACAAGTAATAAACAATTGCCATCACTTCTTGAGGATTTATCACTCGGTGTATTAATCGTTTTAAAATCACCATATTCATCACGAACAATTAATTCACTTGAACCACCACCATCTAAATTGAAGGCATCAACACAACCAGCTTTCGCAAGTAATGCGGCTGATTCTTTATAGGAACATCCATGACGATAGGTTGAATCTCCTCCTCTTCCATCACTTACCATAAGAACTACACTTCCATCCGCTTTATATCCAATCGAGGTTCTCGGGTGAGTATTCTCTCCATTCGTTGTAGGAATGATTTTATCGTAAACAATATTTGAATCGTCAAGGATTTTATATATATACCCACAAGCATTGGTAACATCACTCCACTCGCCTGTTACATCTTTTTGACAGCGAACATAGGTGCTATTTTCCATTTCTTTTATTACTGTTGAATCTTTTGTAACCACATAGAAATCATTTAGTTTCACATCATTTGGTTTTAAACTAGTTAAATCTACGACTTCAGAAACACTTCCTTTTACAAAGATATTATGGCCCGACCAAGCACTTACTCTACATAAGTCATATTTACATAAATATACTTTATAGCCCGTCAAATCATCGGTTCTTCCAAAAGAATTAAAGTAAGTAGTATAAACACCTACGCCAGTTTCTCCTGGTAAACTATTGGTTGTAACCTCAGTCAATCTTGTATCATAGGTATCATTACCATGACGAATATCAAATACGTAATCCCCATAAGGAACTACTCCTTCAATATAGGAATTGTCTTCTTTAAAACCAAGTACACCTTGATAATCGTTTCCACCCTTATCTTTGGGATTTCCATTACTTGCTTGTAATACATCTCCATCTTGAATATGACAAGATAAAGGCTCTCCCGTAGAAGATATATTAAAGAAGTCTCCGTTCACAGCCGCAATTACAATTTCACCAGGATGATTATCTTCCCAACTCTTAGCCATTCTACCTACTGTTTGAGCACTCCAATCATGTTTGGAAGCATAAGTCCAACTAACTAAAGATACATCTGTAAAAGCTTTTTGTGTATCCACCCATTGAATTGTTTGATTATGCCAAGAAGCATCTGTTGAATATGTCTGGGCAGTTTCTTTATGTAAAGTAACTCCGCCATTTAATGAGGTAGTTGTAATATTTTGTTCGTTTCTTATATAATTATCAAAGTTAATTTCAGCTGTCACACTTCCCGTAAAACTTAAACTAATTAAGGCAACTAATACGAATAAACTTTGAATCGCTAATTTCTTAAAGATTTTCATTGCTTTCTCCTTTATTAAAAAGTGATATAGAAACTATACCACTTTTAATTTCTTAATGTCTTTTACGAAGTAACATAAATGCCATAGATACTACCGAAATCATTTGAATAATCTCTGCCATACTATTTTTCTTACAACCTTTTTTCTCATCCGTTGGAGGAGTTATTGGGTCTGTTACTACGATTTTCTCATATGAAAGAACTGTGGATTTAACCGATTTTGTCGTATTTGTTACGTTATCTAAATACTCAATTACAAGTTGAATTGTATAAGCACTCGCTTTTAAATCAAAGGAAGGAATTTCAACTTTACCCGAATTGCCAGTTATTGATAATTTCGTTCCATTGTATAATAGATATGCACTCGTAACCACACTTGAAGGGTCATTATAACGATACTTCACTTGTAAATATTGGTCTTCTTTTTTATATTCCTCAAAAGTATCAATTACTGGAACATCATAATTTGCGGTATGAATAGAAAATTTATCTTCTGTTACATGATACGTACGATTGTACTCTAAATCTACCACATCATAACTAAATGTAACATCATAGGATGTATCCATAATTAAATCAGGAATTGTAAGAGTATTTGCATTTCCCATTGAATGTTTTATACCCGATACATCTACTTCTACATTTTGAATCCAACTTGAAGTAGCTAAATCATCTTTTACCACAGTAATTGAATCTTTAGTAATATCCGATATGTGTAACCCCGATTTAGGATATTCAAATTCTTTTGTTTGACCGATTAATATATATTTACTATTTTTAACAACATCACCATCTTTAATATCATACGTTAAAGAAATTGAATAATCGCTATCTTGGTCTAGGTTATCGAATGTTAAGGAATTACCTGTCATATCTTTCGTAACATCACCAATAGTTGCTTTTATATTTGAAACATCTTTACTAAATAGTGTATCTGTTCTTTTTATTGTTAAACTTCCTCTTGTAGAATCTAAATTATCAATTGCAAAACCCGGATCTCTCATAACAACAAATACGCCATTTCCATCCGCACGACTGGTTCCATCGGAAGGAGTGTTAATGGTAGTAAATGTACCATTTTGTTCCCGGACAATCATTTCACTAGAACCGCCACCATCCATATTGTAAGCATCCACACATCCTACTTTTTGCATTAACATAGCTTCTTCTGGGAATGTAACACCATATCTTCTGTCAGTAAGTTTCGGTGCACGTCCATCTACAACCATCATCACAAAACTTCCATCTTCTTTAAAACCAAGAATTGTACGAGGGTGGAATGCTGCATCCGTTAAATTATAAACTATGTTATCACCTAATACTTGAGTAACAAAAGTTCCAACCGCATTGGTAACATTACTCCATTCACCTGTAAAAGCACGTTGTCCACGAAGTTCATCACCAATGTTAATTTTGAAGTTTTCATCTTTAGTTGCTACATAGAATTTTGATTTCACTACTGTTTGAAGTCTTACAATATCCGATAGTTTTGTAATTTTTCCTCTTACAAAGATATTACCACCATCGGATTTACGAGTTAACTCATATTCACCTTCATAAACCGTATAACCTGTTAAATCACAAGCTTTATCCAATGTTGTCGTGAAGAAGGATGTATTAACTGTAGATGAAACGTCGTTTGCTAACGCTTCTACTTTCACACCTTTTGTTATATTTTCTAATTGATAGCCTCCCATCGTTGGACTTCCAACAATGGATGTTCCATCTTCCTTGAAACCGATAATACCATTTTTTAAGATACCATCACTTCCAATATATGATTGATCGTCTCCTACAACTAAATCACCATTTTGTAAAGACATATTTGTTGGCTCATATGTACCCACCGCAGCACGGTTATCAAATGAACCTCCATTTACACCCGCAACAACAAGCCAACCTGGATTCTTCTTTTCGAAGTCCGTTGCCATATCACGAATCGTACCTTGTTTATAATCATCAGGAGTAGTCATTGTCCAAGAAACAATCTTGGTATCACTATATGCTTTTGAAAAATCAATATATTGATATGTTTGTTGATTCCATTGATTCTTTAGATTTTGAGTTGTTATGTAACTCTTTTGAACCTCAAGTCCACCCGCAAGGTCTCTTGATAGAATCTTTTCCTCGTCTTTATAAGCAAGTTTCACTCCATCAATAGCAAAAGCAGTTGTTGTACAAAATGTAACTGCTAACAAAAATAATAACATAAACATCGAGTGTTTAAATATCTTTTTCATACTTAATTTATTCAACCTTTCTTAATATTTTAATATATTGTCCAAAACTCATCTTGACATTGAGAAATATAATTAGGGAAAATCCCACTAAAAATAAATAATAATTATTCCATATATCTAAAACTACTGTAATGATACATAAAAGTACCATTACAAAAGTTTTAAAAATAGATTTAAAGGCCAACACAAAACTCACTTTAATTGTATCTATAATTCTTAAATCATCAAAATATACAAATGTTAAAGGGATATGCATTAGAATAAAGATAAACATAACCCAGAATGATGCATCAAGAATTAATCCTACTAGATACAAGATTCCTTTCCCAAGGTTATTATAGAAAAAGTAACTACTATACATAAGTAAATAAATAGCAAGATAGATAAGAAGCGATATAAGAAGACTTTTTACATAATGTTTTTTAAAAGACTTAAAGAAATCTTTAAATATTGTATTGGTCTCATTACATTCATATTGTTTTATCACATCATGACAACTTACAACAGCAGGAAATAAATAAAATAACATTGGAATGAGAGTTAGATAAATAAAGTAAGAATTTGCATAATCTTTAAAGAATATTCCAAATAAAACAAAAAAGGAGAAAGAAGGAATCACTACAAGAAAATTCAAAATGATGAGCCGTAGGATATAATCCATAATTTGAAAGAATCGACTGTTAATGAATTTATGTTGCATATCCTTTTTCTCCTTTTTATAAATTATCCAACAATACCTGTACGTTCAATACCTTCAACAAACAAACGTTGTACAAAGATATAGGCGATTAATAAAGGTGTCATCATAAGAAGTGCCGCTGTGTTCGAAATGATTTGAGTAAACAACGGATTGTCTCTTATGTCATCCCCAACAAGCATGGATAAATGTTTAAATTGAGGCGATTTTAACAGGTTCGCCAACCATTCCGCAATGTTGATTAATTTCATTGTCATCATTGGGAAGGAGTCTCCTGAAATACCATACATTTTTGTATAATATACATCATTCCATTGCCATACAAAGGCAAATAGGGATACGGTAGTGATAGCACCTCTGGCATTCGGTAACATAACACTCCAGAAGGTACGAATTACACCCGCACCATCGATTTGAGCACTCTCTTCAAGATCAATTGGAATTCCACGGAAGAATTGCCTAAAGATAAATATAAAGAGGGAGGCCCTGATACCTTGACCGGTAAAGGCCAAGATATAGAAGATATAATCTTTGCCTTCTCCTTTCATCTTTAAAGAATGACCAAGAAGGGCTTTAAAAATACCAAATATATCAAAACTTGAAAAATACAAAGATTGAGATAAAGCTACTGCTTGAGGAGGTACAATTAAACAAAGCATAAAGAGCCAAAATAATACATTAGAACCTTTGAAACGTAATCTTGCAAAGGCATAACCCGCAAGAGAAGTAGCAAATAAGGTACCTAAAGTCGATAAGGTCGATACTTTAATGTTGTTTAATAAAGACCTCCAAAAGTTTAATAGTGTCCCCGCAATTCGAATATTTACAATCGAGAACTTTTCTGGTATCCAGTTTACAAGCGGATTGTTTAAATCCGTAGGGTCACGGAATGCTAAAGTAATTTCTTGAAAGATAGGAAATACAATAACGAAAGATAAACCAAATAGCAAAAATCCTCTAAGGAAACTTGCTGCAGCGTCGCCTCTTTTTTGAGCACGAACTGCTTTTTCAACTGGGTCTTTCATTTCTCTTACAATTTCTTGGTAGCGTCTTTTGCTTCTTTCCTTGAATGTTTCTTTCATAGGTTCTACTTCTTGCTTATTTTTTGTCATCATAATAGAACACCACCTTTGATAAAATTCCCACAACAATTAATAATAGTAGTCCTGAGACTAATAGATATATCCATGACATCGCCGCATGATATCCATATTGTGAATTCTTATATTGTAAATCAATAACATTGTTAATCTTTGAACGTAAGAAACTATCCACAATAGTATAAACAACAACAGTAACAATCATCGGAGAAACCATTGGTAACGTAATCTTCCAGAACATTTCATACTTCGTAGCACCTTCCATTTTGGCTGCTTCGTATAAATGAGCAGGAACCGATTGAATCGCTGCAAGGAATATTAAAATTTGAATACCTGAATAAGAAATTGTATTGTATATTTCTGTTGTAATTCCACTTAAGAACCCTATCAGTGTATTGGCCCAGGCTTTATTACCAAAGACCCCTTGAAGGAAGACCTTCATATCAAATAGGTTCGTTAGAGCTGAATTATCTTGATTCAAAACATTACTTAATGCGGAAGCCGCTTCGGTTGCTTGGCTAACAGCTTCTGAGTTTAGTATAACTGGTAAGAAGAAGATAGCACGAACAATTGTACGACCACGGAACTTTCCGTTTAACATGACTGCAATTAATAAACTAAATATTGTAATAACAGCAGTATCTAATACCGTTGTATAGAATGTAGTCCATAATTGAACAGGGTAGTCCGCATTAATCGTTAAAGCATAAATATAATTATAGAAAAAACCATACCATCCTGTAATAGGATTTGAGTAATCATTATTCTTAATTGCACTTTCGGTAAATGCTTGTCCAAAGTGAATGTAAGATTCACCTTTTGCTAAAGCGGATAAGTCCAGTGTTGAAAAAGAATAAATGAAAGACATAATTAAGGGATAAACAAAGAATATGATAAATCCGATTAAACAAGGAAGTAAAAATAACCAACTAACTGCGACTTTTTGTTGATCATAACGAAGGTGATGTTTTTTCTTCTTCGGTTTTTGAACAATAGCCGGTTGGATTAAATTCGGTTGTAATTCAGTCATTTTTTCCTCCTAATCCTCAAGTACATAACTTGCGGCTGGAATTGTATATCCTTTTGCAGTTACGGAAGCTTGATTATAATTTAATAAAATACGTATTGTTTGATTATCACTCTTATAAGTAACCTCATAAACATTATTTGCAAGACGATCATGATTAACAAGTCTACACTTGCTGATACCTAGTGAATTTAATTGATTATATGCAGATTGAACTTCTTCAAGCCACTCAGTATATAAAGTATAATAGTAAGTATTATAATCACTTTGTAATAGCGCAGATGGCGAATCATAAGAGAATGTAAAGGACATATTTGAACCTGTTTGAATCATATCCATAATATGTTTTTGAAGGGTTTGTTCGGAATTTGCATTAACACTTAATCCTGAATAATCAAATAATCCACTTGCAACCATTTGGTAGAAAGGAACTGAATAATCTAATATTTCATATTGAGTTGCTTGGTAAGGAATGCTTTGAGCATTCTTTGTATACTTAAATGCATAATCATATGGAGTATATAAATTCAATGATGTAATACCTTCAGAATTTAACTTTTCAAGCGAAGCGATTTGGTTTACTACCGCATCTGTCTTGTAAGTTTCAACACCTTTTTTGTAGTCACCCGCAAGTCCTGTTCCTAATTCATTTACAGATAAAGTATTTAACCCTAAAGTCTTTGAATAATTCTCACTTAGTTCTGTTGCAAATGTTAAATAGTAACGAGGTGATATTACTTGAATTGTTGGTTTTGTTTTATCATAAACGTTTGAATTCAAATTATAAGGTTGACGAACAACATAACTTCCACTTACTCCACGAGTTGTATAATGGAAATTACCAAAACTCTCTTGATATTTATTCACTTCACCAAAATTTACATAAGGGTAAAGCGTCACATTATTCTTGTATTCTTCTGTTAAGGCAATAAGTTTCTTTTTGCCACCAATTAAACTACTCACTTTAATGCTACTGAAAGTCACATCTTTCAAAGCAGTATTTCGCCAACCAAAATAGAAAGCATTAATATGTTGAATATTCATAGCAAGGTAAGTATCAATCATTTCACTTAATTGGTCAATCGTTGTTAATTGTGATTTTGCAGTATAAGGAATTCCTAAGAAATGTTCTGTGTAAGAATAGGATCCTATAATATCCATATCTAATACCGGAGTATCTGTAGTATCATTATTTTTTAATCCATAACGATTTACAAGAATATCACGATATTTTAAAGCAACGCCTGAATAACTTAATTCATCCGTTTGAAGCGGTGTGTATTTTAATACAACATCCGATGACATTCGTCTATTCGTCCACTTATTTAATTCGTTTTTATAATAAGAAGAACCAATGACAACTTTTTGAACTTCTCGTAAATATGCGGTATAATAGTTTTGATTGTAACTATCAATACGTCCCGAAACATCCGCAGTTAAAGCTAGTTGAGCACTAGACTCTAAACCTTCAACTAGGATTCCCGAAGAATTACCTGTATTTACAACTGCATACATTGGGAACATTAAATCCTCAATATCACTTGTTTTTACATAAGTAGTTTTTGTTAAATCGGTTGTATAAACACGTTTTGAGTATTTTACATAATTTGTTTTGTTGTTATCATGATTTAAGATAGCACCTGAACCATCTGGAATAACGGTATAACCTTCAATTCCTTGATGAGTTGCTGTAAAGTAAGGAAGAATATCAACCGTAGTGATTGGATATTCACTATTTTCTTTAATAGCATTCCCAGGAACAGATACTTCCAAACCAGAATCTGTCAATGTGTAAGATATTGCAATTGTGTAATCCGGATTTGAAACCGATGTTTCATTATTAAACTCAAGATTATCTTTCATTAAATCATCCGCATTATATCCACACCAGTTATACATCCACTCATATAAACTGTTACGAATTTGTAAAGACATATTCTCATATTTATCCGCAATTTCGTAATAGTTATATCCAAACTCATTTTGCGCATCTTCAGTAGTAATTAATTTATAGTAACCATTGATTAACTTCTTGTATGCTGCAGCAGCTATATTGTCTTTTTTATCTAGTAAACTATGAGTAGTTAAACCCTGTTCTTTTCTAGTTGCGCTTTGAGCAATAATTTCATTCATACGAACTTCAGAGATATCTTTAGGGAAATAAGTATAATCAATTCCTCTTGTTGCTAAATGATAAATTACTTGAACTCTTGAATTGTCTTCATCAATAAATACTTTGAAATCCGGGTCTAATGGATCATTACTCATATTAACACGAGATACACTGTATTCATAACTTCCATAAGTACCACTTTTGGATGCAAGTTTTGAGAAGGATACATTTAGAATAGACTTTTGACTTTGAATTGTTGATTTAGATGCATTTTCATCATCGGTTTGAGGATTTGAATACCATTCTGTTTTTGTAGATTTCTCTACAAGTTTGAATGATGTTAATCCTACATTAAACCAGAATTCATAAGATTCATTTTCTAAAACTTTCTTAAAACCAAGAAGTGTATTTGCAAAATAACTTTTCCATTCTGGAAGATTCATATCTTCTAGAATTTCCATTAACTTGGAATTATAATCAATAATTTCTTCATATTCAGCCGCAAGTTCAATATCATATGTAGATACTTCTTTATAACAATCTTTTCTTGTATCACTACCAGAATCGTTATATAACGCTCTTGCAGCTTCAACAACAGTCATTGTAAATGTATCGTAATCCGCCATAATCACTTGAATACAATCGCCATCTTGATAATTCTTTAAATATTCTTTAAATTCATTAACTGTACCAGTAAATCCTTTTTCAGTAAACAAGGCATAAGCATCACTTGTTGTTTCAAGGGCAATACCTGCGGTTTCAAGAACCCATTCATTGATAGTTTTCTTATAACCACTTGCAACTGCACTCTTATAACTGCTTGTTTCAAGTTTGCTATTTCCGATACAAACTTCAAGGAAATGAGTAATACTTCCCGTATAACCGGATTTTACAATTGTTTCAAAAACATTCTTTCTTGAAGCGATTAACGCTGTAATTTGTTGTTCGGTTAAAGTACAACCCATACTTAAGACATCTTTTTCAATTGTCTCACTATAGGATGTGAAAGTATTTACACCTAACACAATATAAAGCCATTCCGCTTTTGTACCTTTAAAAACATCGATTAGTTTATTGTACAATAATTGAGTTTCATTTAGTTTTGCATTAAATCCAGCAGTAATCTTTTTACCTTCTTCTAAGTATCTTGCACTACGAACTTTTTCTTCATCCGTAGCATTCTTTTGATAAGGTAATATATATTCTTTGGATGTCATATCATATTTTAAGGTTTCATTCGCATACTCTTGATAGGTTTTAAAGCCCTCAAGTTTTTCCCAATATTCATTACTGAATTGATTCTTTGTTGTATTTGCACTACTCTCCATTTCACCAACAAAGAATATGATTACGCAAAGAACAATTGCAACCGACACCATAATCCATAAGGCACGACGAATAAATGAACCAATAAGATTTTTACGAACGATTTTTTCCGATTTAATCTTTACTTCTTTTTCTTTAACTGTTTTAACTCTTTTCACTATTCATCACCTCCTAGAACCATCGGGCCGATATTTCACGATATAGGGAATATAAGAAGCCATAAATCTGTTGAAATAAGCTAAATAGTAATAACGCAACGAAACAAATAATACATGCAGCAATTGCTGTTAATATAATTGACCATAACGTCTTACCAAAACCAAATTCGTGTACGACAATGAGTCCCATATAAGCCATAAAACCTGTAAGGAACCATGCCACAATATTAATCAACGTAATAAATTGTGATTCATCCGTTGTTACAATATTACTAAGTGCAATATTAATAAATCCTAAAATCATAATTGGGAAATAGGAATAACAAATCATCATGAATATTTCTTTCATTTTTCCTTTGCCATCCATTAAAGTAGTAACACTCCAATTCGCAACCGATAATAGAATTGCGGGAAGAGCACCATAGATAAGGATTGTAATACTGTTAAAGTTTAAAGGGTTATTCGTATTGATAACTTGCCCTTGATATTGATATTCAATCATCTTCATAAGAATATACATTGCAAGGATAAATATAGCAACACTCATTTTACCTTTTTTATCTTCCTTGAACTTTGTCCAACCACCGATTGGGTGAGTCAGGATATAACAAGGAAATACAAAACATTCTTGCCAAAAGACACCGAGCCATTTCAAAATCTTTTTAGAAACACCAAACTTAATTAAAGAAGGTAGTGGTTTGTGATTTGCAACTTTCGGGTCAATAGGAAAATCTTGAGAATGAAGGCCTAAGGCTTTGGAACCAATTGCTTCGGATGAAACATTTGTTAAATTTTTATTTTCTTCCATTACTCTTCACTCTCCTGTTCTTTTTGTTTGTGTTTTTTTACGATTTTCTTCGTTTGAGTAATTGCAATCGCGCCGACTACAACAACGATTACAGCACTCATTATCCAACTGAAGTTCTTTTTCATTACTTGACTACGATATTTTTCAAATGCTTTTGAATAATATGTGCCTGAGTGAGCAAGTTTAAAATACTTCATAGCTTCTTCATATTCACCTTGAAGATTTAAACTCTTACCTATACCTAAATAAGCAAGTTCGTAATTCGTATTACGCTTAATGACTTCACGCCAATAAGTTTCAGCTCCTCTTGTATCTCCACATAAATATAAATACGTGGCTTCATTAACTAGTTTTCCAAATTCAGTAGTTTTATAAAGCATTAATGATTTGGAAGATTGGTCTAATACAAGAATATCTTCTTCTTCAGTACCATCTTCTAATGTACGATATAAATAACTAATTGCCACAGGGTTCACAATACTATTGGAAAGACCTGTACCAGAACCAGAGGTAGAAGTTCCACCCGGTTGATTACCAGCAATATATAATAAGTTTCCTTCATTATCATAAACAAATATTCTTCCACGAGTCTTATCGACAGTAGCAAAATTATTTGTTTTCTTACTAACAGTAATACCCATTAAGTTGGAAGGACCTAACACAACACCATCTTTTGTAGATGATATTGCAAACACAACGTCTCCATCGGGTTTTACATAACCATTCTTGGTCATAATATCTTTACCTGTTGTATTAATCGCTTTTACCATGTTGGATGCGGTAGTATCATTATCAGCAGCATACGATGTTGCATAAATAAAGTTACCGGATATTGTTATATTAGTAAACATAGGTGGTAAGTCTAAGGCAATAGAAGATAATTGTTCTTGTGAAAATATCTTTGCCCAGAACTTCTTTAAAGGATTTGCAACTACGGTATTCTTACCTAAGAAACGGTTAAATGTACAATTCTTACTGTATTCAATAATACCTGCATAAACGTCTTGCGCAATTGCATATAAACGCCCGGGTTCATCAACCGCAATCTTTGTAGGACGGAATTGAGTCGCAGTATCTTTCATATCTACAAGTTTCTTGCCACTTGATACTTGATAGAAAGTAGTGTCTTCCGGTGTTAAATAAATGTTAATTACTTCCCAATCAAAATTCAAATGAAGAACTCTCATATTGTTTGTATCCGCAATAAAGATACCTTTATCATTTACAGTAATACCTTGTGCTTGTTTTAAACGAACAGCAGCACGAGTTGGATCTTTTGAATAAGGTACATAAGGGCTTCTTCCTACCGCAGAACTTATAGAATAATCCACTTTCACTTCATCAAGGTCGGATAATTGATTGCCATTTTTACAATACTTTTGACAATCTTCTGAATCAATCAAAATTGCTTCTTTATTTGTTCCACCTTGATTTGTATTGATTCCAAGTGTATAACTTACTTTATTTCCATTTAAATAAACAACACATCTTGTTGTAGATGCTTTGATTAAAGGAAGGGCTGCTTCATCATAAAATACAGATGTACCAAACAATGCACTACCACTATAAGTAAATACAGTTGTTGTATAAGAATTTACAAACTCACCTGAATTAATTTGATTTTCTGTAATTTCAGCAAGCGGAGTATGGAAATCATAATAATCTTCTAATTTCTTCTTAACATCATCGGATATTAAGAATTCATCAATTACTTTCTCATATTTGAAATCTTGATTTAATACAAATATTTTACTAGAACCTGTATAATTAATAATCTTTCCATTTGCTAAAGGAATTTGAGTATCTGACTTTGTTCTCTCATCTAAAATGAATATCTTTTGATTGTAAATTGCCATATCTTGTAAGTCATCAAAAGTTAAATTATTCTTTTCAGTTAAAGCGTCTACGATATCCGTACCATAGAAGGTATCATTATAGGAGATACCTTCTGCGGAAGGAATAATATTTTTCCAGTAATCATAGTTGTAACTCATCGCATTTACATTGCTTGAAGCGGGAGTTAAAATTAGGATGAAAGCAATCATTGCACAAAATAATAATTTTTTTAGTCTTGTCATACTTCCTCCTATTTCATACCTGAATGGGCCATTGTTTCAATCATCTGGCTTTCAGAGAAAATAAACACCGTAATTGGAACTGCCATCATAATTAACATAACTGCTGCAGATGTACCGGTTCTCGCTACACCTTCAGAAACAATTTGATTTAATGCATAACTTAAAGGTTTTAATTGTTCACTATAGATATATTCACCACCCGATGTATTCCATAATTGTTGGAATAATAAGATGATTAAAGTTAACCAAGCCGGTTTTACTAGAGGCATAATAATCTTCCAGTAAATTTGGAACTCATTCGCTCCATCAATTTTCGCCGATTCGATTAATTCCATCGGAATATCCGCCATAAACTGCCTCATAAGGTACAAACCTAATGAATAAGCAAATGCGGGCAAGATGACGGCCCATTGAGAATCAATAAGACCAATCGAAGAGAAAATGATATAACGAGGAGTTGCGGTAACTTGCCCCGCAAACATTAATGAATATACTACTAAACCAAAGATTACTTTTGAGCCAGGGAATGTATGTTTTGCTAATGGATAAGCAGCCATTGAAGCAATAAATACGTGTCCTACAGTACCCGCAAGAGTAATCCAAATGGTATTAAACAAGTACCTTGAGAATGGAACCCACGAGTTTTCCATAATTGTATTTAAATCTTTAAAGTTATCCAAAGTAGGATGTTCAAAGAATAATTTCGGTGGGAAGATAAATAATTCATTTAGAGGTTTGAATGCGGCACAGAAAGAATATACTAATGGGTACGCACTAAAAGCTCCAAATAAACATAGTATTACAAATAAGCAAATATCACCCGCTAAACTTCTACTCATTCTTTTTTTCTTACGTATACGATTACGCTTTTGCATTTTGTAGAAGAATAACTCAGTTTTGCCCATCTTTGATTCATCTTTTAAGCCAAACTTCTTAAGTTTCTTTTCTTGACGTTTGATTCTTGACTTCTCTTCACGGGAAAGTTCTACGCCTTGAACCTGTTGATCATCTACTTGTATTTTATCTAATGCCATAGATCATGAACCTACCCTTCTAAGAATTTTCCGAATTAACATATTAATAAGAATCATCGCGATAAATAGAATCGTTGCTATCGCAGATGCGTAACCCATTTCCATACGAATGGATCCGTAGTCGAGCAAATGGGTAATTATGGTGTGTCCCGCATACTCGACGGACGGGAACCCCGCAATTTGAATGGATACTTCCGCGACGGATAATGAAGAAGTTACTTGCATTACCGCACCGAATAAAAGTTGAGATTTCATTTGTGGAAGTGTAATATACCAAAGTTCTTGCCAACGATTTTTTATACCGTCAATAGCACCTGCTTCATAAAGTGTTTTATCACACCCTTGAAGACCGGCGATAAAGGCAAGGAAGGATACACCTAACGACAACCACAATTGTACTACTATCAATATCCAAATGATATAGGAGGAATCTTGTAACCAAGTGATTGGTTCATTAATGATTCCAAGATTTAACAGTATGGCGTTTGCGTAACCATATGTGTCACTACTAAAGATTAATTTCCACACAAGGTATACGTTACCTGAAATTGAAGGAGCATAGAAGATTAAAGTCATTAAACTTCTAAGGAACGGTCTTAATTCATTGATTAACCAAGCGAATACAAATGACATTAAATAACTAACAGGTCCTGTAATAACAGCAAGAATTGCGGTATTCTTTAATGCAATAATAAATACTTTATCATCAACAAATAAACGCATGTAGTTTTCCCAGCCAACCCACCTTGGGGTTTCAAGTAAATTGAAATATGTAAATGAGAAATATAAACTCATTAAAACTGGTAACACTGTAAATATTAAGAATAAAATTGTATAAGGTAATACTAAGTAATAGTATTGTCTCTTAACGAATATTTCACGACGAAGTCTTGAACCTCTTTTGCTCCATCTTTCAATTTTACGAAGAACGGAAGCACGATCTTTTTCAATTCTTAGTTTTTGAACAATACGCTCAAACTCTTTATCATTTGCTTGATATGCAGCAAGTTTTTCAGGATTTTTTGAGTCTTCTTTAAATGCTTTATAGAGTTCATCATGCAAAGGCTTTGCGGCCGCAACTTGATCTTTATACATAGCAACATTTAATTTTACTTGCTTATCATACTCGATATCTTCTTTTTTCCACTCTGCTTTCTTTTCAGCAATTGCTTTCTTTAAAGCTTGTTTTTCTAAAGATTTTTGCTCACGAGTTTTTCCTTGAGTTTTTGCTACTTTTCTATCCGCAAGTTTCTTTTGAAAACTTTTTCCATTATTTTTCCCACCATTTAAAGCAGTAATAAATAAATAGGTAAGAAGGATTGCTCCAATCGCTATAATTAAATATAAAAATGGTTTCATGTAAGTCTATCCTCCTAATCTTCCTTCAAAGGTAATTTGAATTCAGAACGTTTGCGGTCAATTTCATTATTAATTTCTTGAGCATATTCATATAATGTTTCACGTGGGTTGTAATAATTATTAATAACCGCACGATAAGCATTTTCAACTTCACGGCCAGTCATATAACTACCCGCAATATTTGGCATTTCATGAGTATAACTCCATTGTTTCATTAACATATTTAAATCAGAAGCACTCCAGTCAAGGGATTGAAGAGCTTTAACGTTCGCAGTAGTTAAACGACCTGCAGCACCTAAAATACCTTCTAATTCACGACCATATTGTACTTGAGTTTGTGCACTTGTCCACCACTTTAAGAATTCCCAAGAATTATTTTTTACTTTTTCGCTTTTTTCAGCAGGGCCTTTTAATATTACAGCACCTGCACCCGCAGCACTTGATGTATGATCTATATAAGTTGATCCATCTTCAGCAACACGCTTTGTACCTGGAATTAAATGATAACTCCATTTTCCTTTTAATTCAGGAGCAGAAATAGAAAGTGTGTTGTAGAAATCATAACTTGCAATACCAATTGGCATTTCACCTGTTCGGAAACGATTTACAAAACTTGCTGACTTCGGGAAAGAATAAAGCGTATAGAAACGTGTCCAAGTCTCAAAAGACTTCATCGCTGCTTCACTTGTTAAGCCACATTCTTTATTATCGTTAATATATAGAGAACCACCATTTTGATAAAGTAACGAAACATAAACTTGATTTAGTGCGGTAGCACCTAATTCATTTACTGGTAGATAGAATTGTAATTGTTGTGTTTGCATTTCCGCAACCAAATCAATTACGTCATCCCATGTATTTGGAATCATTTCGGTTAATCCTAATTGATCCATAATATCATCACGTACGAACATCATCATAAATGTTTGTCTTTCCGGTAATGCATAAATACCCGAAATCATCTTTGATAACTCATCCGGAGTATATTTTGAACTATCAAACATATCTTCGGTTGTGCCTGTCGCAAACTGGAATTGGCGAAGACTGGAAGCATAGAAGACATTGTCATAACTCGAATTCCATTTTTCTGTACCATCTGGCATAGCATAAATTACATCCCAGAAATCTTCAAATTGCGATAAATCTAAAACAGCATTTCGCAAAGCATAGTTTACAGGTAAGGTTGAATCGACATTAATTGCAACATCCGGTCCGATTCCCGCAAGTGTCGCCTTTAACAATACATCCGTACCGGTCAGTTTCAGTTCGACTTTTATACCGGTCTCTTTCGTAAAGGTTGTATCAATTAAACTTCTCAATACATTCGCGTGGTCACGACCCGCACTCATCCAAACTTCAATTGTATTTGACGCATCGGATATTCCTGAATCCGTTGTTTCTCCAATGGATGAATAATCGATGAAGAAAGAAAGGAAGAAGGAAGCAATTTGATCCCATAACCCACGGAAGAAATTTGCATTTGCTTTTGGCAATTCAACATCCGCTGTATGAACTTCTAAATAGTCAATACCTAAAGGTAAGTTTCTTAATTGATTTAAAAGTGTTCCTAAAGAAGAAATATTTTGATTGTAAGTAGAAAGTCTTGCGGGAATCTTACGAGGTTGATCTACAAACTTTTGAAGTAATGCAGTTACACTATCGATTACACCCGTCTTATCCGATCCACCACCAGATATAGTTTTAATGTCATTGGATATATCTTCTAATTCATTTATTATCTTTTGAATTTCACCTAATTTATTTTGCGATCCATCTTCTGCTGTTCCGTAGAATAAAGAAGGGAATTTTTCTGTTAATTGGTAATCACGGTTTGTATCTGGATTCGTTGTTGTATAAGCAATAATTCTTCTATAAATTGCGCTTAAATTATCAATGCATTCTTGAAGACGTTCAATGATAGGTCCATATTGGCCAAGGGTAACTTCCATCGTAATGGAATGAGTCTTCCCTTTTTCAAAATAGAACATATAATCGCCTTCTTCTCCCGCAAGCGTATAGTTTTGCCAACCAGAAGAATAGGAGAATTTTGTATCGCCTAATTCATTAAAGAGCATTTTACCATCTACATACACCGCACGACTGGAATACATTCCACGAACATATGCTTGTTTTGCACGCATCGATATATTGTAGAATCCACTTTCAGGAACTGTAAATTCCCAAGTAATCCATTCACCTAAGTTGGCCCAAGAGGTACCACCAATGATATTTAGTTTTGTATATTTGTAACTAAATGGTGTTGTTTTTGAAGAACTACGATCGGTTTGAGGATATAAAGTAGGAGATGATTTTGATGAAGTATTTTCAGCTTCTACTCTTGTAAATTGATTTGAAATTGACATTGCTGCGTCATATTGTGCACTACCTAGTTGTTCTTTAATACCAGCTAAATAAGATGCATAATCAGATGTAGTTTGTACTGGTTGTAATTCAAGATAGTCAATCATGATTGGTTCTTTAATTGCATTTAAAGAAAGATAATTTGAACCCTCTTCAAAATAGAATTGGTAAGGGTCTGTAATATAACCCATATCATCTTTGAAATAAGTTTCTCGAAATGTATGATTTTCTACTTGTTTTGGTTTTACATCATTTCCATTTGTATCTTTTTTAAGTGTCTTATTCCCAAATTCATCGGTTACATAAGAAGATGCTGAATCTTCCCATACACGGTAGAACGTGTAAGAAGCACATCCAGAAAAAGGCATTTCACCATTTAAAGTTAAACTTCTTTCAATCGAAGAAGAAAATCCTTCCACTGTATAGTAACGTAAATATAGATTATAAAACCCTGCTTTTTTTACATTTACTTTCCAAGTTATCGTACCTTCATCTAGTTGATAAAGTATTGAACCTGTTTTTGAATTACTCACCACATCTTTGTAAATTTCATCTTTGGATGTTAAGGAATATAAAATTTGTTCACCTTTATCATTTACTAAGTCCGTATAGCCGTTCCCATAATAATCGGTACCCACAATACGAGTAGTATCACTTGGATAATAGTCTTTATTACCATACTTTGTTTCGTATTCTTTTTTCTTTGTTTCAAGATAAGTCTCATAGCCTGTATTCGTATAGTTTACTTTCCCACCGGGAGTATACGTAGGATCACTGTCTGCTTTCACTTGAAAATTTACATTTTGAAATAATGCCATCATCAATCCAAATGTAAAGAAGAGCAGCATCCCAAATAAGGCTAGTTTCTTTGCTTTTTTCATAGAGTCTCCTTTCCATTGAGTCCACTTAATAATTGAATTAACCAATCAATACGCTTTGCGCTTACTTCATAGCCGGCAGAAATATTTCGCAACAGCCATAAGTTTTTATGAATTGTTTTATACTTTTCTAATTGTTTAATAATATCACTAAAATCATAAGGTACTTTATCATGATATTTCTTAAACTCTATTTGTAATAAGACAAGTGTTTCTAAGAGACTAATACTGTTTTCAACTTCAGCCCAAACAGTGTCTACTTTACACTTCATTAAATCAGCCCGACAATCACGTAAAAGTTTCTTAAGCGATTGAAGAGATTCATTTGTTAAAAGATTCTTACTATAGGTGTCTACAAATACAGGAATTCGTTCTTTTTCATCTAGTACTCGCATAGAACTTTCCGCCCATTGTATTCCCGCAAACAGTCTTGACCCATAGGAATGATATTCGCCTTCGAGGTCTGTATAACGACTTAATTTTAAAATAATCCAACTGATATCACCATAGAGTTTCTCTAAATAGTGGCAAGCAAGATCATAATCCGCTTCCCCCCAACTACACATAGCTCCATAAATAAAACCAATCATAGAAAAAGGCAAGTATTGTAAATGACCAAAGTCACCCCAATCAGTTGTAAGTATTCCTAACCCATGATACTTTTTACAAGCACTACTACTATGTTCAATGGATTGTTTCATATCCTCTTCACGACTTGTAATAACGCTCCAAGTACAAGTACCCGGTGCCATCATGAAAGGAAGTTTGGCATTTGATAATATTTTGGCGTGTTCCATAAAATCATAGTTTTTATAGTACCCCCAATCAATAAAGATTGCATCTTTATCAAAAGTAGGAAGCACCTCTGGATGTTTAATTAAGAAGTCACCCCATAAAAGTGGAGTTTTTCCATTTTCTCTTACAACCGCCGCAAGTTTTCGAAAATACTCAATATAGACATTTGCTTCCCCGATTTTATCACACATCTTCTTTGATTTGCCAAATCCTAACTCATAAGGTTCATCAAAGTTCATATTGAAATACTTTGATTTATAGTAAGGAAGCATATCCATATACATTTTCTTAACGAGTTCAAATGAACCTTCATCCAGTGGGTTTAATGTGGAGGAAGGACGATAACTTCCCCAAATAGTAAAGCCCTCCGGGCATTCCGCAAGTTTATGATATTGTTCTTTTGCAAGCCAATCCGTCATATGACCAAACCCGTTTTCGTTTGGAACAAAGTCGATAAAGCGGCTTTCTGCGTATTTTTCTATTTCTAAATAGTCTTTAACCCCTAAATAATTTTTAATAGCTGATACATTAGGAAAACTAGGATAATCATAAGAGAAACCTTCTACATAGAGTTCCAAATGATTAATCTTTAACGACGCAAATATATCAATTAATTTTTTAATACTAGTAACGCTTAATACTTTTCCCCTTGAAATATCAAGCATAATCCCCCTTGTTTTTAAATCTGGATAGTCGTGAATTGTTAAGCAGTTTACTAAAGCGTTTTCAAAAATCTGCTTAAAAGTTTGTAAAGCATAAAAAGCACCCACAGGGCTTCCTGTTTTAATCACAACTTGTTTTGGTTTAACTTCAAGATAATATTCTTCTTCTGCCATTTTTTCAAAGAGAATTAATAAATTAGCTTCTTCTTTTAATTGCTTCTTAAAAGAAAGCCTTTTCAATTCTTCATCCAAAAAAATAGAGGTAATTTCAGAATAATATCCTGTCCAGTTTGAAATCTCAGATAGCGTTGTTTTTAATGAAATTTCATGAGGTTTAGGAATTATAAGCATTATTATGCCTCCATTTAAGGGCGCATTCGCTCCCAATTTTAATATTATTATTATACCAAACAATCGCTTTTTTTTCAAGTAATACTCACTAAAAAAACGTTTTTTTTACACCTTTTAAATTTATTTTTAAAAATATAATATGATTCATAAAAATTACTTTTTCTTCTCTTAATAATTTTTTCCTAGTATATACTATTATAAATATTAAAAAATCCTATCAATTACAAATACGTAAGTATGCGTAATTGATAGGATACAAGATAAGTTTAACCTGATTTTATTTATTCCAAATTAGCTTAATATCTTCTAATGCTTTGTTTTTAATTTCATTATCACTAGGAATTAAATCATGATATGTAAAGAAGATAGAACCTAATATATTCGGATAATTATTATTAAATAATAATTGATTTTTCATTTCTTCTGGATTTTTCCAATACTCATTTGAACCCATTTGATACAAACCATGGCCAATGTAAAGCTTTGTTTTTGTTTTTCTACATATATAACTCCACCAATCAACTAAATCATGATAAGTTACATCAGTTCTACTAAATGGGAAATATATTTGAGGAACAACATAATCAATCCATTTGTTTTTCATCCAAAGATATATGTCACTATAGAGTTCTTCATAGCATTGTAAGCACCCGGGAGTATTAAAACTTCCATCCTCCCAACCTGTTGGAAGTATTTTCTTATTTGTACGATAGATACCAAACGGACTAATACCAAATTCTACCTTACGAGGAAGTTTTTTTAACATATTATGAACCGATTCAATCATCTTATTCACATTCCCACGACGCCAATCAGCAAATGTTTCATTCTCACTTGCTCGAGTTTTTAAATAATCCGGCATTTCTACCTCATCTGGAATCTTCCCATAAGGATAGAAATAGTCATCAATATGAACGGCTTCAACATCGTAATTTACACATACTTCCTTGATTGACTTTGTTACAAAATTTACAACAGATTCATGGCTTGGAGCAAGAATTAACTTGTTTGCTCCATCTACTAATACATCTTCCGGGTGAAGTCTTGCATAATTATTTGGAGCAAGTGTATTTAAATACTCATCTTTTGTCATATTTAAAGTCTTTAAATCACCGAGTGATACACGGTAAGGGTTCATCCAAGCGTGAACCTTAATGTGATGTCGCTTTGCTAATTCGCAAACATACCCAAATACATCAAAGCCAGGGTCAACACCTTCAGTACCTGTAAGAAACCTACTCCAAGGATTTAATGCGGATGGATACATAGCATCATTAATACTACGAACTTGGAAAATTAAAGTGTTCATATTGTATTTTAATAAAGTTGCAATGATATTGTTTAAATGTTCTTTTAATTCAATTTCAGTTTTTCCTTTAGGAATATCAATATTTGCAACTGTAGAAACCCATACTCCACGAACATCACAAATTCGATAAGGTGTATCCATAATAGAAACTTCTTCATCATTTTTTTTAAGCTTATAAGGTAAGTGAGTTATATCACTATATATTGTCATAAATCTTCCTTCTTTCTAAGAATACCAACACCTAATACAATCAGAGCAAATGTGTAAAAAATTAAACTACTACTATTTTTACAACCACAACTTTTATTCTCTGGTTTTTTTGTAAACTTAGCATATAATGTAATATCTTCTGTAAGTGTGGTTCCATCAATTTTAATTACTTTAGTAGTAAAACTAGAATCTGTAAACCACCCATCAAATATATATCCTTCTTTTACTCCATCTGTTAAAGTAATTGATTGTTTCTCACTAATTGTTGAAGGATTTGTTGTGGTCCCTCCATCTAAGTTATAGGAAATTGTATAATTTTTTATAGGTAGTGTTTCTAATACATTAAATGTTTGAGAAGTATACGTAGTTTCATTTTTTCCATCAGTTACTTTTGCCACAAAAGAAAGTTCTTTTGTTTCTACGCCAAAGCTATTCCATGAAACTTCAATTGTTTGAGGAATGGAAGTAAACTTAGTAACATCCCCAGAAGATATCTCGGATAATGATTCTCTATAGTTCATATAGAAAGTATAGTGTAGAGGATCATTATTTTCATCCGAAATCTTTACACTCCAATTCACTACGGTAGATATTAATACTGAAGAAGCAAGAGCGCTCGGATTTGAAACCTGAGGCATAACATTTATATATACATCATCAAAAGAGATGGGTACAGTGTCTACAATTTCGTTTGCTTCATTATAATATCGGAAGGAGTAATTAGAACCATCTTGAGGCATTGTAAGCCTCATCTTTCCTTCTGTTAGAATACTTCTTTGTAATACTGTTGTCACATCATCTTTTGTTTGAATGACTTCAATTGCTTTTGCTGAATTGGTATCAAAGGTTAATTCATATGTAGTTTCTTCTATTTTTTCTACTCGAGATATTGAAGGAACAACATCAACCGTCTTTTTATAAGAGACTCCGGGTAATAAAGGTGTTAACGCATCATTTTTATACATATTTTTAACTAAATATTCCATTGCTGTTTTGCCGCGACCGGACTCTAAGGCTTTTTCATTAAAGAAAACAAATCCATCTACTCGGTAATTCTTTAATTGACATTGTCTTATTTGATAACATAATTCATACGTATTCCCGGTACCTGAGGTGACCCAATCCTTCATCAAATATAGACCCGTTCCAATGTATAATTTACACTTTTTCCCTTGCATGGCATTACTCCACCAAGATACAATTTCATCGTAATTACCCGATTTTAGATTTACATACACTTGAGGAACCACGTAATCAATATAATCTTCATCAATCCATTTTTTTACGTTTGCGAACAAATCCGAATATGCATAATAATTATAACATCCTCCCGTATACATACCACCTTCGGCTCCACGAGTCGGTTCATTCGGACACGCTTCAACAGAAGGTGCCCATCTTCCACAAGGAGAAATACCAAATTGACAAGGGATTGTCTTTGTCTTATTCGTCGTACGTATAATTGTACTTAAGTTTTTAATTAAATTATCTACATTATCCCGGCGCCAGTCATATAAAGAAAGAGTGCCACCGCCACTTGTATATTTTAAATAATCTCCATAATCAACATTGGGTTCGGTTGAGAATGTTTTTCCTTTATAAAGGGGATTTGTTCCTTTATAACTTGTATCATCTGGATAGAAATAATCATCAAAATGGATACCATCTAAGTCATAATTATCAACAAGTTCTTCAATCGTATTATTAAGTAATGTAATCGTCGAATCCGCACTTGGATTTAATACATATCTTCCTTCAGTTCCCATCACAACCGAATGATATAATTCTTCCCCTGTTGTAAATATTGGATTTTTGATATCTTGTCCATCTGAAGTTTTTCCACCCCGTTGTTTTAAATCGCTAAAGAAAGAAGATTTTGCGGTTTTAAGTTCTTCTTGGTCATAATCAAATACACAAGGAAATCCCGTTGCTTCATCATTTTTTGTTATTGTAAAGTTCTTAGACACCGCAGCCCGATAAGGGTTTAACCAAGCATGATATTCAAGGCCCCTTGCGTGAGTGACATCTATCATCCAAAGTAAAGGATCCCAGCCTGGATCAACACCAAAGCCTGCCATAAATTCACTCCAAGGATTATACTTAGACGGATAAAATGCATCATTTGCGGGGCGAACTTGAAAGATTATGGCATTTAAATTATTCGCCTGAGCATTATCAAGAAGCGCTAAATACTTCTTTTTCCAAGTTTCTTGTGCTTCTTTGGAAGTTCCTACTTGTGCATCAATGTCCATATTGTAAACACTTGCTACCCAAGTTGCTCGAAATTCTTCTTTCGATTCCTTGTAGTTATAGATCTCTTTATGATCAAATGCAGAAACAGTGAGTACAGTAATGGTGAAAAGAGCAACTAAGAACCAAGAAAAAATAAATGATTTTATAATATTCTTTTTCATATTTTTCTCCTAATCTAATTCATCTAACATTTGTAAGTAATTGTTATAAGCAATACGCCTTACATCCGTATCCGCGAGTCCCCTCATCCGTAATTCATCAATAATCCTTTGACTATACGCATGAGTTTCTAAATCTTTTAACCCATCATTTACAAACTCATCACCAGGTAAAAAGTTCATCATATCAAGTCCTAACATCACGTGATCAAGTCCTACAATATTTCCTATATATAACAAATGGTCAACCATATGTTTTATATCTTGTTTCATTGGGTCTAAAGATACAAAGTTCTTTGCGGAATTAATACCTACATAGCCATGATGTTGTTTTAAGGTATATAATTGCTCATCCGATAAATTCCTTCTATGGTCTCTTAATTTATAACTATCGGAGTGGGAAGCAATCACTACTTTCGGATTCGAAGTCATTACATCATAGAAACTTTTCACATTTAAATGGGATACATCCGTAATCATGTTATGAGTTTTCATATAATCAAGGAATTCAAAACCCAAAGGTGTTACACCATGATTTTTATCACCCGCAACCCCTGTTGCTAAATGATTCTCTTCATTCCAAGTAAGCATAGAATGACGAATGCCTAAATTATAAAACTTTTGATATTCTTCTAATGTTTTAACATTTCTTAATCCTTCTAATCCAAGAACAACATCAAAGTCTTTTTTATATGGTTCAAAATCTTTTAAAGCAATCCCATAAGCTTTATATAAATCAAAATCAGATTCGCTATATACAACCCAAATACCACCAACAATTTCCCCTTTTTTCATATCCTCTAAGTGGTGATGTTTGAATACTTCTGTTTCACCTTTTAGTGTTCTTTCATATATATCTGAAAAAACATCCACATGTGTATCATATATCTTCATTATTTTTCTCTCTTTCTAATAAGAACAAACATAACAAGTAAACAAGAACTTATCTCATAAAACATACTTTTTTTACAACTACAGCCTTTTTTATTATCATCTTCTACGGGGTCATCAATCGGTGGAACAACAGGAGGAACCGTCGCGTATTTTTCTTTAATTGTGAAGGCTGGGCTATAACAATCAGTAGCATACTCTTCATCTTTAACAATAACTTTTAAATAAGCCTCATCTAAATCAAAACTATACGCCGTCCATTTTAAACTGTATCCACCATCTGTAACAACTAAGGATGAAGTAACCTCTACTTTACGTAGGGACTCTTTTCCATTTTCTAAAATATAGGCCTCATAACTTAAGTCCTTACTATCATCTATTGCAAATGGAATAAAGAATTGAACAGTTGCACCATATAATACCTTCACATTATCGATAGTGATAAGAGAAGTACTTGGTGCAGTGTTTTTATCAATACTCGATAAATCTAGTAAAGCCCCGACTTTAGAAATATTGCCCATTGTAGATACGGGGACAATATAATAATCATATAATGAGGTATCTATATTAGTTAATTCAACTTTTCCTAATTTTGTTGAATCTAGATACAATACTTGAATCCGTTGAGTCAAACTTGAAGTATCAAGTTCATCTTCTTTATTTACTTTATATATACCATAGCAACTAGCATCTTTTAATAATTCAAATGAAATATTTATTGTGTTTTTTGTTTCATATAAAATGGATGTTACTTTGCTTTTATCAATAGTAGAATTATATTCTTCACTTTTTAAACAAATTGGATAGGTAGCCATACTCCCCCAAGCTCTTTTTATATAACCAATCCCTTTTTTTGCATTCTCTGTATTAAAATAATGCATTGCTAAATACGAGTATACCGCCGACCCTTTAATTGTAGAAAACTTTTGATTAAACTTCAATTGCGTAATGATTTCATTATCCATCGTAAAACTGCCATAACTATCACTTGAAGTATTGTATTTATAGATGCCTTGAGCAATATAAAGCCTTACTTCTTTTTCACCATTTTCTCGCTTTATAGCATTCATCTCTTCTATCTTGTTACTCCACCAAGTAACGATATCCGCATAAGGAACTTCACTTGAATCAAATGAATAATAAATCTGGGGAGCAATCCAATCAATGTAACCTGCTTGTGCCCAATATAAACTATCCGCAAACAAATCAAAATAGGAACTATATGCACCTATATGAGTATTTGAGCCTGTTTCACTATATTTATAATCCGTTTTATCTAAGTTCTTACTTTGCCAACAACCAGCAGGTTTTGCTCCAAACTCAACATATGTAGCATGTTCTTTATTATACTTTTTAATAGCAGAAGAAATAATACTCATAAGAGCATTGGTACAGCCTCTTCTAAAGTCCCCGAGAGTTAAACTCGAATCTTCCTTCTTTGCTAATTCATAATCTTCTAAATCATTTAAACAATTAACACCCGTATAAACTTGATTGAAAGATGTTCCACCCGCAAAACTCGTGTTTTTTACATCGGATGAAATCCCCCCCGCAAGATAAAAGTAATCATCAAAGTGAACACCATCTATATCATAATTATTCACGATCTCCATTACACTATCTTTAACAAATTCACGAACAATACGACTACTTGGATTTAAAATGAGTCTTGAATCACTTTCTCCAAGTACTACACACTCTG
Organism: uncultured Staphylococcaceae bacterium; assembly: GCA_964474685.1. Classification (GTDB taxonomy): domain Bacteria; phylum Bacillota_I; class Bacilli_A; order ML615J-28; family CAG-313; genus UBA1737. The sequence goes on along the minus strand of CAYYTE010000001.1, from coordinate 9,596 downwards.
GGTGTAATTTAGCAAAAGAATTATCCGGAAGATTCGCAAGCACTTCTTTTTTTCTTTGTACTAATGAATCATTGGAATAATAAGAACTATTTTTACTCGCATCCGGTAATATGGATGATGTGGTAACACGAAATGCATTCAGCCAACCAACAAATCGATATCCTCTATTATGAGTTTGTTCAATCATCCAACTAAGGGGATCCCATCCAGGATTCACTCCCGCTTGATATAGATATGTACTCCAAGGATTTAGAGTCGATTCATAAAATGCATCATTTGCGGGGCGAATTTGAAAATAAAGAGTATTCATTCCAAATTCACTCATTCTATCTAATATTTGTATAAACTCAGCCTTCCAAGTATTAATACCTGCCTCATCCAAACTTAATTGACGGGGCATTGATTCATTATATACCGTCGATACCCAAACGCCACGCATTTCAGAAAATGGTGTTGCGTAATTCACCGGGGCTGTTACAGGAGTTGTAGTATTAAAATAATTCACATTTTGATAACTACCTGTTTTATTTGTTTTCACATTTTGTTCTTTCACTTCTCCAAAAGAAGTAAAACTAGTAAAAAGAATTAATAACAAACTAAATAAAATCCCAATTCCTGTTTTTCTCATCTATAGCTCCTTTGTAACAATAAATTTATCGCGTTCTAATATAGTAAAACACTGTGCATACTTGCACTTTGCAAATTTGCACATTGCAATAGCACCATTTGTACGTAATAACGAAGTATAATAATCATAATAATCAAAATCCTTACTATTCATAACAAACCATTGGGTATGAAGTGCCTTCTTATATAATTCAAAGCCACTAGTTACATCCACATAATAGTAAGGAATAAATGTAGTGTCATCCTCCCAATTTTGGGCAAAGTATACTTTAGCAAAATGTTTTACACCATTCACTCCACATACTCCCGCAATAAACTGTGCATCTAAAACCATCTTATGAGTACGGTCATGGTCTTTATGAAGAAGTGAGGAATAGTGAGTAATAATTACATCGGGTTTAAATGAAACAATTACTTCAGCAATCTTTTGTCTTACTTCCTCATTATCCGGAAGTTCACCATCAGGATAATCAAAAACAAAAGATTGCCCATTCATTAATTTCATAAAATCTGATGCTTCTCTTAGTTTTTGAATTCTATATGTCGGAACATCCATACCAACTGGTGCTCCTTTTTCTCCCGCTGTTAAAGCAAGAGTGGCGTTCACCCCACCTTCTAAGAAATTCGATGCCATATATGCGCCACTTGTTAATTCTGCATCCCCAATATGACCCCCAATTGCTAGGATTCTTTTCGCCATATTTACATCTCCTTTTCCATAATTGCAAAACTCTTAGTAATTTTACCACCGGCTTTAAAGTAAATCTTACGAGCAAAATTATTACGCCCTGTGAAGAAAGTAATATAAGTTGCTTCATTATGTTTCGAATAATCTAAAAGCATATGAAATAAAATAGTCCCAATACCATATCCTCTTACTTCTGGAGAAATACAAATCCCATCAAAATGAGCACGACCTGTAGGTTCGGTATAAAAAGCACCGGTCCAACCTAGGATTCTTCCTTCTTTACTTACAACATAGAAAGGATTGGGATTCGTTTTTACAAGGTTCTCTTTAATAACACGAATAAAAGCTTCATCATGAATTGAAGAAAAAAATTCAATCAAACCATAATGCTTTTTGATATCATATAATTCAATATCAAACCCTTTTTTACTAAGTGATTCTTTTTGTTTAATAACCGTTTGAGGCATTTGGTAAGTAACTAAATCAATATAGAAACTATCTTGCTCATCCACTACTTCATACCCATGACGAAACAAAAATAAATACAAGGACTCATTAATCATAGCCCCAGGTGCACCTGGATGAATGATGAGTTTATCTGAAGATTCATGATTCGAATTATTGATACTACAAATTCGCCAAGGAAGATTTAAGGTGGATTGATAAGAGATTCTTAAAGTTTTATGATGGCTAATCTTAGCACATGTTTCGACTTCATTTAATAAAGCGCTTCCAATTCCTTCAAAACAAAAAGCAGGATCGACAATTAATAGCGTTAAATAACTTGGAGATGCAAAGTTCGTTTCATCGATTTTACGTATAGTAAAAATCGATGCACCAACTATTTTATTATTTATAAGGGCTAATCGAACAGAATCATCTTTCCATTCTTCATTCTCATAAAAGAAAGCCTGAAACTCATCTTTACTTAGTATTAAATAACCATAATGAGGAGCTATACGATTATAAAACTCTTCAAATGCATTCTTATATTCATCTGTTAGATGAATAATTGTAATATCACTCATTGATTTCTCCTTTCAAGGCTTCTTTATGTGTCATAATATAATTTGCAATTAATGGACGTGACTCAATATGTAACGTGTTCTTTCTGGTAGGATGAACACGATTAGAAAGCATCACAAACCCAATTTCATTGATTCTATCTATAAAGATATTCGTCCCCGTAAAGCCTGTATGAAGTATCGTTTCACTACTACAAAAATCGCCACAAGATGGATAATCACCTGGAAACATCCAACCAACTCCACGAATCGTACCTAAAATATTCACACCTGTTGTTTCTTTTACAAGCGGTTTATATAATAAATCAATTGATTCTTCACTAAATACTTTAGTGTTGTTATAAACTCCTTTATTTAAAATCATTTGGATAAAATGACAACAATCAGAAACTGTCGAAAATACCCCTGCATGACCAGCAACTCCACCCATACCATACGCTTGTTCATCATGAACATGTCCTCTTACGATACCATTATAGACATTATCCACTCTTAGTTCTGTTGGAGCACAGCGATTGATATCTTGAGGGTTATAACAAGTATCTATCATTTCACAAGGATTAAACACCACTTTATAAGCATATTCATCTAAACTCATATTCGTAATTGCTTCTACAATTTTACCAAGTAACACAAATCCAGTATCTGAATAAAGGATCTTGGAGTGAGGAGCATATATAAGTTCCTCACTATATATTTTATCCATTGCTTCACTACAACTTTTAATATCATGAGTGCCCGCAACATCTTCTCTTAAACCAGATGTATGAGTTATTAAGTCAAATATGGTAGTATCTAAATGACGAAATCTAGGTAAAATTGTAGATACTTTTGTATGTAAACGAAGACGCCCCTCTTCCAATAACTTTAAGATACAAGAAGTTGTTGCAATCACCTTTGAACAAGATGCCATATCGTATAAAGTGTCAATTGAGTTTTTTTCAACAGTAGGTATGATTGCTTTATTTCCTAAAGAATTTACATAGAATTTATCTTTAAAAACAATTCCATAGTTACATCCTGGGAAAGCGCCTTTTTGAATTTCATTTAATACAATCTCTTCAAGTTCTTTTAAACTACTCATATCAATTCTCCTTTGATTCATTCAATAATATTTGTTTTTGTTCTTTTTCTATTTTTCGCCATTCAATCATTCCAAATACATTTAAAATTGTATAAATGATATCTTGTACAATAATAGGAACAGCATCGGAGGATGCGGCATCCATATTCAGCATCCATAAGACAATTAATAACATATTGTAAACAATCCATAGCCCCCAATGTTCATATATATGCTTGGAAGAAAAATAACTTGCAGCAACAGATATTGCAATTGCTAAACTATTTAATGAAGGGAACTTACTATGTAAGGCATATAATAAGCCACCATATCCTAAAAATATCCCTAACCCAATTAAAAAAAAGGTAATAATTTGTTTCTTTGTTGCATGTTTAACTAAGAACTTTGTTCTACCTTTTGCATTTTTATCAAATAGCTTTAAGCTTGATTTTAAATATAAAGGAAATAGATAAAACACATTCATAATTGTTTCTCCATACACCCCATTACGAAATGAGATATACGCATAAAGTAGTGCAGTAATACAATAGATAGGGAAACAAAACCGACTCGTTTTGGTATTCAATATTCCCGCAATAATACCACCAATTGCCATAACAATTGATATAGGACTCGAATGGAAGATAATTGATATTACAAGTAACGATACAATGTATACAAAACTCATAACAATATCAAGAACACTCCAATCTTTATACACACGTTTCATCACTTCACCTTAAAAATCCTTCTAGATATTATTATACTATAAAACGTTTATTTATACAAAAGAATTGTATATAATCAAATACAACAATTCTATTTATATCTAGTGATAAAGCATAATAAAAAAGGGGTGGTAAATCCCTTTCGTATTCAGTATGAATTGAGCTATAACAAATAAGCTATATAAAGAGGCAAATAGATTATATCACTATCTATGCATATCTTTGTCCCAAAGGACATAATTGCCTCTGATTTTCCCTTTATATTTAGCTTTATAATCTACTGCTATTTCAGCACTTGGATCATTTGCCATAATAAAAGATATCTTTCTTATATAAACAAAAATAGCTTTTGCACAAATGCGCAAAATTCAATATTAAAAAATAGCAAAACAATTAAATGTCCTGCTATTAATTAATAATATTTGAATTAATCAGAAGAAGTATTTTCTTCTTTATTTTCGTTTTGTTGTTTTAAATACTCATCAATAATTTGCTGTTTCTTAGCATCCTCTGTAATTTCTTTTGCTTTCTTTTCTTTCTCAAGTAAAATAGTTTTTATGATAGTTATTAAAGCACTGATAAATACTCCCATGAAACATATTAACAAAAGAATGAATACAATTGAGCCATTCCCTTTTAAACGAAGTTTGCCTAAACCGAATAAGTAATTATGACTGGATAATTTTCCATAGAAATTATCTACCGTAACAAACATAGCATCAGGAAGCGAATTTGTTTCTGAATTATCGCCTTTAGTTTGAATCTTTGCAAGTGTATGTTCTTTATCATCTAAAGTAGATGTTGTCATATCCTCATTTAACCAAGCATATTTAACACCTTCTGTATCATATAAAGCATATGCCCTATGGACAATATCTTGCCCATATACTACACTGCCTTCTTCAATGTTTTTAAAAACGATAATTTGTCCTACTTCAACGTTATGAAAGTCGGTGTCTTTGTAAAAGATAAATGAATATGTTTTAATCGTCGGTTCCATCGATGACGTTCCAACTACGCCAATATGATAGCCAAATACTTTAGGTCTTCCATTCTTTGAAGCAGATATGGATGCGGAAGCAAGTACATATAGCGTTAATAGGAAAATAAGAGCACATATTCCATTTGTTATACCATTAATAATCTTCTGCTTTTTCGTAAGTTGTTTTGTTTTCTTTTCTTTTGACATATATGCTCCTATTTATTTACTTTATCCAGAGATTGGTCCTCTTTCTTTAATTCTTCTTTTCGTTCCATTGCTTTTTGATAAAGTTTGTTTGCGGAACGAATATATTTTTTCGCAAGAACTTCCAAACTATTTGGTCCATATTTAATCTCTGCTTCCGCAATTTCTTTATCTAATTGATCAAGTTCTTTTTTCGCCTTTAATTCTTCAGCAAGTTCTTTTTTAGCTATTTCTTTTTGCTCTTCTAATTCTTTATTCTTACAATCAATCTTGGCTTTTTCTTCATCCGCAAGTTTTTTCAATCTTTCAATTTCATCTTGTTTTTGCTTCTCTCTTGTTGCCTTTTCTTCTTCTTTTTTCTTAAGTAGAGCAATTCTTGCTTGTTCTTTCGCTTCTTGTTTTTCTTTATCTCTTGCGGCTTTTTCTTCAGCCCTTTGTTTTATTAAAGCTGCCTTTTCTTCTTCTTTTTTCTTAAGTAGGGCAATTCTTGCTTGTTCTTTCGCTTCTTGTTTTTCTTTATCTCTTGCGGCTTTTT
>CAYYTE010000001.1:0-3644 GCA_964474685.1 uncultured Staphylococcaceae bacterium | reverse complement strand
GCAATTCTTGCTTGTTCTTTCGCTTCTTGTTTTTCTTTATCTCTTGCGGCTTTTTCTTCAGCCCTTTGTTTTATTAAAGCTGCCTTTTCTTCTTCTTTTTTCTTAAGTAGAGCAATTCTTGCCTGCTCTTTTTCTTTTTGTTTCTTTAAAAGTAGCGCCTTTTTTGCTTTTTCTTTTTCTAACGCAATACGATTTTTTTCTTTTTCTTTGTCTAAATAAGCTTGCCACTCTTCCTTAGTCATAGATTGTTTCTTTAAGTTTAGTAACTCTTGCTTATAACTTTCGATTTCATCTGTAGAATAATTTGTAGTATCTTGTTTCGATAATTCAATATACTTAGCTTTCGCAGTAGCTCTTGCAACTTTGTCTTCACGAAGTTGTTTTGCCAGTAAGGCTTTTTGTTCTCTGATAGCATCTTTTGCTTCTTCTTTTTCTCTTTGTTCTTTTGTCATAAGTTGAAGACGCAATTCTTTAATTCTATTTTTTATTTGTGCTATTTTATCATTTGATAACAAGGTTAAATCTTTAGCTTTTAAGTCATCTAATTCACGTTTTAATTTCATTTGTTCAAGCTTCTTTTCTAAAGCTGCTTGTTTCTTTTTATTCTTTTCAATATTCAGTAAATGTTTTGCAAGATATTTTTCATAACGAGCAAGTTCCTTCTCGGATTGAATTAAGTCTTGTTTCTTAACAGATACAACAGTTTTCATAATAGATATCTGTTTCTTATACTTAGCAACTTCTTCTTCATCATTCAATCCGGTATTTGATAATTGTTGATAAATATCTGTATCCGTTTGAGGAATATCAAACATTGCTTTGTATACCGCATTAACAATAGAAAGCATTTGTTTTATTACTTTCCTTAACGCAAGACTTGGCTCCGTACCTTGTTCAATTAAACCACTATAAGGATCTTTAAATAACTTTTTAGCCGCTTTTAAGAATTCATCTGTAACACCATTATATTCCATCGGAAGTTCTTTTGGAAGTAATTCAAAATCAATATCCCCATTTTTTAAATTCCTGCTACGTTTTAACAATTTTTCTTTTGCTTTATCTAAATTTAAAGAACTCTCAAATGCTTCATCATTTTGTTCATGGAATAAATAAAACATCATTGCAGTATCTAAAAGCTTCTTTTGATAAAGTTCTTCCATAACAACAGGAGTTTCTTTCGTTTGTACATCAAAACCTAAGGAAGTATATCGTTCTATATATTGCCATAATAAGTAGCAATTCTTAAAGTGCATATTATGAGTAATAATATTCGTTTTCATAATTGGAGGAACCACTTCTTTTGCCCTTTTTAAATCCTCCGATATGAAATTTGTTGCACGAAATCCTTTTACAAGTAATAATAATCTCTCTACACGTCCAATTAAAGAGTAATTCTTTTGATTTAATTCTTCATTACCAAAGAAACTCTTTACATCTAAAGTCATATGACAATCTACTGTTGAAGTAAGAGTTTTAAAATTCGAATTTACTTCCAAAGTATCTCTTGTAAATGATTCATATTGATCTTTGATTGCATCATAACGTTTCGTTAAAAAGTAATATAAACGATTAACTAACGTTTTTAAGAACCTATTTTCATAGATTTCAAAATCTTCTTCTCTATACTCAACTAATACCTTACTAGGAGTAACTGATCCATCTTTATGTACTTCTCGAACATTTTCTGTATGAGAAGCAAGGTGCCTTACAGAGTTTGAACTAAACCCCTTTGCTCTTTCAACAGGAACAATATCTTGTTCAATACGTATCGAAGATTTAGGATTTCGAATAATGGCATCGATGGATGGAATCAAGGCTTCAATTGTCTTAACCCAAGCCTCATCAAATATTTTTGATTCTTGTAATTCCTTACTTACAAAGGAATTTGAACCACCAAAAAGGGTATTACGAACAGCTGTAACAACTTCATTATCTAAAGATAATGTATCTACTTGTTCTATCATCTTTTCGCAAAATTCATCTAATTCTTGTAACATAAGTCCTCCTTTAATTTAAAAAAACATTTTATGACGTTACATATTGTCATAAAATGTTTTTGTTTAACTCATCTTTTGTAAGTCTTTCAAATATGCAATGGAAATCTTGAATGTATTCTTACCAAATAGTTTATCTAATAAACTAATTAATTCATCAAGTTCATCATGTAAGAAAGCAAGATTTAATGACTCAAATTTACGAAGTATCTTTGAACGTAACATGAAATCTAATCCTTCTAATTCATCACAGCCACAAGCAACATATACAGGAACAAATAATTTAATTTGTTTCACAATACGGTTACCAAAGGCAATTTTAAATTTGGCTTGAATGAAACTATCCAGTTTATCAAATGCTTGTAAATTCTTAGGAGATATGGCATGTTCTTCGCATGCTTTTTGATAAAGGCTATCTAAGTATTCATAACTCATATCTACTGCTTCTGTATAAGGAGCATCAAAGTAATTTGCTTTACTATTTAATTCAACAGTGACAGCACGGTCATAAACCTTATCGGTGATTGTAAATGTTGAATCATCCTTATTTGCGGTACCAATGAACCAAACGTTCTGAGGTACTAGAATCTTACCATTAATCACATGTTTTGGATCATTTGGCCAAGAGTCGGGAACTAAGTCCACTAACCATTCTGATTTATCTGGCATTTCCATAATGGATAGGAATTCAGCAAAATAATATTCAATACGGGCAAGGTTCATTTCATCTAGAACAATGAAATTAACATCTTCACGATATGTACATTCATAAAGGAATTTTAAGAAGTCTGTTTCATTGAAACGTTTTGTAAATTCATTTAAATAACCAAGTAACTCAGCTCTATCTCTCCAAGAAGGTTGAACAGAAACGATACCTGCATTATTCTTAAAGAAATGTCCCATCGCGTAAGGTAAACTTGTTTTACCAGTACCAGATATACCTTCTAGAATCATTATCTTAGAAGTAGCCATACCAGAGAAATAAGTAGCAATAACATTTCTATCATAATACAAATGCATTTGATTTGCTGAATAATTAACAAAACGGTCTACAAGTTGAGCAAGACTCAACATATCCGATTCTTTCATAATAATTGAAGTAATCTTATCCGAATATTCATTATCAACATCAATTAACTTAACGAAACGACTACCCCCTGCTTCTTTTGTAACCTCAGCAGGTTTTTCTTCCGTTCCTTCAAGTGCCGCATTCGTAGCATTTAATTCATCGGTTGATAATTGACCCGTAATTGAGGATACTTTAACCGCAAGTATACGATTCTTCTCATCAATTAAAGCAAGTACTTTTGAATTTAAAGTATTAATTTCATCAATTAATTCTTGTTTTTCAATTTCTCTTTTACGAAATATAATATGTCTTCGACATAATTGAATTAATCGTAATATAATAAAAGTAAATAAAGCAACATTGAGAATAAAGGTAAGGACAAGTGCAATCCATTCGAAAGGATTAAAGTTTACCGATCTCTCAATCATTGTTTTAAAATATCCTGGAATATCTTCAGCAAATATATTCCAAAAAGCACCAAAGAAAGTAACAATAAACTTCCAAATATTCTTAAATAATGTTTCAACATATTCGACATAATATTGTGAAAATTCAATCATATTGTACTTCCTCTTTCTTTA